>CACWHX010000001.1 GCA_902760845.1 Oscillospiraceae bacterium
TGTCTCTATGAACTTTATTCCCGGTCAGGAATATGGAGCTGACTGGCTGACGGGCACATCATTAGGTATCGGCCAAAATGGACAGGTTGCATGGGCAGGAGCAGACGATCTCAGCATTAAAGAGCTTCCTTCTGATGTCCTATGGATATTGGGCGATAAACTGCATTACGCCTATCTTGGAAACGACGGTCAGCCTATGCCGCTTCCAGACGATATTCTGCATCAAGTATGGCATCAGCTTAACTACGAAACAGGTAATTACGAAGATTCAGAGCATGACTTTCATCCAAGGTATCTTCTCACCTGATACTATCCCGAAAGAAGGGAAAACATGACCACTACAGATGAGCGCAGGCCAGATAAAGGCCTCAGCTTAATTGAACTGCCTTCTGATTATGTTCTTCTGGACTTAGAAACAACGGGACTGAACCCGGCAGATGACAGCATCATCGAAATCGGCGCGATCAAGGTTAAAGAGTTTGACATCGTAGACACCTTCACAGCCTTTGTAAAACCGCCGCATCGGATCAGTCCCTTCATCACAGACCTGACCGGCATTACAAATGAGATGGTTCAGGACGCTGGCAGCATCGAGCAGGTTCTTCCGGAGTTTATGAGTTTTGTGGGCACATCCTTGGTAATGGGACACAACGTGAACTTTGATATCAACTTCCTATACGAGAACTGTGTTCGCTGTTTTGGCTATGGCTTCCGTAACGACTTCGTTGATACTCTCCGACTGAGCCGGAAGCTCTTTCCCGAAGAGCACCATCACCGGCTCTGCGATCTGGAGGAAAGATTTCAGTTACATAACGAACACGCTCACCGCGCGTTGTCAGATGTGATCCTTACCAACCAGTGCTATGACTACATGCGCAGGTATATGTCTGAGCACAGAATCTCCATTGAAGAGCTGAGAAGCCGACCTTCACGGAGGTATTCACATGAAGCATAAAGTCAAAGCTCTCGTGGAAGTTGAGAAGACCGGCTTTTTCGGCCAGAAGAAAAAGGTCATGGAAAAGCGGGATATCTGGGTAGACGACAAAACCTATAAAGAGCTGAAGAAGAAAGCAAAGAATAAGCCTTACAGCATCGAAGAAATGATGCTGTACGACGATTTGTTTGATGAGTGGTAATTGTCGCCCCGAAAGCGACCAACAGTGCCAGTAACTACTGTATGGATTCCGGTACTTATTGAACGACTTCAAGCTGCACCGGACGGATATGACATCACAACGGCGCAGCTTATGCAAGTTGCCGGATACAGGTTGGAAGACTTTGAATTTACGGATCTCTTTGACGTTCACTTCGCTCTGTTCGAGGCAGCTGAAAAGGTTGGCCTGACTCTGGATATGTCCGAGCACGAGAACAAGGTAGAAGGTCTGCCGTTCAATCTGGATTTCATCTTGAGAAAACAAAACCAATAACGAGTTGAAGCAACTAATCGCAGTTTTACAGCATAGACGAAGGGAATGACAAGCGTGAAACTTTACCATTACTCAGTTGACTCCTATCAAGGTGCAAAGCATCTTACAAATGATTATAAGAACAACTAGCCTTTCTCCTTTACCTCGCTCTTAGGTGCGGAGTAGCAGAACTCGGGGACATTCTCATAGTTATCTTCGTATCCTTCACGCTGCCATGCGTGGTAGACGCCGGTTACCTTGGCGCGATCTTCCTCCGTCAGCTCGATGTACTTCTTTTCATATGGGCTGCCCATTTGCCGAAGATCCATAAAGAGGATCTCGCCTTCGCGCCCTCGATACTGGATCAGTTTGCCGTTCTGCTCAACGGTTCTCTTGTGCTTATTCTTGTTGAGTATCCACAAGGTAACGCTGATGTCTGTGGTATAGAAAAGGCTTCTCGGGAGAATCACAATTGCTTCCACGAGATCGTTCTCGATAAGCTGCTGGCGAATCTTCAGCTCAGTCCCGTCATCGGACAGAGCCCCGTTTGCAAGCAGAAAACCGGCAACACCGTTCTGAGATAGCTTCGAGACGATGTTCAATATCCATCCGTAGTTTGCATTGCTTGTAGGCGGAACTTCGTACCCGCTCCAACGGGGATCGTCCGTCAGCTCGTTATCAGCTCTCCAGTTCGAATCTGGGTAGCAGCTCCAACAGAAACAGCCCGCCATACGGCGGGCTGTTTCTGTTGGGGGGGGGTACTCTCTGATTCGGGCTGGTCCGCCAGAGGCGGATTCCAGCGACGGCGCATCAAAAGGGCGAAGCCCATCCGCAAACGCGCCTAGTCCCCGGAGGGGATTCGAATCTGGGTAGCAGCTCCAACAGAAACAGCCCGCCATACGGCGGGCGGCTGGTCCGCCAGAGGCGGATTCCAGCGACGGTTTCACCCGGCGAGGGCGGCGGCCAGGGAGATGCCGGGCACGACAGACAGCAGAAGCCCGGCCAGCGCAAAGGCCAGATTCGCCTTCCAGGTGCTGCGCATGCTGATGTGCCCCGGCCCGAAAAACAGCGGGGAGGGGATGTTGGCGGAGGGCGTGGCGACGGCGATCCCGGAGGCGACGCCGATCAGGATGCAGAAGGCGGCCATGCTGTAGCTGCCCCTGAGCAGGATGAGCCCGATGTTGAAAAACAGTATCTGCGTCACCATGTTGGACAGGAAATTGGTCATGAGGATGGCCAGCGCCAGCAGAACGACCAGCGTGAGCCAGACCGGACGCCCGCCCAGGGCGGGCACCAGAAGACTGCCGAGCCAGGGCGTGATCCCGGTGGCCTCCGAGGAGAGGGGCACCGCAAAGACCGAGACGGTCCCGGCGAAAATGACCGAGGGCAAGGGCAGCTGCCTCATGGCCGCCGGGACATCCAGGACCGGCCGCTCGTCCACATGGATCAGGGCCAGCAGGCAGATGGCAAACAGGGCCGGCACGGCGTTGCCCCAACGGTTGACGGCGGCAAAGATCGGGTAAGCGCCGAGGGAGGACGGGAGCAGGGACAGGAGGATGACAGCCAGGAAGGTGAGCGAGGCGATCACGCCGGCCTTGCCGAGCGGCGCGGCCGAGGCGCGGAGCTCCTCGGGATCATAATGCCGAAAGGCGGAGGTATCCGGATTCCAAAGGCGGATCACAAGCATCATGACGCAGAACATCATGGCGGCAAAGACACTCCCGTACGCGAACCACGCGGCATAGGAAACGCGGAGCCCGGCCTGGGTCTCCAGCAGCGCGATGAGCACATTCGGCAGCACATGCGCCACGGGCGAACAGCAGGCGACGAGGACATTGCCCCACATCACGCCGGTAAACAGCACGGTATACAGCGGCTCCCCCTTTTCCAGCTTCAAATGGCGGGCGATCCCCTCCGTAATGCCGATGTAGATGATGGCCAGCGTCAGGTTCTCCATGAACATGCCGATCAGCAGATTGGACAGGAAGAACATCGCCAGGAAAAGATAGGGCCGACCACGCACAAAGCGGCGCGTGATAAACCAGAGCGCGATCCGGTCGATGACGCCGGTCTCCTTCAGGCAGACGTTCAGGAGCATATAGGCGATGACCGTCATGACCACAAAGCTGCCCAGAGAGCCCGCCCATACCTCGTTCGCGCTCATCGCGCCGGTCGTTACGAGCAGGGCAAGCGCGAGCAGACAGGTCCAGTGCGTGTTGGTGGTAAGCCACAGATACAGCATCGGAAGCATCAGCGCAATGACCCGCACGCCGACGGGAGTCAAATGCTCTCCCGTCGGCAGGAAAAAGAGCAGCAGAAGCCCGGCGGCAAGTGCGATCAGAACATGCAGAGACTGCATCCTGGAAGACTGTTTTGGCATCGAATCCCTCCCGTTATCCTGTGCCGTTCCGGCGGCGTCGCTGTCCATCATTATAGCGTTCGGCGCAAAGAAAAACAAGACGTATGTCGAAAACATGGGCCGCGTACCGGCTGGTACGCGGCCCATGGGCTGTTTTCTTATGCTTTGCTTTTGCAGCGCTGTTTTAGTGTTTGCTCTTGTAGGTCTTGCGCTTTCTGCGGGCGGTCTCCGTGAGGACGCCGAGGCCGCTCAGGAGGGCCAGGCCCAGCCAGAGCATGGGCTGATTCCCGTCCCCGGTCCGCGGGCTGAAGAAGCGGCGCGGCTGGTACGTGTTCGTGATGTTATAGCCGCTGACGCGCGTCGTGTAGCCCGGCACCGCGTCCTCCGTCACCGTGTACACGATCGCCTTGCCCGCCGCGTTGTTCTTCGGCTGATCCTTGAACGTGTACTTCCAGCCCTCCGCCGCCGTCACCTTCACGGAGGCCACCTCCACGCCGTCGGCCTTGAGCCGCACGGTGATGCTCGCCGGGCGCTTGCCGTAGCGATCGTTCGAATCGTCCCAGGTCTTCGTCCCGCTGATCTCCACGGAGAGGCTGTTGGTGATGGTGGTCACGCCGTCCTTGGTCTCCGTCTCGGCGGTGAAGCCCGCCGGGACCGCCACTTCCTCCGCGGCGTAGACGATGGCGTCCCCGCTCTCGGTGAACATGGGCAGCTCCGTCCAGGTGTAGGTCCATTCGTTCTCGGCGTTGAGGGTCACAGGCGCGCCCTGGGCTTTGCCGTCCGCCGTGAGCTGCACCTGCACGGGCACGCTCTGATCCGGCTCGTTCTCCGGCTGCTCCCAGATCTTCTCCACCCGGTGCGTCGTCTTGGAACTCGTTTTGATGTTGGTGACAGTCTCCTTGACCACATAGTCGTCCAGCACGCCCACCACATAGCTGCGATCTGTCACATAGCCCTCCACGGGCTGCTCCTCGATGATGTAGACGCTCCGGGCAGCGATGTCCGGGATTGTGACCGTCTCGCCCGCCTTCAGGGTAATCTGGAGATAGCGGCCGTAGCCCCAGCAGCCCTCATCTTCATACCAATTCCAATACTTGTAGGTCACAGGGCCGTCCACGGTTTTATTCCATGAGTATCCCCCTAAAGCATAATACTCAAAATCCGGGTGCAGATCATACCACGCCCCCATATCCTCCGGCATGTCCTCCATACTGGAAAGACCGCTGAAAAACTCCGCGATCGCCTGTGCCTTCTCGTCCCGTTCAGCGTCGCTGAGCGGGACGAACGGCTCACCTATCTTCGGCTCACCTAGCTTCTGAGAGAACACATACACGTTGAAGACGAATTCCTGATCCGGGTCCGCATCCCCTTCGACCGCCTTTGTCAGGCTCAGCGAACCGGTCTCCGTATTCACATGGATCCACCGGGTTGAGTATGGGCCGGAATAGCCGTCGTGGATAGTGCCTCTTTCCCATCCCGTCTTTTCTATCTCCGTCAGGCTCCACAGGTCGCCGTACGGCAGGCCGCGGATGACCGCGGCGGCGGTGCTGCCGCCCTCCAGCGTGATCTTGCATATCGCGGGATAATATGGAGCGGGTTGACTGGGCAGGCTGTTGTCGTTTTCTATGAAGGTCACCGTACCCGAGCGCTGGTAGTCCACGTATATGATCCTGCCGTCCTCGTCCCGGCTTCTGCCGCCGTAGTAATCGACCTGAAAGCTCTGGCCGATCAGATCGGCGTTTCGGGATACGCCCGCGAATTCCACTGACAGGTTTTCATAGGGCTGACCGGGCATCCGCACCCAGCGCTTTTCACAGCCAATGTCTCTCACTGTGTCATTGAAGACGATGATCCCGTTGGGGTCGATGCCTTTTTGATTCAGGTATTGGTAGTAGGGATTGGAGCCACGCAAGTATTCCAAGTACTCCTGACACGTGGCGGCCAAGCCCGCGGCGGAGGGATCCAAGGTGATGACTTTATAGGGATCGTAGTATGTGGTGCTATTGTTGCTTGTCGATGTGGCGTCGTTGTCCACGGTAAAATAGATCTTATCCCCCTTCGGATTCACGTGGGTGCCATCACTATACGACAGGTAATCTGCCGCCGTCTCCACGAGATAGTATTCCCCGTCCGGCAGCGACACATAGGTCTTCTCGTTGTTATCATTATCCCAGGTCACGACAAGGCCTTCCCGCATCAGCGTGCCGTCCTTCTTGTAGATGTTGAAGGTGAAGGTGCTGCCGTCCATTGCGTACTGGGGAAGCGCCTTCATGAGGGCAAAGGAGTAGCGGTAGTTTTTGAACTCCACATCCTCCAGCTCGCCCGTGCCGACATAGGAGAAGGTACCGCCGGCTTTGCCGTTCACAGTACTCCAATAATAGTTTGTGCCGGCTTCGACAATCTGGAAAGAGGCGAACACATCCTCCAGCTTTCCATAAGTCCCAACAATGATAGACTCATTTGAAAGGACGGAAAGTTTTAACGTATTTCCGTTCTGAATGGGCACGGGCCAGTTGTTTTGGAAAATGACCACATCTGCATTTGTATAGCCATCATTGAATGTCCAGCTCAGCGTTAGGTAGTGGAGCCTCCGTCCTCGGGTCACTTCGTTCCCCTCAACATCATACTCTATTTTGCTGATCCGAAAGCTGTCCTCCGGCTCGACAGTTTTGTTGGTGACCACGATTTCGTCGGGAATGCTCCCGGTCCAGGTGCGGCTGCTGCCCTCTTCATCGTTGATGGACGCGCCAAACTTCCAATAGAAGCCGTATTGGTTGACGTCAAGCTCCCCTTCCTCCACAGTGAAGCTCGCAAAGGCGTCGTCCCGCAAGCAGCCGTCCGTGTGGACCGTAAGGCTCTCGCCGTGCCGGAGGGTGAAGCTGTCGCCGCTGCTGAGGGTCAGCGGCGTGTCCCCTTTCTTGAAGCTCACGGCGTCGGCGGAGACGTCCTCTTTGAGGGTATAACGCAGCGTAAAGGGAAACTGCTTGCTCCAGTCGTTCAGATCGTTGGACACCACCTTCTTTTTGATCGTGAAGCTGTCTTCCAGCGTGGGCTCCTCATCCCGCGTGTTCATAAACTCGATCCAGATGGAGACTGCGCTGCTGCCCAGCCCTTTGGCAAATTGGATGGGCTCATCTGCTCCGCCAACCGAAGCGCTATAGTCATACCTGTACGCCTCGGTGGTCCAGCCGTCCACCCCGGTCTGTTGGACCGTCGCGAGGAACATGTCATTATCCGAGGGATCCTCCGTGGGCCAATAATTCTGAAACTCTCCCGTGCCGGGAAGGCCGACGACGGCCAGCATCTCGTTTGTCAGCGTGAAGGTCACGCTGCTGCCCGTGAAGGCGACGACGCTCTGGATCACGCCATCACTGTCGCAGATCAGCACGACCAGATCCGCGCCGTTTGGAAGATCGTCGTCAATCTCCAGATTTGCGATGGTGTAGGTAAATCCCTGCGTATCGGCGCCGCTCCCCGTAGCCGTGCAATACATCATGATGGGTGTATAGTCGTACTCCGTCTGCTCATACAGCGACTTTCCGATAGCCGCGGATGCGTTGCCGCTCCGCAGGGAAGACGTGCCGCCCTTGGCGGCCTTTTTGCCGTCTTCGGTCTTGTTGCCGTCGTCGGATTTGTTCTCGCCCTTGGTCTTGTTCCCGGCCTCAGACTTGTTCTCTCCCTCGGACTTGTTCCCGTCCTCGGACTTGTTCTCGTCCTCAGACTTGTTCTCACCCTCGGACTTGTTTTCGTCTTCCGACTTGTTCTCGCCCTCGGTCTTGTTCCCGTCCTCGGACTTGTTCCCGTCTTCGGACTTGTTCTCGCCCTCGGACTTGTTTTCGTCGGCGGGCTTCTCCGCGTCGCAGAGCGTGCAGCGTCCGTCCTCGCCCCAGACGTGCTCCGCACAGGTCGCGAGGTCCTCGTCCTCCGGCGCCGCCGTGAAGGCCGCGGCAGGACTCAGGGACAGCAGCATCACCAGGGCCAGCAAGCAGGCCAGCGCTCTCTTTTGCAGTACTCTCTTCATGTTCTCTGTCCTCCCCTTCTCTCCATCGGGTGCTTGTTTGTCGGGTTCCCCGGCGGCGTCCGGCGTGACGAAAAGGCCGCCGAACGCGCAAACGGCCGTGCCGGGCGTGCTCCGCCCGGCACGGCCGTTGTGATATCGTCTATGTCTTTAAAAGTAATAATCTCTGTCTGTCTGTCTGTCTGTCTGTCTGTCTGTCTGTCTGTCTGTCTGTCTGTCTGTCTGTCTGTCTGTCTGTCTGAGCATGCCCGATCGCCGCCCTTTTGTCAAGTATTTTTTTGAGAGACATGTTTCCAGAATTTCTCAGCAGTTAATACGATTACGTAAATAATGATATCAAAGCCACCGCGCCGCTGTCAAGCACTTTTTTGCGAAAAATACAAATTTTTGTACGATCCGGGCGAAGTGCATATTGCGGTGCCCAACGGCCGCTGATGCGGAGCTAAACGGCCGCGGTGCGGCGTAAGCGGCCGGTCGGCTCGCTGTGTTGAAGTAGTCCGAGAAGCTGTGTTGAAGTAGTCCGAGAATCCTTCATACCCAACGCATAGGAAATCCCTACAGATCTCGCTAAGTACTTGTCCGTTTTCATCATACGCATAGAAACATAAAAAACACCGCTGCCGACCAAACCGAGCAACAGAAATAAAACAAGCCCTGTTGCGAAAATGGCTGTATAAGCCGTCCCCGAACAGATGAAAACAAGACACAAAACAGACAAAAAACCGATGATAACGGAGCATACTGCTTTCAGCCGGTCTTTGCAAAAACGGTTGAACAGCGGATATAGTGCAAAGCCTGCTGCGCTGATGCCCAACGCATAATTTTGCGCCAGCACGGTTCTGTCCTCCGATACGATATGGGAAAGTACATCCACAAATAAATATTCCGCACCCAAAAACAGGAAGGTAAACAGTCCCATAAGGGCAACTGCATATATGTAAGGTGTTCTTTCTTTATTTAAATTCACGCCCTGCGTGATCTTAGTTAAAATCGTGTTCACTTCAACAATCTCCCTTACTTGCTGTCATCGTAAAATTCCATGATGTCGTTGGGCGTACAGTCCAATGCGCTGCAAATCTTTCCCACAATATCAACTGTGATGTTTTCACCCTTGTTCATCTTTGAAATGACATAGTTGCTAATTCCCGCCGCTTTTTCAAGGTCTTTCTTCTTCATATCTTTATCAATGAGTAATTTCCAAAGTTTTTTATAGCTTACTGTCATACCCGTTTCCTCGTTTCTTGAGAATAGTTTGGCTGTCAGAAGCAATACCGGCAGAAAACCGTTTGCTATCGACTTAGTATAGCACATCTTGCCTGAAAATTCAACGGATTGTAAAGCGTTGGCTTTATTTTTGAAGCCGCTCTGCTGATTTCCATTTCTGTAATGTAACGATTTTACTTGTCAAAAACGCCTGTTTTAAGTTTTTTTGCATACGAAATACGGCGGGCAAGTAGTTATTCCTGCCCACCGCATTTCTGAGATTATAAGCGTTACATTTGATTAGCTGTAAATCAGTTCAGCGTTTACGATTTCTCTTGCCCTTGCCCTTATCTCGTTCATTCTTCCAATCCAAAGCATTTGATTTTCAGTTTTTAATTGCTCCGTGATATTTTCCCGTTCTGCCATTTGCTTTACCAGCCGAAGAAACATATCCGCCGCTTGTTCATCAATATCGGCAAGGTAATTGTTCAGCCTGCCGCTTGTCAGCAGGTTCATATACAAAACCTTGTGACTTCGTTTCAAATACCTTGCGTGACGCTGCCCCCATAAGCCGATTGGCTTGGTTTCCTCTTGGGGCAACAGGAGATTAGGCAAAGAATAATCTCCAACCTTTGAATATGTACCGCCCATCTGCTCAAATAAACTTTTCTCCATAATCTTAACCCTCCGTAATCTTGATTTTGAATTTCCTGATTGGTGCGTTGACTACTTTGATTAGAACATCATCTACCGCATCAGTATATCTTCCCTCTGCAAGCAGCCTGTTCCGCAATTCGTTCAGGGCATTGAGAATAATCCTTCGTTCCTTCTCGTCAATCGCTATGTAGTATTTCTGACTTCGCATATTTTTTGCCTCCTTCGCCTAAAGTGTAGCAAAGGATTTCTCTCTTTGCGAATGTGCGATTTTATATTTTGACAGAAAGAAAGCCAGCGTAAGAAACGTTTTCGCTCCCAACGCTGGCTTTTGCCTTTGCCAATGCCCGTTAGTTGTGTTTTATATCCTTATATGGTGTTAGCATTTTCAGCGCCTGTTTTTGTCTCTGTCGAAAAAAGTTTTTCGACAGAGGGGATTGCGGCAAGCGCTGTATCGTTCGCTTCCCCGCCAATCCCCGTATCCCGCGCCCCGCAGTACGGCGGCGCACTTGCGCCGCTCGTACGGGTTCGTCCGACCGTAGAAGAGTAAGCCCCCGGAACCGCGCGCTTGCGCGCGGTTCCGGAAGAAGCGTTGCCTACCACCGCACCTTCAGCGTTTCTTTCCGGCTCCACCGGCTTTCTTTTCGCGCTGAAAAGAAAGCGGGTGGAATGCCTGCAGTGCGACCAACCAATATCGGTACATTAACGAGGCCACCAGCCCCAATCAAGCACCACGCCAGCAGCGCCGCACCACGTCAACGACTGAAGTTCAGTAACGAAGCGACCGGGCAGAGCCACGCACCCCGCGTCCCCGAGCCGAAACCACTTCGTTGGGCTTCGGCTCGGTAAGAAAGGACAGGGAATTAGCCTGAAATATCAGATACTATAGGGATTGCTCGGCGGCGCGGCGGAACCAGCTGTATCGCGGCAGCAGGCGCATCAGCGGCAGACCGAGGACGAGCATGACGGCAAGCTCCCCCGCAGCGACCTCCCCGCCGAAGACCCAGAACACCGGCGACAGGGACGGAAACGCCGTATCCGTCAGCGTCCACGTAAGCACCGCGCCGACGACCATGCCGTTCCACACCACGGGCATAAGCGCCGCGAGCACGCACCGCGGCCACGACGTGGTCGCACGGCCGCGCTTTCCCAGCGCGGCGATGCAGAGGCACGCGCCCAGCGTCGCGAGCGAGCCGAACACCACGTCCAGAATCCCGGATGCGCTGATGAGATTCGCGACCGCGCAGCCCAGAAACAGTCCCCACGCCGTGCAGGGCACAAAAAACGGAAGGATGCACAGCACCTCCGATACCCGCATCTGGATCGCCCCGTAGCTGATCGGCGCGAGCGCCATCGTCAGCGCGGCGTAGGCCGCTCCCACGACCGCCGCGGCGGCCATTTTTCTCGTTGAAGTGCGCATGAATACTTCCTCCCATTTTTTTGATTGCAAAATGCGCGCAGGGTTATGGCACCTGCGCTATTCAATTCCTGCGTATTTTACTCCGCTGCGGCGGAATTGTCAACAGGCCTGCTGTACAGGCAGCCGCAGTAGTCCTGCCGGTAGAGGCCGTATTGCCTGGAGAGCGCGATGCTGCGCTGGTATCCCCCGCGCTTTTTGAAGTCTGAGGGCAGAAAGCGCACGCCATATTGCTCCGCCAGCGCGGCGCCGATCTGATTCAGCCGCTCGGCGTCCTTGTGTGGCGAGACCGTGAGCGTTGTGCAGAACCAGTCAAAGCCGTGCAGCATCGCCAGCCGCGCCGTCTCCTCCAGCCGCAGGCGAAAGCATACCGTGCACCGCGCACCGCCCTCCGGCTCGCGCTCCAGCCCGCGCACCGCCGCGGTATACGCCGCGCCGTCATATGCGCACGCCAGAATGTCCACCTCCGCAGCCGCCGGCAGCGCGGCGATAAGCTCCCGCTGCCAGCGCAGGCGCTTTTCATACTCCGACTCCGGCTGGATGTTGGGGTTATAATACAGCACTGTCACACGAAAATACGGCGTGAGCGCCTCCAGCACATAACTACTGCACGGGCCGCAGCAGCTGTGCAGCAACAGCCGGGGCCTCTCCCCCGCCGGAAGCCGCTCGGTGACGGCCTCCATTTGCTTTTGATAGTTTTGCTTCATGGTCATCCTCCCCCAACGAAGTATAGCACACCTTTCGGCAGGATTCCAGCGAGCGTGAAATTTCTCCTTGCGCTTCCAGCAAAAAGCCCTTATACTGATAGCAGATTGTTTCATTGGAAAGGCGGAAGCACATATGGACCAGCGCGTAAACAAGGACAACTACTATCTCAGCATTGCCGACGCGGTGCTCAACCGCTCGACCTGCCTGCGCCGGAAATACGGCGCGATCATCGTGAAAAACGATGAGATCCTCTCCACCGGCTACAACGGCGCGCCGCGCGGCCGCGTCAACTGCAATGCGCTCGGCTATTGCAACCGCGAGCAGCTGCGCATTCCCAGCGGCCAGCGGTACGAGCTGTGCCGCAGCGTCCACGCCGAGGCCAACGCCATCATCTCCGCCTCCCGGCGCGATATGATCGGCGGCACGCTCTACCTCGTCGGGCGCGACGCGAAAACGGGCGAGCTGCTGCACGACACGACCTCCTGCGCCATGTGCCGCCGGCTGATTATCAACTCCGGCATCCAGTATGTCGTGAATCGCATCGGCGAGAACGAGCTGGTCGTGGTGGACGTGCAGGACTGGATCCGCGACGACGAATCCCTCCAGCCAAAGGCGGCGGAGGTGTAAAATATCGAGCGCAGCGTAACGGACACAAAAAATCCGGCCTCCCGCAATCGGGAGGCCGGATTTTGTTTACGCATACTCCACTTTGATCGTGTTGGTGTTGCCGCTCTTGCCGTTGATGATTCCGCCGGTGATGATGACCTTGTCGCCCTTTTGCAGCTGCATGACCGACCGGCTGACCTGCAGCGCGTGGTAGAACAGCACGTCTGTGGATTCGTACACCTCGCTCATGATCGGCGTGATGCCCCACGACAGCGCGAGCTGCCGGTAGGCGCGCTCGGTCGTGGTGAGGCCGATGATATCCGTCGGCCCGCGAAAGCGCGAGATCATCTGCGCGGTCTTGCCCGTGATGGAGCAGACGGTGATGACCTTCGCGTCAATGTCAATGGCCATGCCGCACGTGGCGTGCGAAATCGCGTCAAGCGTATTTTGAATCTCAAACACAGACTGCGGGAAGCGCGAGGCATAGTCGATGTTCTTCTCCGTGCGCTCGGCAATGCGCGCCATGGCGGCGACCGCCTCGACCGGGTGCTCGCCCGCGGCTGTCTCGCCGGAGAGCATGACGGCGCTGCTGCCGTCATACACGGCGTTCGCCACGTCGGAAATCTCCGCGCGGGTGGGCCGGATGTTGTGCGTCATGGATTCGAGCATCTCCGTCGCCGTGATGCAGCGCTTGCCGCGGCGGCGGCACTTTTCGATCAGCGATTTCTGGATGCCGGGCAGCTCCTCATACGGAATCTCCACGCCCATGTCGCCCCGGCCGATCATGATGCCGTCGCACGCATCAAAGATCTCCTCGATGTTGTCGATGCCGGGCTGGTTTTCGATCTTCGCGATAAGGCTGATATGCGCGCCGCCGTTGGCCGCCAGAAAGTCGCTCATGTCCACAAGATCCTGCCGGCGGGAGACGAAGGAGCAGGCGATAAAATCCACGTCGTTTCGGATGCCGAAGAGCACGTCGGCCTTGTCCTGCTCGCTCAGAAAATCCTGCTTGAGCACTTTGTTCGGAAAGCTCATGCTCTTGCGGCTGGAAAGCTCGCCCCCCGCCGTCACGCGGCAGACGACGTCCGTTTCCGTCGTGCGCTCCACCCGGAACGCCAGCAGACCGTTATTCAGCAGCACCACGTCCCCCGGCTCCAGATCGGCAGCCAGCCCCGGATAGCTCACGGAAACGCGCTCCTGCGTCCCCTCTATCCGCTCGGTCGTGAAGGTGAAGGTGTCGCCCTCCTCCAGAAAAATTTTGTCGTCCGCAAACGTGCCGATGCGGTATTCCGGACCCTTTGTGTCCAGCATCAGCGCCAGCGGCACCTGCAGCTCCTCGCGAATGCGCTTGAGCAAATCGACGCGCTTTTGATGGTCCTCATACGAGCCGTGGGAAAAATTCAGCCGCGCGACGTTCATGCCCGCTTTCACCATGCCGCGGAGCGTCTCCTCGCTGTCGCAGGCCGGCCCGATGGTGCAGACGATCTTCGTTTTTCTCATACAGTTCCTCCGTTCTCCCGCGTGGATTACTTCTTCCGTCTCTGCCACCACTTTGGCTTCTCCGCCGGCGCGTCGTCCGGCTGCTCGCCCGGCAGGGGGATCTCCCCCTTTTCCACCGCCGCGGCAAACGCCTCAATCTGCTCCGGCGTCATCTCCGACGCCGCCTGCATCATGGCGCTGAACATCTCCTGCTCCGCCTGCAGCATCTGCAGCATCTCGCTTGTAAGCGCCATTCCCGCGCCGACATAGGGATCGACGATGATGCCGTTGTCCTTCGACTGGAGCACCAGCGGCACATAGTCCTTGAACTGCAGCTCCACGCTGCCGTATTGCTTCCACTGGAGCAGGTGCGCCCGGTCGGAAAACGCGAGGAAATAGCTCTTCCCGTCCTGCGCGCGCACCTTGCCGAACTGCAGGTGTACGCCGCCGTCCGACGACTGCGGCTCATTCTCCGGCCGCACCGCCGGAAACACCAGCGGCATGTTGAACAGCAGCGCGGCGACCTTTTGCAGATTCTCCTGCGTGTTATCCGCCTTGCAGGCGTCGAGCGCGCTGCGCAGCTGTTCCGCGCGCGCGGCCTTTTCCCGAAGCTCCGGACTGAGCTCCTCCAGCGAGATGCGCCACTGCGGATAGGCCACGCGCAGCACGTCCAGCGCGTCGCCCAGCTCCTCCGCCGATTCGTCCGCGTCCGGGTTGGAGACCACGACGTGAAACTGCGGCTCGCCGGATTGGCATCTGTCCTCCGCGCCGGCGGCGTGCAGCTCCTCCAGCTTCGTCTGGATGCACAGCGCAATGCTGTACGGCCGCGTGGATGTATCGCGCACGGCCGCGGCGTACGCCACCTCCCCATCCGAGCCCGGCAGCTTCGCCACCTCGATCACGCTCTGCACGCCGAAGGCATAGGCGGCCTCCGCGCGGCGGTTCGCGTGCTCCTCGTCCGTGAGCTCGTCGGCAGACTCCGGCTCGACATAAACGCCGGCATCTGTCATCTCCCGCACGGCCTTGCGCCGAATCTCCTGAATGGCGAGAAACTGCATCGCGCGGCCGCGGTCCGCCGCCGCATGCTCGTACAGGTCCTGAAAGCTGCTCATAATCATTCCTCCGAAAAGCATTTCTCTATTATATGATTTACAGTATAACACAAAAAAATCCGTTTGTATAGGCGCGTGTTTCCGCGCGGAAAAGCGCCGGGCGGACGCGCGCAAAGCGTTGGAACTGGCGGATCTGACAGTTTCAGAGAGCCGCGTGGACAACATCCACAAAACGACGAATCAAATTTCAGAGATTCCCCTACTTGAAATGAAAAACAGCGAGAATATACTTTAAATTAGGTATCAGGGAAAGGAATAGGTATCCGGGCAGAGAAAAGGCGGTGGAGGATTTGAAGCTTGCGGTTTCCGGGAAGGGCGGCGTCGGGAAATCCACGGTATCCGGCGCGCTGGCGCTGATGCTTGCCGAGGCGGGACGCAGGGTGCTGGCCATTGACGCGGACCCCGACGCGAATCTGGCGGACAGTCTGGGGATCCCGGCGGCAGCGCGGGAGCGGCTCGTGTCGATTGCCCGGCAGGGAGAGCTGATCGAGGCGCGCACCGGCGCGCGGCCGGGGACCTATGGGCAGCTGTTCACGCTGAACCCGGAGGTCTCGGACATTGCGGACAGATTCGCGTATGCGTGGCGAAACGTGAATCTGATCGTCATGGGAGAGGCGCGAAAAGGCGGCGGCGGATGCATGTGTCCGGAAAACGCCCTCATCCAGGCGCTGATCGACAATCTGGTGCTGGACAGAGACGAGGACGTCGTCATGGATATGGAGGCCGGCATCGAGCATCTGGGAAGGGGCACCGCGCGGGGCGTGGATGCCATGCTCGTCGTCTGCGAGCCCGGCCAGCGAAGCATCGACTGCGGCGTCAAGATCGCGGAGATGTGCGCCGATCTGGGGCTGGAGCGCGTTGCCTTCCTCGGCAACAAATCCGCCTCCGACGCGGACGACGCCTTTCTGCGAGACGCATTGGGCGCGCGCGGTCTGCTCGGCATCCTGCGGTGGAGCGACGCGCTGAGAGACGCGGACAGGGACGGCGTGAGCGCCAGAGATCATCTCGGCGCGGAAAACGAAGCGGTGCTTCGGCAAGTCATCGGAAAAATGAAATGGGGGATCGGCAAATGAAACGAATGTTGTTGGACGCCGGAATGTGTCTCGGCTGCCGCACGTGTGAAAATGTCTGCGCCGCCGTTCACAGCAGGGCGGGCTCCTTCACAGGCGCGGTCCTGGCCGGGGAAAAACCGCATTCCGGCGTAAAGATCATGCAAAGCGGGTCGGGCGAAATCTTCGCAAAGCGCTGCTGGCAATGTCAAGCGCCGGCGTGCGTGGAGGCATGTCCCGTCGGGGCGATACAGAAGGACCTGCCGGACGGCGCGGTGTGGTGCGACACCGAGACGTGCATCGGCTGCTTCCTGTGCGAGGAGGCATGTCCGATCGGCGCCATCACCCGGCTGGAGGCGGAGGGGCATCCCTTCAAGTGTGATCTGTGCCGGGGCCGGGACGGCGGCCCGGCGTGCGTCGAGGCCTGCCCGACGGGCGCGCTCACCTTCGCCGAGGTGGACGAGGCGGCGTATGAAGCGGCGAGAGACGAGCTTGTAAACCATCAGAAAGGAGCCAGGTGAAATGGACAACAGCAGAAAATCCATAGACGCAGCGTCGCTGCGCATGGTCGAAAAGGCGTGCCGCGACTGCGTGGAGACGGTCTGGGACAGATACGAAGCCCAGCAGCCGCAGTGCGGATTCGGAGAGCTGGGCGTCTGCTGCAGAAACTGCCTCTCCGGGCCATGTCGCGTCAATCCCTTCGGCGAGCCGTCCAGGGCCATCTGCGGCGCCACTGCGGACACCATCGCGGCAAGAAACCTGCTCCGCAGCGTGGCGGGCGGCGCGGCGACCCACGTCGATCATGCGTTTGAGGCCGTCGAGATTCTGGAGCAGGCGGCGGACAGGCGCGTTCCGTACGAGATCAAGGACGAGGCAAAGCTGAAGGCCGTCGCCGAACGGCTCGGCATTTCCACGGAGGGAACGGACAAATACCAGCTTTCCAAAGCGCTTGCGGCGCGCCTGTATTCCGATTTTGCGCCCGGCAAGGAGACGATGGACATGCTGGCCCGGAATGTGCCCGAGGAGCGCCTCACGACCTGGCGCAGGCTCGGGATCCTGCCCGGAAGCCCGGATCTTGAGATTCGCCGCGCCATGCATCAGACGACGATGGGCGTTGACGCCGACCCGGTGAATCTTCTCCTCGCGACCGCCAAAATGGGGCTTGTGGACTGCTATTCCGGGCTCAAGCTCGGCGCGGACGTGCAGGATATCGTGTTCGGCACGCCCGTCCCGGTAAAGACCGAGGCAAATCTCGGCGTGCTGAAGCAAAACAGGGTCAACATCGTCGTGCACGGGCACATCCCGTTCCTCTCCGAAAAGATCGTGGAGTGGGCGCGGAAGCTCGAAGCCGAGGCGAAGGCCGCGGGCGCGGAGGGGGTCCAGCTGTCCGGCCTGTGCTGCACAGGCAACGAGGTGCTGATGCGCCAGGGAATCGCCAGCGCCGGCAACTATCTCTCGCAGGAACTGGCAATCGTCACGGGCGCGGTGGATCTGATGGTGGTCGATGTGCAGTGCATCATGCCGTCCCTCGCGCAGGTGGCCGCCTGCTATCACACGAAGCTGGTCACAACGCACGAGATCGGAAAAATCCAGGGCGCGGAGCATGTGGCGTTTCGCCCGGCGCACGCGGACGAGGACGCTGCGGCAATCGTGCGCATGGGCATCGAGGCATATCGCCGCAGAAACAACGGCCAGGTGGAGATTCCGCCTGAGCGCGCCGAGATGTGGGGCGGCTTCTCTGTCGAGGCGATTGTGAGCGCGCTCGCAAAGCTCGACACGGAAAACCCGCTCAAGCCGCTGGCGGACCAGATCGCGGCGGGCAATATCCGCGGCGCGGTCGGAATCGTCGGGTGCAACAACCCGCGCTTCCCGCAGGACGGCGTGATCGTGCCGCTGGCAAAGGAACTCTTGAAAAACAACGTTCTGATCGTGGTCACGGGCTGTGTCGCGCACGCGCTCGGAAAGGCCGGTATGCTGTGTCCGGAGGGCGCGGAGGCGTATGCCGGGCCGGGACTTCTGGCCGTTCTTCGGGCAATCGGCGAGGCAAACGGCCTCGGCGGGCCGCTGCCGCCCGTGCTCCATATGGGCTCGTGTGTGGACAACGCGCGCATCGGCGACCTCCTCGGCGCTCTGGCGGGGTATCTCCATGTCCCCGTCTCCGCCCTGCCGGCGGCTGCCTCCGCGCCGGAGCTGAACCACGAAAAAGCCCTCGCAATCGGGACCTGGGCGGTCGATCTCGGGCTCCTCACCCACATCGGGATGGCGCCGAACATCCTCGGAAGCCCCGTTTGCACCAAGGTGCTGACGGAGGATATCGAAGGGCTGACCGGAGGAAAATTCTACGTGGAGCCCGACCCGATCAAGGCGGCCGAGGGCATTCTGAGGCATGTGGATGCAAAGCGAAAGAGCCTCGGTCTCTGAGAAGCGGCAGGCGGCATACCATCCAAAGCAGGGCCGCCGTTCGCCCGCTCCCGGCCGTGAAATAGCATAATCCAAAAGCGCGAGACCCCAATGGGTCTCGCGCTCAGACTGTCGAAAAAAGTTTTTCGACAGGATAGGATTGCGCTACATTCCTTGCCCTCGTTCGCGAATGCGATTCGCGATAGGAGGGCAATCCATTCCGCGAGAAGTTTTTTTGCCCCACGGCAAAGCCGCGCGGCAAAAATGATTTGACCCTTTTCGCGCCTCCGGGCGCGAACTCTGCGAGGCTTTTTTGACAGCAGATGATTGTGCGCCACGGATCGCGGCGGTTTTCCCCGCTCCTCCGTGTCAGCGGCGCGGCTTGTCTCGTCCTGAATAGCTCGGCGCCGACATGGCGAAGGCCGCGTGGTTCACGCACGAGGTAATATGACCGGTCATCGCCCTTCGCGCCGCCTCGGGGTCCCGGGACCGGATGGCCGACAGGATGTTTGCGTGCTGGTACTGCATCTCAATCGACAGGGGGTTATCCTTTGTCTCGTGGAGAAGCACCGAGCTGTAGCGCCGGTAACGCTGCAGGCTGGGAAAAATGCGCGCGTAGCTCTCAATCAGATACTTGTTTTCGCTCGCCTCCAGAATGATCTGATGAAACGGATCATCATATTCATTGACGTCCGGCCCCTTCGTCAAAATCGCCTTTTAGTAACCGGGGAGCAGCGTCTCCAGCTTTCGAAGCGTCCTGTCGTCGGCGTAGATCGCGCATCGGTAGGCCGCCTCGCCCTCAATGGCCGCTCTGGCTCTGTAGAGGCACATCAAATCGCTGATGTCCAGGGAGGACACATAGTAGCTTTTCGCGTGCGCCTCCTTATACACAAAGCCGATGGCCTCCAGCTTGGACAGCGCCTCGAGCACCGGCGTTCTGGAAACGGCAAACGCCTCCGCCAGCGCGTTGACGCTCAGCCTGGTCTCCGGCCGGATGCGAAAGGATATGATATCGTCCCGCAAAATCTCCGTGACTACGTCGGTATATTTGTAAAACGGATTTTTCGCCAATCGGTCCTGAAGCATTTCGGAATATGTCATCATTTCAGCTCCTGTCTCCCCTGCTGCGTTCCTTTTCGCCGCGCGCTTCACGTGTTTTGCCCGTTCTGCACTTTTTTTGAAGCAATCGCTCCGGTTTCCCGGCCGAGCGGCACAAGCTTTGATTTTTTGCGGCTCGCCGCGCTAAGATGTATATGACTCTTAAAACCATCAACGGGTGTGCTCCCGGCTGAAAAGGAGGAACGACCGTGTTTATTGTAACGGTAAACGAGGAATTGTGCAAGGGGTGCGGCCTGTGCGCGGCGGCATGTCCCAAAAAAATCATGCGAATCTCCGACGTCACCAACACAAGCGGGCAGTATGTGGCCGTCTGCGCGGCAAAGGAAGCCTGCGTCGGCTGCAGAAGCTGCGCAATCATTTGCCCGGACGACGCGATTCGGATCGAGAAGGAGGAGTCGTTTTGAAAAAGCTGATGAAAGGCAACGAGGCCATGGCCGAGGCGGCCGTGATGGCCGGCTGCCGCTATTACTTTGGCTACCCCATCACGCCGCAGAGCGAGGTTCCGGAATATCTGTCATGGCGCATGGCGGAGGTGGGCGGCGTATACAAGCAGGCCGAGAGCGAGCTGGCCGCGGCCAACATGCTCTTCGGCGCCGGCGCGGCCGGCGGCCGCGCCATGACCAGCTCCTCCGGGCTGGGGATCGCGCTGATGCAGGAGGCGATTTCTCACACCTGCGCCTGCGAGATCCCGGCAGTGTACCTGAATGTGTCCCGCGGCGGGCCGGCGCTGGGCTGCATCCAGCCCGGTCAGGCGGATTATTACCAGATGACCCGCGGCGGCGGGCCGGGCGACTACAGCATGATCGTCTATGCGCCGAGCAATGTGCAGGAGGCGTGCGACCTGCTCCAGCTCGCCTTTGACAAGGCGGAGCAATACCGCAATCCGGTTGCGGTGTATGCAGACGGGTGCATCGGGCAGATCATGGAGTCCGTCGAGATTCACGAGCGGGAGCGCGACCCGAAGCTGCCGCCCAAATCGTGGGCCGCCACGGGCTGGGACGATCCCTCCCGCCGTCCGACGGGCTTCACCTCCGTATTTATGGACCCCGCCAAGTGCGAGCGGCACAACGATCACTTGCAGGAGAAGTACCGAATCATCCGCGAGAACGAGGCGCGGCTGGATACCATCGACACCGACGACGCCGACGTGGTGCTTGTGGCCTATGGCACCACAGCGCGCATCTGCATGTCCGCAAAGCGCATCGCCGCCGAAAGCGGAATCCGGGTCGGAATCGCGCGTCCGATCACCATCTGGCCGTTCCCGGCGCGGCAGCTCTATCGCGCGTGCCAAAACGCAAAAGCGGTCCTGTGCGTGGAGATGGCGGCCGGGCAGCTGTATGACGACGTGCGTCTCGCGCTGAACGGGTCCAGAGACGCAGGGCTCTATTACCGGCTTGGCGGCATGATGCCCAGGGCGCGGGATATCTGCCAGGAGATCACCAAATTGCTGGAGGAGGCGTGAGAATGTCTGTCATCTATCAGAAGGATACTTATCTGAACGATACCAAGCGGCACTATTGCCCCGGCTGCAGCCATGGTCTGGCGCACAAGCTGGTCGGTCAGGTGCTGGAGGAACTGCAGCTCGTGGAAAAGACCATCACCGTCGGCTCGGTGGGCTGCTCCGGCCTGTTTTATGATTATTCCAACTCCGACTGCATCATGGCCCTGCACGGGCGTGCCCCCGCGGTGGCCGCGGGCGTGAAGGCGGTGCATCCGGATAAAATCGTGTACACCTATCAGGGCGATGGGGATCTCGCCTCCATCGGCATCGGAGAGACGGTCTCCGCCGCCGCCCGTGGGGAGAATTTGACGGTCATTTTCGCCAACAACAGCGTGTTCGGCATGACCGGCGGGCAGATGGCGCCCACCACCATTCCGGGCGAGAAGACCTCCACCTGCCGGGATGGGCGGGAGCCACAGGTGCACGGCTACCCCATCGGCGTGTGCGAACTTTTGTCGCAGCTTCAGGGCGCGCGCTACGTCGCCCGCGCCTCCCTGCACGATGTGCCGCACATTCTGGAGGCGAAGAAGATGATCCGCAAAGCGTTTACATACCAGCTGGAGGGCCGCGGCTACGCATTTGTGGAGCTGCTGTGCGCCTGCCCAACCAATCTCCGGATGAAGCCGACGGAGGCCTGCCGCTGGGTCGAAGAGGAAATGACGAAGGTTTATCCGCTGGGCGTTTTTAAGGAGGAATAACCATGCTGCATGAATTCGTACTGTCCGGCTACGGCGGGCAGGGCGCGCTGCTGATCGGGCAGATTTTGGCCGTTGCCGGCACTCGGGAGGATCTCAATGCCATGTGGCGTCCCACCTACGGCCCGGAAAAGCGCGGCGGAACCGCCTACTGTGATGTGATCCTGACCGACGGGGCAATCGGCTCCCCCGTTGTGGACGAGCCGGAGATCGTGGTCGCGATGGATGAACGTTCTTTTGTCCGCTTCGAGCATGACATCGTCCCCGGCGGAACGCTGATTTACAACGCATCAATGTGTGCCGCGCGGCCGTCCCGTTCAGACATCCGCTATTGGCCTGTTCCTGCAGGAGAAATCGCCCACGCGCTTGGCAGCGACAAGGTCGCCAACATGGTGCTTCTGGGCGCGCTGCTGGACGTTTGCCCCGTTGTGACCGACGCCGCCGTGGAGGCGGGCCTGAAGGAAAAGCTCGGAAAGGCGAAGCAATCGCTTCTGGCGCTGAACATGGAGGCAATCCAGCGCGGAAAAGCCCACCGCGTCAAAGATGGGGCATAAGGGTTCGATTTTTAAGCTTGCATGGAGCGGACTTGGGAGGGGATTGGGTATCCCCTCCCAAGAATTTGAGCGAAGCGGAATCCTTGCCCGCCAAAGGCGGGCCAACAAAAATGGAAGAATCCTGTTTGGATTCTTCCATTTTTGGCGCGAATGATGATAACGACAAACGCAGTTCCCAAATCGAAGCCCAGCGAAGCGGGTTCGATTTGGAAAGGAGGAGCGACGGAGTGAATGAGAGATGGCGTTTGCTTTGAAAAAGAAAACGCCGTCACGAACGATACGAAGTCCGCGACGACGTGGTCCGAGTGTAGTTGCCTTCTCCGGCAGCTCGCCGTCGGCGTATACTTTTTTCAGATGGTCGTTGACCGTCCGAACATCCACGCCGTACAACTCCGCCATCATCCGCTGGGTGAGCCAGATGTTCTCGTTTTCATATCGCATCTCGAAGCTCTCCGGCGCTTCGCCGGTGGCGGCCACATAGGTAAGATACTCCGCGGCGGAGGAGTGAATGGTTACTTCTGTATTTTTCTTCTTTGCCATCTTGGATCACCTTCTATTACAGAGTGTCTTCTTATTTTGATCTGTCATATGAAATATCATATGAGCCGCCTCGGGCGCGATTACCTGCAAGCAGGCTTTTATACGGACAACTATTTCCCTGAGCACGGCATCCGCTTTATTGCGGTCAACGACATGGTAGACAGCGACGAGGGCGAAAACGAGCTGGCCCCGTTTCGCAACGTGATGAATGAGATGTACGCAAGAGACATCAGCCGCAAGGTGCGGTCAGCCCACCGTATCCGAGGCAACTCAGGTGAGCCACTGTCTCAGTCACCCTACGGATATATGAAATCTCCCGATAATCCAAAGAAATGGCTGATCGACCCGGAGGCGTCCAAGGTCGTCAAGGACATTTTCCGCATGTATCTGGAGGGCAAGGGCACCGATACGATCGCACGGATTTTGGAGGAGAAAGAGATTCTGAACTGCACGGCCTACTGGCAAAGCAAGGGTATCGGTAGGGGCGGGAAGAAAACACAGCCGAATCCCTGCAAGTGGAAGAACAGCACCGTGTAGGGTATTCTCTCCCGACAGGAGTATTGCGGCGACGTGGTGAACTTCAAGACCTACTCCAAATCCTTCAAGAACAAGGCAAGACTGCAAAATCCGCCGGAAAATTGGGCAATCTTTCGGGACATCCACGAGCCGATCATCGACAGGAATACCTTTGAGCGCGTGCAGAAGATACTGGGCAGCACGAAACACCGCGCTCCTAAGACGGAGAACGGGGAAAAGAATATGTTCTGCGACCTGCTCCGCTGCGCGGATTGCGGCAAAAAGCTGTGGCATCACACAAACACCATCAATAAGGACATCCACTTCTTTGCCTGTTCCAACTACGCCAAGGACTATCGAGGCACCTGCCAAAGGCGCCACTATATCCGGGCCGACGCCGTGGAGGAGGTGGTCAAGCTGGAGCTGGGACGCATGGCGGCCATGCTCCGACACGATGAGGAGGGTTTTGCCGAGCTTCTGGCGCAGAAAACCAACGCGGAACTCCTGGACGAGAATCGGCTAATGGAGGCAGAATTGCAGAAAGCGGTCCTGCGAAGCGAAAAGGTCAGTCAGCTATATCAGCGAGTCTATGAGGACAACGCAGAGGGCAAGGTAACAGACGAGTGGTTCATGCAGCTCTCTCACAAATATGAGGCAGAGCGCGTGGAGTTGAAGGAGAGAATCAGCAACCTGCGGGAGAAGTTGGATGGGTTAGAGCAGCAACGATACAGGAAGGACAGCTTTATATCCGCCGTGCGGAAGTTTATGGAGATGGGGACATTGACAGCTCCGCTTTTGCAGGAGCTGATCGACCACATCGACGTGTACGAAACCGAAGGTACCGGCAAAAACCGCACCCAGCGTATTGTGATCTACTACCGCTTCGTGGGGTATATCGAGCTGCCGGACAGCGCATTCCGCAGGGACGACCGCTACAGAGCCGACACCCGTCAGGGCGTGGCGGTGGAGTATATCCCCAAGCCAGCATAAAGAAAAGAGCAGGCAAACGCCTGCTCCTACATGAAGCAAAAGAAAAATCGAGTGGTAATAACGTCAAATCCGTTATTACCACTCGACATGGTGCCGGTGGTGGGACTCGAACCCACACGCCATCGCTGGCAACGGATTTTGAGTCCGCCTCGTCTACCAATTCCAACACACCGGCATGCACCCTGTATTATACAACACCCATTTCCAATTTTCAAGTACAAATCCGCGCCGGGTCGATGAACTGCAGCCGCTCCGGCGGATCGTCCGCAAAGCTGCACGCGGCGGCGGCGCAGCCCGGGATTTCCGCATACACGCGGCAGCGCGCGCCCGGCTCCGGCGGGGACAAGATCCCGTCAACGCGGGAAAACGGGATGTCCCGCAGGTCGCCCGCGCCCGTGAGCTTGAACCAGCTCTCCCGCAGCGTCCAGAGCTCGAACAGCTCCAGGTCTCCGTGATCCGCCGCGAACAGCCGCTCCGCCGTCGCGGCGCGAAGGGGGCGCCGCCGCTCCGCATCCGCGCCGACCGGATGCTCTGAAAGCGCGGCCAGAACAACGCCGCGCGTGTGACTGAGCGAGACGTGCAGCGACGGGTACGCGGGAAAAAATGGCTTGCCGCCCGGCAGCGCGGCCGCCTCCGGCAGGGAGACGTCCCACGTCTCGCGCGCGGCCACCTCCAGCAGGGACCACGCGAAGGCACTCTCGGGCGTGCTCCGGCGCCCCGGCCGGCGCGCGCGCGCCGGGTCCAGCCCCGTCGTCTCCGTCCAAAATATCCGCATTTGCCCGCACCATCCCTTCTTTACAGACAACATATCACAAAAAAGATTCTTTGACTACCATTTTGTATAAAAGTATGTTATACTGAATCCTGTATGATTTTAGTTTTGCCGCGAGACGGCGGAACGGAGTTTATTTTATGAAAAAGATTCTGGTACTCGAAGACGAATCCAGCATCCGCAGCTTTGTGGTCATCAACCTGCGCCGCAGCGGATATGAGCCGATCGAGGCCGCCACCGGCGAGGAGGCGCTTGCGCGCATCCAGCAGCATCCGGACATTCTGGTCGCGCTGCTGGACGTTATGCTGCCGGACATCGACGGCTTTGAGGTCTGCCGCCGCATCCGCGCGACGGGGTCCAAAATGGGCATCATCATGCTCAGCGCCAAGAGCCAGGAGATGGACAAGATCACCGGACTCATGACCGGCGCGGACGACTACGTGACAAAACCCTTCTCCCCGGCGGAGCTGCTCGCGCGCGTGGACGCGCTCTACCGGCGCATCGGCGGCGGGGACAACGCGGAGGACGCCATCGCGAGCGGTCCGTTTCTGCTGCATCTGCACTCCCGCACGCTGGACAAAAACGGTGAGCATATCCGCCTGACGCAGACGGAGTTCTCCATTATGAAGCTCTTTATGAACAACCCCGGCCGCGCCCTTTCGCGCGAGGAGATCCTCCACGCCGTCTGGGGCGAGGATTACAGCGGCGAGGTCAAGATTGTGGACGTGAACATCCGCCGGCTGCGCATCAAGATTGAGGATCAGCCCACCGAGCCGGAGTATATCACCACCGTTTGGGGCTACGGCTACAAGTGGGGTTATTGAGACCATGCGTGAATCCACGCGCGCAGCCGCGCTGAAAAAATGGCTCCGGAGGGTGTTCTCCCGCATGTCCATCGGCCAGTGCGTGGTGACGGCAATCGCCGTCGCGGTCGGCGTTGCGGTCGGCGCGCTGTTCGATCCCATCCATCCGGTTTTGGTCGCCTTGAGCGGGCTTGTGATGGCGGTGCTCTCCGCGCTTGTGAGCGGACTCTGGTTTCGCGGGCACATCGTGGAGCCGGTGCAGCAGATGACCGAGGCCACGCGCCACATCGCGAGCGGGAGCTACGGGACGGAGCTGCCCGTGGCGCGCAGGGACGAGCTTGCGGGTCTCGCCGTGGCAATCAACGAGCTCTCACAGGAGATCAGCAAGACGGAAAAAATCCAATCCGAATTCATCTCCTCCATCTCGCACGAGCTGCGCACGCCGCTCACGGCCATCACCGGCTGGAGCGAGACGCTGATGTTTGACCCCGCCATTCAGGCGGACTCCCGCCGCGGCATCCAGATCATCTCCAAGGAGGCCGCGCGGCTGACCGGCATGGTGGAGGAGCTGCTGGAGTTCACCCGCATCCAGGACGGGCGCTTCAAGCTGAACATCGAGCTGCTGGACATTGAAAGCGAGCTGGAGGACACGATCTTCACCTATCGCGAGCTGCTGCGGCAGGACGATCTGGAGCTGCGCTACACGCCGGCGGACACGGAGGTCCCCCTCCTGCCCGGCGACCCGGAGCGGCTCCGGCAGGTGTTTTTGAACATTCTGGATAACGCCGCGAAGTACGGCCGGGACGGGAAGACCATCGAGGTCTCCGTCACGGCGGACAGCGAGGCGGCGACCATTCGCTTCCGCGATCACGGCCCCGGCATCCCGCCGGACGAGCTGCCGCACGTCACCGAGAAATTCTACAAGGGCAGCAGCTCCAAGGAGCGCGGCAGCGGCATCGGCCTCGCCGTGTGCGAGGAGATTGTCACGCGCTCCGGCGGCCGGCTGGAGATCGCAAACGCCCCCGGCGGCGGCGCCGTCGTGGTCGTGACGCTCCCCTTCTCCCCGGAGGGGCAGAACGTCAAACATTCCAACAATTCCGAGGGTAACGAATGAGCAAACAGGAAACCAGGTCTCCCGATACGCAGGTGTGCTTTCGCACCACCATCGGCGGGCAGGCGCTGCTGGAGGGCATCCTCATGCGCGGCCCGCAAAAGCAGGCCATCGTCTGCCGCACGCCGGACGGACTCGTCGAAAAGGTGGACGAGCTGCGGCTCGTCAAGGACAAGCACCCCATACTCGGCTGGCCCCTGATCCGCGGTGTGGTCACATTTCTCGACTCCATGGTCAAGGGGATGCAGGCGCTGACCTATTCCGCCGACCTGCTGCCGCTGGAGGAGCAGGGCGAGCCGGACAAGCTCGATCAATGGATCGAAAACCACTTCAGCGAGGAAAAGGCCAAAAACATCATCATCGGCGTGGCCGTGGTGCTGGGCATCGCGCTGGCCGTCCTGCTGTTCGTGCTGCTGCCGACGCTGCTCGCCGGCGTTACGGATCGTTTTATCCGCAGCCCGTTCGCGCGCAATCTCGTGGAGGGCGCGCTGCGGATCATCATCTTTCTGCTGTATCTCTGGGGCGTGACGCGCATGCGCGACGTGGCGCGCATGTTCGCCTATCACGGCGCGGAGCACAAGACCATCTTCTGCTACGAAAAGGGTCTGCTGCTCACGGTGGAAAACGTCCGCCCGCAGTCGCGCTTTCATCCCCGGTGCGGGACGAGCTTCCTGTTCGTCGTCGTGATTGTGAGCATCCTCGTGTTCTCGCTCGTGAGCTTTCGCATGGCGCTGTGGGACAATATCTGGGTGCGCATCGGCCTGCGGCTGCTGCTGCTCCCCGTCGTCGTGGCCATCAGTTACGAGATCAACCGCTGGGTCGGACGGCACGACAATCTTCTGTCGCGCATTCTCTCCGCGCCGGGCAAGTGGCTGCAGCGGCTGACCACGAACGAGCCGGACGACTCCATGATCGAGTGCGCCATCCGCGCGCTGGAGCTGGTCATCCCGGAGCAGCAGGGTATGGACAAATGGTAAGGAGTGGCCGCGATGCCGAAGACCTATAACGAACTCTATCTCGCGGCGCGCGCAACGCTGAAGGCGGGCGGCGTGGAGGCGTATACGCTGGAGGCGCGGCTGCTTGCGGCGTACGCCGCCGGGAAAAGCCGGGAGGCGTTTCTGCGCGATCTCTCGCTGTACACATCCAGAGAATATGAGCAGCGCGTCGAGGCGCTGCTGCAGCGGCGGCTGCGCGGCGAGCCGCTTGCGTACATCATCGGCGAATGGGAGTTTTACGGGCTGCCGATCAAGGTCACGCCGGACGTGCTCATCCCCAGGGCGGACACGGAGGTGCTGGTGGAGACGGCGCTGCGCGCGCTCCACGGCCGCAAGATGGACGCGCGCATCCTCGATCTCTGTTGCGGCAGCGGCTGCATCGGCTGCGCGCTCGCGCACGAGCTGCCCGCCGCGCGCATCGTGATGGCGGATCTCAGCGACCGCGCGCTGGAGATCAGCAAACAGAACGTCCGTCTGAACAGACAGAGCCGCACGATCTGCCTCAAGGCCGACGCGCTGGAAAAGCCCCCCATGAGCATCGGCACGTTCGATCTCATCGTATCCAACCCGCCGTATGTGCCGAGCTTTGAGATTCTCACGCTGGACAGCTCCGTTCGCGACTATGAGCCGCTCGGCGCGCTCGACGGCGGCGAGGACGGGCTGACGTTCTATCGCGCCATCGTCCGCAACTGGACGGGGGTGCTCCGGTCGAACGGGCAGCTGATGTTCGAGGTCGGCGAAAATCAGGCCGACGCGGTGATGGCGCTGCTGCGCGGCGCGGGGTATCGCGGCGTCGCCGCCGTCCGGGACACGCAGGGCATCCGCCGCGTCGTGACCGGGCAGCTTTGAAGCAGGAACCAATAACTACGAGGTGAAAAGAATATGGCTGACAAGAAAAAGAACCCTGCGCCCTCTCCCGCGCCGGTGAAGCCGGAGGACCGGAAAAAGGCGCTGGAGACCGCGCTGGCACAGATCGAAAAAACCTACGGCAGAGGCGCGATCATGCGCCTGGGCGACGATATCCCGGTGAATGTGGAGGCAATCTCCACGGGGTCGCTCTCGCTCGATCTCGCGCTCGGCATCGGCGGCGTGCCGCGCGGCCGCATCGTGGAGATCTACGGGCCGGAGTCCTCCGGCAAGACGACGCTCGCGCTGCACATCCTCGCAAGCGCCCAGAAGGGCGGCGGCGAGGCCGCGTTCATCGACGTGGAGCACGCGCTCGATCCGTCCTATGCCCGCGCGCTCGGCGTGGACATTGACAATCTGCTTATCTCCCAGCCGGACACCGGCGAGCAGGCGCTGGAGATCACCGAGCAGCTCGTGCGCAGCGGCGCGCTCGACGTGATCGTCGTGGACTCCGTGGCGGCGCTCCTCCCCCGCAGCGAGCTGGAGGGCGAAATGGGCGACTCCTCCGTCGGCGTCATCGCGCGTCTGATGAGCCAGGCGCTGCGCAAGCTGACGGGCGCCGTGAGCAAGACCAACACCATCGTCGTATTTATCAACCAGCTGCGTGAGAAGATCGGCGTCATGTACGGCAATCCCGAGACGACGCCGGGCGGGCGCGCGCTGAAATATTTCTCCAGCGTGCGCATCGACGTGCGCCGCGTCGAGACGCTGAAGGTCGGCAGCGAGATGGTCGGCAACCGCACGCGCGCCAAGATTGTGAAAAACAAGGTCGCGCCGCCGTTCAAGGAGGCGGAGTTCGACATCATCTATGGCGAGGGCATCTCCAAGATCGGCGAGCTGGTCGATCTCGCGGTGAAGCTGGATATCATCGACAAGGCCGGCGCGTGGTTCACCTATGGCGAGGCGCGCCTGCAGGGGCGCGACAACATGAAGGATTACCTCCGCGACAATCCGGAGATTGCCGACGCCATCGAGGCGGAGATTCGCGCCAACGCCGCCAAGCTCATGACGCCGCAGGCGCGCAAGGCCGCCATCGCGGCGGGGCGCGCGGTGGAGGTCTCGGCGGACGACTTTGAGGGCTGACGGCTCGCATGGGATGCATTCTTTCATCCCATGTGCGCGCTTGTCGAAAACCTGTTTTCGACAGACAGGATTGCGGGTTTCCTTGCCGCTTGCGAGCGGCGGGGCCCTGCCGGGGACTTTTTATGGCGATTTTAACCGAACTCAAACAAACCGGGCCGGAAGCATTTCTCGCCCGGTTTGACAACGGCGAGACGCTGCGCACGACGCTGAGCGTCGTGACGGAGCACGCGCTCTATTCCGGGCGCGCGCTCGACGACGCGGAGCTGCAGGCCGTGCGCGGCGCCTCCGCCCTCTCCCGCTGCAAGCAGCGGGCGCTGCGCATCATCGGTGCGCGCGCCATGTCCGAAAAGGAGCTGACCGACCGGCTGAAGGAAAAAGGCGAAAGCCCGGAAAACGCCGAGGCGGCCGCCGCGTGGCTCACGGAGCTGCGCCTGCTGGACGACGCGCAGTACGCCGCGATGTGCGTGCGGCACTACGCCGCAAAGGGGTACGGCGCGGGCAGAATCCGAAACGAGCTTTACCGCCGCGGCATTGCGCGCGACCTCTGGGACGACGCGCTGCAGGAGCTGCCGGAGCAGGAGGACCAGATCGACCGGCTTTTGCGCCGCAGACTCAAATCTGACGCGCCGGACCGGGACGAGCTGCGCCGGGCGGCGGACTATCTCTATCGCCGCGGCTTTGGCCGCGACGAGATTCGCGCCGCGATCGAACGATTTCGGGAGGAGGCTGAGGACGCCTATGGGATATAAAATCGCGCTGATCTCGCTCGGCTGTCCGAAAAATCAGGTGAACAGCGAGCAGATGCTCTATCTGCTCGATCAGGCCGGGCACACGCTCGCTGGCGACCCCGCGGGCTGCGACGTGGCCATCGTGAACACCTGCGGCTTCATCGACAGCGCGAAGAGCGAGGCCATCGACCACATTCTTGCGCTGGCCGAGCTGAAGCAGGCGGGCAAGCTGAAAAAAATCCTCGTCGCGGGCTGTCTCTCCCAGCGGTATAAGGACGAGATTTCGCAGGAGCTGCCGGAGGTGGACGGGATGCTCGGCACGGGCAGCTACGGCGCCGTCTGCGCGGCGGTGGACGCCGTGATGCGCGGCGAGAGGCCGCTGCTGTTTGCCGATCAGAACGGCCCCATTGAGGAGATCGGACGCGCGGTGTCCACCGGCCCCGGCTGGGCGTATCTCCGCATTGCCGAGGGGTGCGACAACTGGTGCGCGTTCTGCGCGATTCCGGCCATCCGCGGCAGATATCGCAGCCGCTCGGAGGACGCCATCCTCGCCGAGGCGCGAACGCTCGCGAGCCAGGGTGTGAAGGAACTCATCGTCATCGCGCAGGACATCACGCGCTGGGGGCAGGAGCTCTACGGCAGGCCCAGTCTCGCGCGGCTGCTGAAGCAGCTCGTGCGGATCGACGGCATCGAATGGATTCGCCTGCACTACCTCTACCCCGACGCCTTTGACGACGAGCTGATCGACGTCATCGCGCGGGAGGACAAGATCGTGAAGTATCTGGACATTCCGCTCCAGCACATCGACGACGAGATTCTCCGGCGCATGAATCGGCGCGGCACCGGCGGCGAGATTCGCGCCCTGATCCGCACGCTGCGCGCGCGCATCCCCGGCGTGGTGCTGCGCACGAGCCTGATTACGGGCCTGCCCGGCGAGGGCGAGGCGGAGTTTGAAGCGCTCTGCGCGTGGCTGCGCGAGGCGCGGCTGGAGCGCGTGGGCGTGTTTCCGTTCTCCCCGGAGGAGGGCACGCCGGCGGCGGCGATGACCGACCGCTGCGACGCGGACGAGGCGCAGCGCCGCGCGGGGCTGATCCTCGACCTGCAGGCGCGGATCATGGACGATTACAACGCCGCATGCGTCGGGAAGACGATGCGCGTGCTGTGCGAGGCGGCGGCGAAAAGCGGCCTGCGCGTCGGGCGCACGTTCGCCGATTCTCCGGAGATCGACGGCAAGGTGTATTTCACCGGCACGGCGACGCCCGGCGACTTCGCGGACGTGATCATCACCGGCGTGGAGGACGGCGAGCTGTCCGGCCGGCAAATTTGAAAGTGAGGCAATGGGAAGCATGACGACTGCAAACAAAATTACGATCTTCCGGTTTTTGCTCGTGCCGGTGCTGGTGGTGCTGATGTATCTGGATTTCCCGGGGCATATGTACTGGGCGCTGGGCGTGTTTATCCTCGCGAGCATGAGCGATTTTGCCGACGGCTACATCGCGCGGCATTACAACCAGGTGTCAGACTTCGGCAAATTCATGGACCCGCTGGCGGACAAGGTCCTCGTCGTGGCGGCGATGATGCTGTTTGTCGAGCAGGGCTATATGCCCGGCTGGGCGCTGCTGATCGTCGTGACGCGGGAGCTCGCCGTGACGGGGCTGCGCCTCGTCGCCGTGGACAACGGCCGCGTAATCGCCGCGGCGTGGTCCGGCAAGATCAAGACCACCGCCACCATGCTCGGCATCATTCTCATGATGGCCTTCGGCATCCCGCAGGACATCGCGTGGCTCAACACCGCATGCTGGGTCATCATCGTGGCGACAACCGTCTACTCCGGCGCGGAATACTTCGTGAAGAACAAGGATGTGCTGCGATTTCAATAAGCAAAAAAACGACTCGCTGCAGATTTACAGCGAGTCGGTTTTGTTGGATTCCACGCTTCGCAGCAGCTCCTCCGGGGAGACGCCGAACAGCGCTGCCAGCGCAAAGAGATTCGACGTGCTCGGGTCGGACGCGCCGTTTTCCCATTTTGACACCGCCTGCCGGCTGACGCCCAGCGACTCCGCCACGAACTCCTGTGTCATGCCGCAGGCCATGCGATGCTCTTTGATGACCCGTCCGAGGTTCATTTTGACCTCCTGTTTCTCCGCGCGAACCTCGCCAGACCCGAGATACTTGCGCAGCGCCCGCACGATCAGCACGATCAGATAGACAGACAGCGCCAGAGCGCCCAGCCCCAGCAGCGTTGCCGGGACAATATGGGGCCCAATCGCCACTCGCCCCACCTCCTTTCTGCCTGCAGCATAGCAAAAAAAACCGCTTTCCGCCACCAACTACCGCGCAACTTTTGGTTGCGCGGCTTTTTCAATTTGTTTCCGTCCGCGTCAGGCGCTTTGCCGCGTATTGTACGAATCTCCGCACCGCCGGGGCGGCGTTTTCCAGCGACGGCAGGAGCATGCCCAGCGTGATATGCTGCGGCGGGTCGAGCGGAAGCAGCGCGATGTCGCAATCGTGGCCCCGCGTGACCAGCTCATTCATCACGCTGATGCCCAGCCCGCTCTCCACCATGGCGAGCACTGAAATGCCGCTCACGGTCGAAAGCACGACGTTCGGCTCGATGCCATGGGCGTGGAGCATGGCTATTGCGTCCTCGTCCCAGCCGCGCCCGCCCATGATGAACCGCTCCTCCCGGCAGCGCTCCAGCGGATAGCTGCGCGCGTGTGCCAGCGGATGCGACCGCGGCAGAAGCGCAAGCATCGGGTCCTCCGCCAGCGGCAGCCAGTCGCCCGGCAGACTGTCGTCGCCGCCGATGAATCCCACATCGACCTCCCCGGCGCCCAGCCACGCTATGATTTCCCGCCGCTCACCCTCGCGCACCTGGATGGAAATGTCCGGATAGGCGCCGCTGAATTCCCGCAGCACCCCGGGCAGATACTGCATCGCCATGCTTGGATAGGTCGCGATGCGAATGCTGCCGATCCGCAGATCGTTTACCTCCGCCGCCAGCTGGCGGATGCGGTCCTCCCCGTTCAGAAAGGCGCGCACCGCCGGAAGCAGCGTCTCCCCCGCCGGCGTCAGCGTCACGCCCCGCTGGGTCCGGCGCAGGAGCTTCAGCTCCAGGTCCCGCTCCAGCGCGGCGACGAGCTGGCTCACGCCCGACGGCGTATAGTGCAGCGCCTCCGCCGCCGCGGTGAAGCTGCCGCCCTCCGCCGCCGCCAGAAACGCCCGGCATCTCGCGCTCTCCATATGCATCCTCCTGCTTTAAGCAATACTTAAAATAAACATTAGAATCGTTAGCTTTACTTTATAATAAACCTGTGTTATCTTCGTGTCAAGAAAGGGGCAGCAAAAACCCCGGAAAGTTTTTCAGGAGGTTGAACATCATGAAACTGAATTCCGCAAAAGCCTGCATAACCACCGCGCTTGTCTCGATCGCCGCCGTCGTCGTGTTCGCCTATCTGTGGTGCACGCTTACCGGCACGATTTCCGGCATCTTCTGCGCCGCGACGCTCGTGTTCGCCGCTCTGTTTGTGTATGCCGTGAACAAGCTCTCCACCCGCGCGGCCGCCGTGGAGCAATTCCCGAACGGCAGGCGCACGGCGAAGGGACGGAATGCCGCATGAGCGAAGCTGCAGCCACCTTCGACGATTTTCTGAAGCTGGACATTCGCGTGGGCACGATCATCGACGCGCGCGTCTTCGAGAAGGCGCGGCGGCCGGCCTATCAGCTGGAGGTCGATTTCGGCGAGGCGCTCGGCGTGAAGCGCTCCTCGGCGCAGATCACAGAGCACTACGCCCCCGAAGAGCTGGTCGGCAAGCAGGTGCTCGCGGTCGTGAATTTCCCGCCGCGGCAGATTGCGAATTTCTTCTCCGAGGTCCTGGTCCTCGGCACCTACAGCGAGGGCGGCGTCGTGCTCATCACGCCCGATAAGCCCGTGAAAAACGGCGACAAGCTGGGGTAAAAAACCACCATCCGCGTTTCCACCATTTCCATTTTTCCAAGAGACCCGGGGCGGACTTCCACCTGCTCCGGGTCTCAATCTATAAGCATGGCGTCTGCCGCCGGCGCGCACGGTTGACAGGGGGCGCGGCGTGTGCTAAACTATGTCATCGGCAAGGAACGGGAAGAGTACGCCCACGGACGCGGCACAGAGAGGCTCCTCACAGGCTGGAAGGGAGCCGCCGGCGCGGGGCGGAACGTGCGCCCCGGAGCCGCGGCGGGAGGAAATGCCCGCCCGCGCGCACTGCGTTATCGGTGCGGCCGCGCCACGCGCGGCGGAGTGATAAACGAGAGTGGAACCGCGAAAAAGCTTCGCCTCTCGCGCCGTGCGGCGCGGGAGGCTTCTTTCATCTCTTTCTTTCGTATTCCGTATCATCTTTTCAAGGAGGCAGCCCCATGAAGCTTTACAACACGATGACCATGCAAAAGGAGGAATTTGTCCCGATCGAGCCGGGTAAGGTCCGGATGTATGCCTGCGGGCCGACGGTGTATAACTTCATCCATGTCGGCAACGCGCGCCCGCTCATCATGTTCGACGCGCTGCGCCGCTATCTGGAGTACCGCGGCTATGACGTGACGTTCGTGCAGAACTTCACGGACGTGGACGACAAGATCATCAACCGCGCAAACGAAGAGGGCATCCCGAGCGACGAGGTCGCAAAAAAGTATATCGACGAATACTTCACCGACGCGCGCGCGCTTGGCGTCCGCGAGGCGACAGTGCACCCCAAGGCCACGGAGAATATCCAGCCGATCATTGATCTCATCACCACCCTCATCGACAAGGGCTATGCCTACGAAGTGGAGGGCGACGTGTATTACCGCACGCTGAAATTCAAGGACTACGGCAAGCTCAGCCATCAGCCGATCGAGGACCTGCAGTCCGGCGCGCGCATCGACGTGAACGACATTAAGGAAAATCCGCTTGATTTCGCGCTGTGGAAGGCCGCCAAGCCCGGCGAGCCGTACTGGGATTCCCCGTGGGGCCACGGCCGCCCCGGCTGGCACATCGAGTGCTCGGCCATGTCCAACCGCTATCTCGGCAAAACCATCGACATTCACTGCGGCGGCAGCGACCTGGCCTTCCCCCACCATGAAAACGAAATCGCGCAGTCCGAGGCCGCGAACGGCTGCAAATTCGTCAACTACTGGCTGCACAACGGCTTTATCAACATCGACAACAAGAAGATGTCCAAGTCGCTCGGCAACTTCTTCACCGTGCGCGAGGCGGCGGACGCCTACGGCTATGACTGCATCCGCATGTTCATGCTCATGAGCCACTACCGCAGCCCGCTGAACTACTCCGGCGAGATCCTCATGCAGGCCAGGGCCGCGCTGGAGCGGCTGCGCACCGCGAAGAGCAATCTGGATTTCTTCGCCGCGAACGGGCGCGACGGCGCGCTGTCAGACGACGAGGCCGCCTTCGCGGAGGGGCTCGGCCGGTATCGTGAGAAATTCATCGCGGTGATGGACGACGACTTCAACACCGCCGACGCGATTTCCGTCATCTTTGAGATGGTGCGCGAGATCAACACCGCCGTCTCCCCCGCCGCGGACCCGACCAGGGCGCTGGCGGAGGCCTGCCGCAGCATCTTCCTGGAGCTGTGCGGCGTGCTGGGCATCCCCTTCGGCGACGACGCGCCCGACGGCGAGAGCGCGGAGATCGAGGCGAAAATCGCCGCGCGTCAGGCGGCGCGCAAGGCCAAGAACTGGGCCGAGGCCGACCGCATCCGCGACGAGCTGAAGGCGCAGGGCATCCTCCTGGAGGACACCCCGCAGGGTGTGAAGTGGAAGAAAATCTGAGCACACAACCAAAAACCGCCCCACTTTGCGTTGACAAAGCGGGGCGGTTCAGGCAAAAAAAGGCGCTGTCTCATTCGCCGAATCGGCTGAGATGAGGCAGCGTCTTTTCCGTCTGTCGCGAATCAGAGCTTGTCGTTCATCGCGCGGATACAATCCGGGCAGATGTTTCTGCCCTTGTAGTTGATGATGTCCTTGGCATTGTCGCAGAAAATGCACGCAGGCTGATATTTGCGCAGGACAATGGATTCCCCGTCAACAAAAATCTCGATGCGGTCCTTTTCCTCGATGCCAAGGGTTCTTCTCAACTCGATCGGCAGCACGATGCGGCCAAGCTCGTCAACCTTGCGAACGATACCTGTAGACTTCATTTTCAAGACCCTCCTTGCTAAAATAAACGGAATGCCCCCAAAACCGACATTTTTCCCGTTATTTCTACATATTAGTATATTCGTTAAAGTGAAAAAGTCAATAATTTTTCGGTCTGAAATCGGAAATTTTTTTCTTTTCTACATTCTGCATATTTTGTGTAAAGAAATCATATAAAGTTTCTGTGAAAAATCACAGGATTTGGAGGGGTTTTTGTTGGAATTGTCGATAATTTGGGTTGGTATTCTGTTAGTTTCTTTACTTTTTGCCAGTTTTAGCGGGAAGACGGCAGCGGTCGGCGCGGCGGCAGCGGAGGGCGTGCAGCAGGCCGTAGAATTTTGTCTTTCCGTCGGCGGAATGATCTGTCTCTGGTCGGGTCTGATGGAGGTCATGCGCCGCAGCGGGCTGACGGCGCGGCTGTCCAGACTGCTGCGGCCGGTGCTGCTGCGTCTGTTTCCCGGCGCGGGTGCGCGCGCGGAGACGCTGGACGCGCTCTCCATGAACGTGAGCGCAAATCTTCTGGGGCTGGGAAACGCCGCGACCGCCGCCGGGCTGCGCGCGGCGCGGGAGATGGCGCGCGCGGCGGACGGCACCGTGGCAAGCGATGAGCTGTGCCGACTCGTCGTGCTGAACACCGCGTCCATTCAGCTGCTGCCGGTGACCATCGCCGCCGTGCGGGAATCCGCCGGGGCGGCCGTGCCCTATGACATTCTCCCCGCCGTGTGGATCACCTCCCTCTGCTCCGTCACGGCGGGGCTGCTCGCGGCCGCGCTGCTGCGCCGCGTCTGGCGATGAGCGCGCTGCTGCAACTCACGGTGCCGCTGCTGCTCGCGGGCGTGGGTCTCTCCGCGCTGCTGCGCGGCACGGACGTGTTTTCCGCGCTCATCGACGGCGCGGCGGACGGGCTGAGGACCGTTCTGCGTCTGTTCCCGCCGCTGCTGATGCTGCTGCCCGCCGTGCGGATGCTGCGCGCCTCCGGCGCGCTCGACGCCTGCACCGCCCTGCTGACGCCGGCGCTGGAACGACTGGGCATCCCGCCGGAGACCACCATCCTGATGCTGGTGCGGCCGCTCAGCGGCGGCGCGGCGCTGGCCGCGGCCTCCGAGCTGATCCGCGCGCACGGCGCGGACTCCCTCGTCGGGCGCACCGCCGCCGTGATGATGGGCTCGACCGAGACCACCTTCTACGTCGTCGCCGTCTACTTCGGCGCGTGCGGCATTCGCAAAAGCCGCTGGGCCATCCCGGCCGCTCTGTGCGCGGACGCGGTCGGCTTCTTCATGGCGGCGTGGGTCGTCCGGCGGCTCTGGTTCGCGTGAATCCAAGCGCCGCCGTCAGGTTGAACAAGATCGGAACGACGCAATTGTTATTTTTATGTCAATTTCGTAGAATTCCAGAAAATCTGAAAAAATCCGCTTTACAAATGCAAAAACGTGTGGTATAAAAGAACCGTAAGTTCGTTCGTTAAATAACAAACCTATTTACGATTTCCCATTCTTTTCTCTTCTTATCTTTGCTCTCTCTTCAAAAACGCCTTCACGGAAACGTGAAGGTGTTTTTGATTTGCACGGCGACTGTGTCGCCGTGCAAATCGCCTGAGAACCGCTGCGCGGTTCTCAGGCGTGACGCACGCTTCATCGCCCTCGGCTTCGCCTCGGTTGGTCGGCATGCGGGCTCGCCTTGCTCGCCTCAGGGTGTTTTTGCCGCGGCGGAGCCACGGCAAAAACGGATCAAGGGGTGGGGTGATTTTTTGCTTTCGTCGGCGGTGTACTTTTGTTATAATGAATCTATCATCTATTTCATGCGAGGAACGATCATGTATCGAATTTTTATTGTGGAAGACGATCCGGGCATTGCCGAGGGCATCCGCGCGCAGGCGGAGCTCTGGGCGCTGGAGGCGCGCTGCATCCGGGATTTTCGCGCGGTGATGGCGGAGTTCGCGGCGTTTCAGCCGCACCTGGTGCTGCTGGACATCGCCCTCCCCTTCTTTGACGGCTACCACTGGTGCAGCGAGATCCGCAAGGTGTCCAAGGTGCCGATCCTCTTTCTCTCGTCGGCGTCGGACAACATGAATCTCATCATGGCGATGAACATGGGCGCGGACGATTTTATCGCCAAGCCCTTTGACGCGAACGTGCTGATGGCGAAGATTCAGGCGCTGCTGCGCCGCACCTATGACTTCGGCGACGCCGTGCCGGTGCTGGAGCACCGCGGCGCGCTGTTAAACACCGCGGACGGCACCTTTTCCTATGCCGGCGGGACGCTGCCGCTGTCCAAAAACGAATACCGCATTTTGCTGCTGCTGATGCAGAACAAGGGCAGGATCGTCAGCCGCGAGCGGCTCATGCAGGCGCTCTGGGAGACGGACAGCTTCGTGGACGACAACACGCTGACCGTGAATGTGAATCGTCTGCGCAAGAAGCTCAACGCCGCGGGGCTGGAGGACTTCATCACGACGAAGCACGGCGCCGGATATCTGATCGGCTGAGGCGCGCCATGGGCTTTTTTCGTCACTATCTGAAGCAGCGGCGGCGCGTGATCGCCGTGTTCCTGCTCTGCTGCGCCGTCTTTTTCGCCACGTTCGCGCTCTACGCGCTGCCGCTCGGCGCGGTGCTGTATCCCGCGCTCCTGTGCGCCGTCGTCCTGCTGATCGCCGCGCTGTTCGACGTGCAGCGCGCGCGGATAAAGCACCGGCAGCTGCAGAGTATCGCCGGGCTTTCCGCCGCGCTGATGGAGGATGTGTTCCCGCCGGAAGAGACCATAGACGACGCGGACTATCAAACGATCATCCGCCTGCTGCGGCAGGAGCAGCGCGCGCTCGCCGGGCAGATGGACGCCCGCTTTCGGGACACGGTGGACTACTACACGCTCTGGGCGCACCAGATCAAAACGCCCATCGCCTCCATGCGCATCACGCTGCAGGGCGAGGACTCCCCCCGCGCGCGGCGGCTGAGCGCCGATCTGCTGCACATCGAGCAGTATGTCGAGATGGTGCTGGTGTTCCTCCGGCTCGGCTCTGACAGCACGGATTATGTGATCCGATCGTGCGATCTGGATGACATTTTGCGCGGAGCGGTCAAAAAATTCGCCGGAGAATTCATCGGGAGAAAGATCCGACTCGAATATCAGCCCACGCACGAAACCGTCCTGACAGACGAAAAATGGCTCTCCTTCGTCATCGAGCAGCTGCTCTCCAACGCGCTGAAATATACGCCCGAGGGCAGCGTCCGCATTGAGATGGAGCCGAACAAGACGCTCTGCATCCGCGACACGGGCATCGGCATCGCGCCGGAGGACCTGCCGCGCATCTTTGAAAAGGGCTACACCGGCTGCAACGGCCGCGTTGACAAAAGGGCCAGCGGCATCGGGCTGTATCTCTGCCGGCGCATCTGCGCAAATCTCGGCCACACCATCTCCGCCGAATCCGTTGTGGGCGCGGGGACGACCATCCGGATCGGTCTGCAGGAGGCGCAGCTGGAGATCGAATAGCGGCGCACGGAATGTGACAAAATTGTAAGGTTTTCGTGGGGAAATGTAAGCCAATTCGATGGCAGCGCATTTCCCCGTTTGCTACAATGGAGGCACAAATCCCGAAGGAGGATGGTTCCGATGAGCATTCTGACTGTCACAGGACTGAAAAAAATCTATACGACCCGCTTCGGCGGCAACCAGGTGGAGGCGCTGAAGAACGTCAATTTCAGCGTGGAGCAGGGCGAATACGTCGCCATCATGGGCGAGAGCGGCTCCGGCAAGACGACGCTGCTGAATCTGCTGGCGGCGCTCGACCGCCCCACGGCGGGCTCGGTGGTGCTCGACGGCATGGAGCTGACCGAGATTCGCGACAGCGACGTCGCCGCGTTCCGGCGCGACCATCTCGGCTTCGTGTTTCAGGAGTTCAACCTGCTGGACACGTTCTCGCTGGAGGACAACATCTATCTCCCGCTCGTGCTGGCCGGCGTGCCGCACGCGGAGATGGAGGCGCGCCTGCGTCCGCTCGCAAAGGAGCTGGGCATCGTGTCGCTGCTGAAAAAATACCCCTACGAGGTCTCCGGCGGGCAAAAGCAGCGCGCGGCCGTGGCGCGCGCGCTCATCACGAACCCCAAGCTGCTGCTGGCCGACGAGCCGACCGGCGCGCTCGACTCCCGGTCCACGGACGAGCTGCTGCGCCTCTTCAGCGCCATCAACGCCCACGGGCAGACGGTCCTGATGGTGACGCACTCGGTCAAGGCGGCGAGCCACGCGCAGCGCGTGCTGTTCATCAAGGACGGCGAGGTGTTCCACCAGATCTATCGCGGCGGCAGCACCTCGGAGCAGCTGTATCAGAAGATCTCCGATACGCTTACCATGCTTGCGACAGGCGGTGAGCAGTCATGAGCGGGGGCTTTTACTCCCGTCTCGCCTGGACGGGCATCCACAAAAACAGGCGCCTGTATCTCCCCTATTTTCTCACCTGCGCCGGCATGGTCATGATGTATTACATCATCGCCTTTCTTGCCGACTCGCCGCTGGTGGCGTCCATCCGGGGCGGCGAAATGCTGACCTCCATCCTCGGCTTCGGGCGGATTGTAATGCTCGTGTTCGCCGCGATCTTCCTGTTTTATACCAACTCCTTCCTGATGCGTCGGCGCCGCCGGGAGTTTGGGCTTTACAGCATTCTCGGCATGAACAAGCGCAACATCAGCCGCATTCTCACGCTGGAGACGCTCATCACGGCGCTGTTCTCCCTCCTGGCCGGGCTGTTCGCGGGCATTCTGCTCTCAAAGCTCGCGGAGCTCATCCTGATGCGCATGATGCAGAGCACAACGACCTACACGCTCTCCGTGTCGCTTTCCGACATCCTGCAGACCGTTTTCGTGTTCGCGGCGATTTTTCTGCTGATCCTGATCTTCAACGCGGGCCGCGTGCGGCTCTCGAAGCCGCTCAGCCTGCTGCAGAGCGAGAGCACGGGCGAAAAGCCTCCGCGCGCCAACTGGGTGCTGGCGCTGCTGGGCGTGCTGATCCTCGCCGCGGCATATTACCTCGCCGTGACGGTCTACAATCCCATCGACGCGCTGGCCTGGTTCACCGTCGCGGTCATCATGGTCATCATCGCGACGTATCTCATCTTCATCGCGGGCAGCGTCGCGCTCTGCCGCGCGCTGCAGAAAAACCAGCGGTATTACTATCAGACGCGCCACTTCGTCTCCGTGTCGAGCATGGCATACCGCATGAAGCGCAACGGCGCGGGGCTGGCCTCCATCTGCATTCTGAGCACCATGGTGCTTGTGATCCTCTCCAGCACCGGCAGCCTCTTCATCGGCGCGGAGGACAGTCTCCATCGGATGTTTCCCCGCGACATGGCCGTTACCTTTACGCTCAGCGACCCGGAATACTGCACGGACGATCAGCTCGCGCAGTACCGTGCGCTCATTGAAGACGCGGTCGAAAAGCCGGTCTCAAATCCGCTTGAATACGTCACAGCTGAGCTTGCGGGGCTGCAGAACGACGACGGCAGCCTGAACATCTATCTCCCGAGTTCGCGCGGCATCACGTCGAACGCCTATGCCCGCCTGCGGATGCTCTATGTGTTCCCGCTCGACGTGTACAACACGACCATGGGGGCGCATGAGACTCTGTCGCCCGGCGAGGCGCTCATCTGCACGAACGACGCCCCCTACGCCTACGAGACGTTTTCCATCAACGGCGGGGATTCGCTCGCCGTGCGCACGGTGGAGGACTTTGACACCGCGCTCGGCGCGGAATCCTCCATCATCGCCTATTTTGTGTTTGTGCCGGATTTCACGGACTTCATCGCGCCGTACCTGGCGCTTGACCCCGACGAGATGCTCAACGGCGAGATCACGCTGCAGTATCAGTACAGCTTCGATATCGACGCGGATCGCACGGAGACGGACGCCATCGTGGGGCGGCTCTTTGACGCGATTGCGGACTATGTCTACCCGGATGAGGACACGCACTGCGACGACATCGTCTCCTATGGCCTCGAATCCCAGATGGAGCGGCGCGAAGCGTTCTACGGCCTGTTCGGCGGGCTGTTCTTCCTCGGCATTCTGCTGAGTCTGGTGTTCACGCTTGCCACAGTGCTCATCATCTACTACAAGCAGGTGTCCGAGGGCTATGAGGATCAGGCCCGGTTCGAGATCATGCAGAAGGTGGGCATGACAAAGCCGGAGATTCGACGAAGCATCAACGCGCAGGTCAAGACCGTCTTCCTCCTGCCGCTCGGCATGGCGGGGCTGCACCTCGCGTTTGCCTTCCCCTTCATCTGGCGCATTCTGCATATGTGGGGGCTGGTGAATCTGCCGCTGCTCATCGGCGTAACGGCCGGCTGCTTCATCGTGTTCGGCGCGCTGTACCTGCTCATCTACCGCGCAACGTCAAACGCATACTACGCAATCGTCAGCGGCGCAAGGGAAATGTGAGCGGCGGCTTTCCCGCAGTATGATAAATGCACCTGAGGGCGTTTGCAAACCTCAGGTGCACTTTGTTAATTATTTTGAAAAACAGAAAAAGGAATTACCTGCGGTTCCTCCCGCCGCAAGGAAGCCGATGCACGCCGCCGAAGCCAGAAAAAGCCGACGACAAACCTGGAACCCCGTGTACTGATCTGAACCAAAAAATCACCCCTCTAAACCCCCTGGTATGTGCCAATTTTTAACAAATAGGTGAAGTTCAGACTCTGTCATGATTCCGAATTATACTATATTTCGCGCTTTTCTTCAAAGTCAATTTTTAGAATTTTTAGGATTTCTATTAAATGGGAAATAAAAAGAATCCACAAGCCGCTTCTGTGGATTCTTTGGCGGTATGATAACTCCCTACGGTTCATCCGCGCGGATCATGTCGATGATGGCCTGCGCCTTGTGGCTCCAGTCGTTTTCGCGCGCCTGCGCATCGAGCAGGGCCAGATATTCCGGGTCGTCGCGCATAGTCATGGCCTCATCAAGCTTTTGCAGAAAGCTGTCATGATCCGTACCGATCAGGACGGACGAATACTTGCGGCACTCGTTCATGTCCGTAGTGACGATGGGCTTGTGCAGCGCCATGTACTCAAACACCTTCACGGGGTTTGTGGAGCGCGTGATATCGCTGATCTGAAACGGGATCATGAGCACGTCCGCGGCGCGGGCATAGTATTTCAGCACCTGATAGTCCCGCGGGCCGAGGAAATAGAGATCTTCCTCCATGCCGGTGAGATTTTCGTCAAACGACTCGTCGTACTTAATGCCAAATAACACAACGCTGTATTTCCCGGTCGCCGCGATCTTCTTCACAAGGTCATAATCAAACCACTTCGCGAGCGCGCCGTAATAACATATGATCGGTTTGCCGCGGTCCAGAATCTGCTGAAACTCCGGCTCAAACCGAAAATTCGCGTCGTACGTCTGAAAAAACGCATAGTCCACGCCGTTGGAGGAGCGGGCGAGCCGCCGCGTTCCGCGCTTCGAGATCACGTCCTGCGCGAGCAGGTCCGCCGTGACGACCACGTATACATCGTCGCACGACATCACATAGTCATACTTGTCCGTGATGTTGACCGGCAGCGTTTTCGTGCCGGCGAGCTCCGGGCTGATATGGTCGATGTATTCGTAAATGAACCCAAAGCCGCCGCGCAGGTACATGCCGATATCCTGCACGGAGAGCTTCCAGTCCGTAGAATAGAGCTGGACATACCGGGGCTTCGGAATCCGCCCCAGCTCCTCCATAAGGATGCGGCTCAGGGCAAGGTTATTGAAATTGAACAACCACAGATTCTCGCTGTGCTTCTGGAGCGTCTTGACCTTGTCGGTCATCGTGGTGACCTCGTACAGTACAAGACAGCGGTTTTTTGCCAGATTGCTGGAAATGTGCTGCGGCCTCTGAAACAGCGGAACATGGTAACCAAAGCTGCTGCGCCAAAGGACGACACGGTCATAGTCCGCATCGAGCATCTTTTGGATCTCGCTGCGGTAAAAATCAGGGCGCAGTATGACGTCAAGACTGACTTTGTTGAAATAGTTGGCCACAATGTACGCATGCAGCTTGCGGCAGAAGCCCAGAAAGCCGTTTTTCCTGTACACGTTGACCAGTTTTGAAAGTTTCTCGTTCATATGACGTCCCTACAAACACACAAAAAGGAATTCCCCGGCGGCAAAAGACACCTCATTTCAGCTGCTTCGCCAACGCCTCCGCTTCCAGCATGCAGTCCTCCATCGAGCAATACGTCCATCCACCGTACCGCCCAATCGTGTAAATGCCGTGCGCGCGCAGTTCCGCCTTCCGCTGGCGGAGCTCCCGCTCGGTTTCCGTATTGATATGTACATAGGCGGGATCCATGACGATCGCGTTCCACGCCTGCAGCGGGTTCGTTTCGTCAATCACGCCATGCCGCTTCAGATTTTCCAGTGTCAGCTCCAGCTGGCGCTCCACGTCAATCTCCGCATCCCTGGGAAATCCGATCTCGATATACATACTGAGCTTGTCCGTGCCGAGAATATTGTCATAAAACCCAATCCGATAATAATTCGCATCGGTCTCCGGGACGTATATCCAGTGCTCCCGGTATTCCGACTTCTTTGCAAAGCCGAGATTCAGCACAAGAACCTTGTTATAGGAAAGTCTCCCCTCCAGCGCGGAAAGCTCCGGGTCCCGGAACATCTTCAGGAAATGGTTGAGCGGCGCGGTGTTGATCAGATATTCATATTCGCAGGTCTCTCCGCTGCTGAACGTCGCGAGCCGGCGCTCTGGATCGACCGACGCGACCGCGCAGTCCAGCAGCACGCTGTCCGGTTCCAGCGCGCGATACAGGATATTGATGAACGAGCCCGCGCCATTGCGGGGATACAGGAAGGTGCTGTTGTAGGACCGGTCCTGCTCCCGCTTCATGTTCGCAACAATCTGGGGAATGTCCGCATAGGGGAAAAAGCGGCCCATGGCATTCTGATCCAGCGTGCGCAAATCGCAGGCGTAGAGCTTCTCATTGTAGGGTCTCAAGAACTTTTCCGTGATGGATCTTCCAAATTTTCCATACAGCATGTCCTGAAAATTTTCATACTCCGACTTTTGCTCGCGCTGAAAGAGGTCATACAGGCAGTCGATGAACTCCTGCTTTTCAAGCTGGTGGATATTCGCCTGAAACGGATAGTCGATCAACGCGCCCCGGTAGAGAATTTTGGTGCGCTTCTCCTGCACGATCACATCCGCAGGATCCACGTTGTCCAGAAACAGCTTCCGATACTTCTCCGTCTTGAAGTGGAAGAAATGCCCGGCATAGTCCCAGACGTAATCCCCCTCACGAATGGTGCGGCAATAGCCGCCAGGCTCCCGCTCTTTCTCGACAATCCGATAATCGCACCCCAGCTGGTTTGCCATCGCAAGCCCGGAAATCCCCGCGCCGATAATGAGATATTTTGCCTTCATCTTTAACTCCATCAAAAAATTATCGTATCTTCTGTATCGCCTTTTTTATTAAGCCATCATATTGCACAAGCTTTCCCTGCGTCAGGCGATGCAGCCTCTTCATTCTAGTGGCGATCTCGGGCTGTTCGTAAACTTCGGGATACTGCCTCAGCTTTTGCTCAAACGCCCAATACTCTTCCCCGGAATGCAGGTAATTGATCAAAATTGTGTAGTGCGCAATCAGCATCGGGTTGATGATTTTGTTTAAGACATACCATCTTTTCCCTTTCGACATTGGATACTGATCGTATATCCTAATGATATTCAGCAGAACGGTCTCATGCTGCTTAAAGTTCCGGCGGTAGGCTTCCTCACTGATAGACTGACCGGATCTTCCAATATAATACCGATAAATATCCAGCGGGAAATAAATGATCGTATTTGCTTTCAGAATCGAATAGACATCGAACTCCATATCGATATAAAAGCACTTCTCCGTCAGCGTAAACTGCGTATCCCGGAGCATTTTTGTCTTGAAATTGCCCGTTGCAAGAATCGGCCCCCAGTTCCAGAAGCCATACACATTATAGCACAAATCATCGAATTGGTACTCCTGACCCGGTACCATAAACATATAATTCGTTCTCAACAAGAGGAGGTTGGAAACCGCAATATCTTCAGAATAATCTGTAATCACGATGTCCGCATCCGTCTGTCCCAGCCGGTCAATTAGCTTCGCAAGATCACGCGAATTGACCCAATCGTCTCCATCCATAACACGAACATACTTTCCACGGGCAACTTTCAAGCCGGCATTGATCGTAGAACCATGCCCGCCATTCTCCTTATCGATGACAACAATGATATCGTCCCCATACTTTTCGCGCAAACGTCCCGCGACCTCAACTGTGCGATCCTTTGAACCGTCATTCACAATAATGATTTCGATTTTACCCGCGTTCTCATGATCCAGAAGGGTAGAAACACCATGCTCCAGATACAGCGCAACATTATACGCTGGCACAATCACGCTCAGCACCTTATCCAGCTGGCGCTCAAACTCCGGCGCCGTTTCCACAAGCGCTGTCGTGCGGATCAGGTCGATCTCCCTTTGGATCGTCTGGTTGAAATTGCACTTTTCATACACCTTATCATGACACTTTCGGCTAAGTTCAGAGAATTTCTTTGGGTCCTGGCACAGCGACTCGATTCGATCGGCATATGCCACATAATTTTCCGTTTCGCAAAGCAGTCCGTCCTCCTCACCCGAAGGAAGAAATTCCGCAATCGCTTCGTTTTCAGAACTTACGATCACAAGCCCTGACATTGCGGCCTCGCACATAGACACGCCCTGTGCGTCATATCGCGTCGCAAACAGTCCAATTCCGCTTTGCTTATGCGCGCGTGCAATTTCACTGTGCGTCATAAAATGTCGGTGCAAGTGAACATTGGAAAACTGGCGGACTGGAGCAATCAAGTTATCATAGCACAGGCCGGTACCATAAATGTGAAACTCCAACTGGTCAAATATTTCTCGGCGGCTAAGCTCCAAAATCGTCCGCACATTGACATCCATCGCATATTTGTTGATATTTTCAAACCGTCGTAGAATAAAAATCTTAAATCTCTGCTCCGCAGGTTTTTCTTCGAATGAAAAGTTTTTCTCATCAACAAAGTTTGGAATCACCGTGAAATTTTTGAAATGAATCCGGATTAACTCTTCGCTCCGCTTTTTGATCCACTCCGAGACAAAGATCCAGTGCACGTTAGGATTGTCATTATATCGCTTGATCAAAATATCGTTTGCACGAAATTTTGTAATTTGCGCCTCCGTCAGCTTCGATTTTGGCACAAAATACGGGTCTGTCATTTCAGACCAATCCCAGTAAAGCGTCTCTGGTCCGTGGACCCAAAAAAACAGACGGGTTTGCTTGAGATCGACCGCATCCAGAATTTTGGCATATTCCGCATCAAAGAAGTGCAGCAGAATGGTTGAGTATTTTTTCCTCTGAAGCAAATTCCGCAGCATCAGCATTGACATCCGATGAACCTGCACACCCTCGAAGGAATAGTTGCAGTTATTGGTCTCTGTATAGGCGCATACGAGGTCAAACTTCACGCCCGCATCCTGATATGCCTTTGCCCGGGAATGGACAAAGGCCCCAAAATATTTGTTTTCCTCCGTTGGATAACTCGGAGCAATGATCAAAATCTCACTCTTGTTTTCCAGGAGTGCGGAATAAGGCTCCGCTGGCTTGTCGGAAAACGCGATATCCAAGGTGCGTATGACTGTTTCAGAATGCGCGGGGATCTTGATGGAAAAAATAAACCGCTCGGATGGAATGGGGAGAATCGCCGAAGAGTTAAAAGAAATCTCGGATAAAATCGTTCTTTTCAAATTCAGCAGTTGAAATGTGACGGCATCTCCCTGCGTCGTCGTGCCCTCTATTCTAATCTGGATGGTTTCCACACCTTTTTTTTCAAAGAGCTGTGGAATGGCAAAAAAACCATGCCTGTCACTCGGATTTTTCAAATGGAGAGCGCCATGCTTGTGACGTGCAGAAATCGCTTGATTCTTTACCTTAAACCACTGTCGATTGATATAGTCCATTCTCTGAACTCCCCTTTTTCGAATTGTTTATATGCCAACCATTTTGAGATATTGATCACAAATCTCCTTAGACGTTCCAATTCCCTGCACCACTCCATGATCCAGCCAGATCACGCGGTCACAGAGCTTTTTGATCGAATCTGTTGAATGCGACACGTACAGCACTGTGGTGCCGCCGTTTATCATGCTGAGCATTTTCTCCTCGCTTTTGGCCTGAAAGGCGATGTCGCCGACGGATAGGATTTCGTCCACGATCAGAATCTCCGGCTCTACGACCGTTGCCACGGAGAACGCCAGCCGCGCCACCATACCGGAGGAGAAGTTCCGCACCGGCACCTCCAGGAAGTCCTGCAGCTCGGAAAACGCCACGATCTCGTCAAATTTGCTCTCGATAAACTTTTTGGAGTAACCCATGACCGCGCCGTTCAGAAAGACGTTCTCCCGCGCGGTCAGGTCCATGTCAAACCCTGCGCCCAGCTCGATCATGGGGCAGATGTTTCCGTACGCCTCCACCTTGCCCCTGGTCGGCTTCAGCACGCCGGCCACAATTTTCAGCATGGTGGATTTGCCCGCGCCGTTGGAGCCGATCAGCCCCACGACCTCGCCGCGGCCGATCTCAAAGCTGACGTCCTGCAGCGCCCAAAAATCATTGTTCGGTTTTTCTTTTCTCTGTTTTCTCTTTTTGGGGTCCAGCAGCTCCACGAATCCCTGCTTCAGCGAAAACCCCTTTTCAATGCCGAGATTGAACATCATGGAGACGTTCTCGGCCCTTACCATCACATTGTCCATACGGGAGACCTCTAGATGTAATAAATAAATTTATCCTGATTTCTGCGGAACACCGCCGTCCCCAGCAGAAGGACCAGCACGCTGGACAACGCGCACGCCCCAAAGCTCTCCGCCGAAGGCGTCATATTATACAGGATAATCATACGTCCGAAGTTGATATACTGGTACATGGGGTTGAACTTCATGGCCACCTGCATCACTTCGTTCTGAATGATCGCCAGGTCGTACATGATCGGCGTCAGATAGGTCCAGAGCGTGATTACAATGCCGTAAATGTAGAACATGTCGCGCATAAAAACGGCGATTGTGGAGAGCAGAAAGCCCATGCCCAGCGTAAACAGAAAGAGACACAAATAGGAATACGGCAGCAGCAGATGGTGCCAGTTGACGCCGGTTCCGGTCAGCAGCAGGACCGCATACAGGGGAATCAGCGTCAGCAAAAAATTGATCCCGACAAAGAGGCATTTCGACAGCGGGAAAATATACTTGGGGATATAGACCTTGTTAATCAGGCTGAAGTTCGCCACCACGCTGCTCATCGCCAGGTTCGACGCTTCGCTGAAGTAATTGAAATACGTCAGCCCTGTCATCAGGTACGCCAGAAAGCTCACGCCCGGCTGCGTGAAGCGAAAGATATTGGAGAACACAAGCGCCATGACCCCGGTCGTCAAAAGCGGGTACAGCAGGCTCCACGCGACGCCGAGAATGCTGCGCTTGTATTTTACCTTGAAATCACGGGAAACTAACTGGTCAAGCAGATATCCGTACTTTTTGAGAGAATAACGGATGTTGCGAACGAATTGCATGACGGCCTCCAACAGACGAGCGTTTGATCCCAAACGCAGGAAATCAGCCTATACAGTGGCAGTTTTATCATTATACCATAGGCCATACCGCAAATTCAACCGACAATAGAAAAAAACATGCTTAAACATGCTTAATTCGGATGAAAGCGCGTTTTTTGATCCATTCTATTCGGATTCTAACCAGTTTCAGGCGCTTTCCTCCCGGAATTTCGATTCCGATCCGAACCGGCGGGCACGCGGCCCCGCGGCAGCAGAAAACTCCACCGTCCGGAGAGCGGTGGAGCTTTCTGCGCGCGATTAGACCAGCATGCCGCGCTTTTTTGCCTCAAACGTCAGCTCGTCGCGGAAATCCGGGTGCGCGATGGCAATCAGCTGCCTGGCGCGGGACGAAAGCGTCTCGCCGCGCAGATGCGCGATGCCGTACTCCGTCACGATATAGTCCACGTCGTTCTTGCTCGTCGTGACGATGGCGCCGGGCGCGAGGGTGTTCTTGATCTTGCTGATCGTGCCGCCCTTGGCCGTGGACGCGAAGGCGATGAAGCTCTTGCCGCCCTTTGACTGGCACGCGCCGCGGACATAATCCACCTGCCCGCCGGAGCCGGACATGTGCTTTGTGCCGACAGATTCCGCACAGACCTGGCCGAAGAGATCGACCTCCAGCGCGGCGTTGATGGAAATCATATTGTCGTTCTGGCAGATGACGTTCGGATCGTTCACGTAATCGACCGGCAAAATCTCGAACGCGGGATTGTCGTCGATATAGTCATAGATGCGCTGGGAGCCGTAGGCGAACGTCGTGACGGTCTTGCCGCGATGAATCTGCTTTTTGCTGTTGTTCACAGCGCCGCACTCCAGCAGCTCCACCATGGAGTCCGTGAACATCTCCGTATGGATGCCGAGATCGTGCTTGGTCTTCAGCGCCATGCCCGTCGCGTCCGGAATCGCGCCGATGCCGAGCTGGATGCACGCGCCGTCCGGAATCTGCTCCGCGATGAGGCCGCCGATGATCCGGCTGGTCTCGTCGATCACGACCGGGGGCAGCACGGGCATATCATGGGTATTCTCCACAATGGCGTCCACCTGCGAGACATGCAGCTGCGTGCCGCAGAGACAGCGCGGCTGCTTCTCGTTTACCTCCACGAAAATGCGCTTTGCCTTCGCGATCATCGCCTCGGAATAGGACGACGTCGTGGCGAGGCTGAAATAGCCGTGGCTGTCCATCGGCGAGACGGCGACACAGTATGCGTCATAGTCGTACATCCGGCGGATCACGCCGGGAAAATCGCGGTAGTAGCCGGGGACCAGATCGGCGTAGCCGCCGTTGACGGCCTTGCGCGCGCCGCCGCTGGAAAACCACGACACCCCGCTCATCTTTCCGAACAGCGAATTGTCCGCATAAAAATCAAAGGGATAGGCGTCCAGCATCGTATGGACCTTCACGTCGCGGATATCCGTCGCGCGGATGCGCTCGGCCACGGCCTTCATGATCGCCTCCGTCTGCGTCGGCGCGGCGTCCATGCCGAACACCCAGCCGGACTCGACCTGCTGCGCCACCTGCTCCGGCGTTTTCAGCTTTTCCCGGTACATCGCGTTATGATCTGCCATTTTTCATGTATCTCCTTCGCTGCAGAATATAGACGATTTTATTATACAGGGTTTTGTTTCGTAATTCAACCATTTATGTATGTTTTTTCTGCTGCGCGGTGGTGTTGCGCTCCCAGAACACGCCGTCGGTGTAGCCCTGGATCGTCCGGTCGGTTTCCGCGCGCTCCAGGCGCAGCTCCGCCCAGACGCAGTACTGCGGGTTTTGCTCGACGCTGAGAAAGCGCCGCCCCAGCTTCTTCGCCGTGACCGCCGTCGAGCCGGAGCCGGCAAAGGGATCGAGCACGACGCCGCCGGGCGCGGAGCTCGCCAGAATGAGCTTTGCCAGCAGCTTTTCCGGCTTTTGCGTCGGGTGGGCGGTGTTCTCCGCCATCGACCAGTACGGCACGGAGATATCGTCCCAGAAGTTGGACGGGCAGGTGTTGCGAAACGCGCCCGACGCCGTCTCCTCCCAATCCCGCGGCGCGCCGTCCGCGCGGTAGGGCGCGATGACGCGGCGGCGCTGCATCACGTTCTCGATGTAAAACGAATAGTCCCGCGCGCAGGTGGCGAACCAAATGTCCTCCATCGCGTTTTTCCAGTTGTTCTTCGCGCCGCGCCCCTTCTCCCGCTGCCAGGTGATGCGGTTGCGCACGTAAAAATGCCGGGAGAGCGCCATCCCCACGATGGGGCTGGTCTGCCAGTCGCAGCAGACATAGAGGCTCGCGTTCGGCTTCAGCAGCGGCTTCACGGCGGTGATCCAGCGCTCGGTGTAGGCGGCGTAGTCGGCGTCCGACATGCGCGCGAAGGCATTTCCGTGGAAATCCTTGCTGAGATTGTACGGCGGATCGGCGATGAGCAGGTCCGCGCACTGCGCGGGCAGCAGCGGCAGCACCTCGAAGCTGTCGCCCAGGATGGTCCTGTCCAGCACCTCGTCGAGCGCCGCGGGCCGTGTCACCGTCACGCACCGCGCGAGATAGTCCGCGCCCTCCGCAAGCGGGAGGTCGATCGTCTTGTTTCGCTTTGATTTCATGGCGTTCTCCTGTATTCGTTGCTATCATTTCTATAGCATCGCGGCCGCCGCTTGTCAAGACAAAAAGGCACCGAGATTTGCTCGGCGCCTTTCTTTTCGTGCTTGTGTAGAGCCTGTTTTTTTTACTCCCAGCTGCCGCTGATGCCGTCCGGCGCGGAGACGTCGCGCTTGGGCGGCTCGCCGTCCAGCTCGCGCGCGCGGCCGCGGCGGTCATGGCCGTTCGGCACCGGCGACGGCTCCCGGCGGTCGTCCTTTCGGCCGCGGCCGCCGTGCTTCATCTCAGAATGCATAAAATCACCCCATAGATCACGCTCGCGGAGACGCCGAACACGATGACCGGTCCCGCGATGGTGAAGATTTTCACGGCAAGCCCCGTGACATAGCCCTCGGTCTTGAAATCCAGCGCGGGGGAAACGACGGCGTTTGCAAAGCCCGTGATCGGCACAAGCGAGCCGGCGCCGGCAAAGCGCGCCAGGTCGTCATACCAGCCCAGACCGGTGAACAGCGCGCCGAGAAACACCAGCGTAATGCTGCACCAGGTCGCGGCGTCCCGCTCTGACGCGCCCCAGCAGTGATAGAGCCCAACGAGCGCCTGCCCGACGACGCAGATCGCCCCGCCCACGAGAAACGCGCGCAGCACGTCCATCCACAGCGGCGAGCGCGGCGACATCTGCTTGATATAATCGGCATACTCCTGCTGACTCATGTTCATGTGCAATCAACTCCTGCGAGCAGTATGCCCATGGAGCCGAAAAACATACGCCGGAAGCGCTAGGCTTCCGGCGTATGCCGTCAATTTTCAACGATCAGGTTGTCGATCCCGTTTCGTTCAAATTCGTCGAGGTAGGATTCGATCCGCGCGGCGAGCTCCGGGTCGTCCTCCGGGATCGTCTCGCTGTTCTCCAGGTCGCGCCGGGCCAGCTCCTCGGCCAGAATGTCGAAAAACACGGCGTCCTCATAGTCGGCAATCGCCTCGTGAATGCCGCCGAATTCGTATGCCTGCGAGGGAAACACGTGCCCGTACCAGCGGGAGACGAGCGCATGCATGCCGTGCTGGGCGCAGAGTGAGAACATCTTTTCCTGCAGCAGGTCATAGTCCTCGAAGCGGTCCTCCCCGCGCGTGGAATTGAGAACCCAGTTGCCGACGTAGACCAGATCCAGCAGCCGGCGAAATTCCTTTTCCGTGAGCTCGATGTTCATGCGCGCATCCCTCCCAGTCAATCGTTCGATGTTCTTATCATTATAGCAGAGCGGTCAGGGAAATTCCATAGCAATTTTTTTGTTGTAAAAATCGCGAAAATAGATTATGATAATGTTTCAAGGTAAAATTACCCGCGCCGCGATGTTGCGGCGGATAGGAGCGCTATGAAAGACGTTATCATCAAAATCGTCGCCTCGCAGACGGGCGACTCGCCGCAGGACCGTGACGAGCTTGCGGAGTTCACCACCGAGGGGCGCTACGCCTGCGACGGGGGAAGCGGCTCGATCTCCTACCAGGAGAGCGAGCTGACCGGCATGGAGGGCACGCGCACGACGATCCGCTTCACGCCGGAGCGCGCAGAGCTCTCGCGCGAGGGGACCGTCACGAGCCGCATGTATTTTGCGCCGGGAAAGCGCAACACATTCCTGTACGAAACGCCGTTCGGCACCGCGACCGTGGGGCTGGAGACGCAGCGCTACCGCTCCACGCTCACGGAGACCGGCGGCGAGCTGGAAATCGGCTACGTCGTGGATTTTGACCACGCCTTCGTCGGCACGAACGCAATGCACATCACCATCACGGAACAGAGAGGACAATGACACATGGCCAATCGCATCGAACAGGCAAAGCAGGCGCTGGACGCGCTGCTCTCAGAGGCATATGCCCGCGCGGCGGCGGCGGGCGCGCTCCCGGCGGGGGCGGAGATTCACGGCATCGTCGAGCAGCCGAAGGACGCCGCAAACGGCGATTTTGCCGCAAACCACGCCATGGCGTCGGCCAAGGCGCTGCGCCTGCCGCCGCGGAAGATCGCGGAGACGCTCGCGGAATATCTGCGGCTGGAGGGCACGTGGTTCTCCTCCGCCACGGTCGCGGGGCCGGGCTTTCTGAACGTTCGCCTCTCGCCGCGGTGGTATGCCGACGTGCTCGCCGCCGTGGAGGGCGAGGGTCCGGACTTTGGCCACACGGATGACGGTCACGGCGAGCGCGTGATGATCGAGTTCGTCTCGGCCAATCCCACCGGGCCGATGACCATCGGCAACGCGCGCGGCGGCGTGCTGGGCGACGCGCTCGCGTCGGTGCTCGACCGCGCGGGCTACGACGTGTGGCGTGAGTTTTACGTGAACGACGCGGGCAATCAGGTGGAGCTGTTCGGCCAGAGCATCGAGGCGCGGTATCTGCAGCTCATCCAAGGCGAGGACGCGGTCGCGTTTCCCGACAATGGCTACCATGGCGACGATATTCGCGCGCTTGCGCAGCTGCTGTATGACCGCGACGGCGACCGCTGGGTGGACGCGCCCGCGGAGGAGCGCCGCGCGGCGTTCGTGGCGTTTGGCCTGCCGTATAACATCGCGCGGATGCAGCGCGATTTGGAGCGCTACCGCATCCGGTTTGACCAGTGGTTTCTGGAGAGCAGCCTGCACGAGAGCGGCTACGTCGCCGAGACGGTGCAGCTTCTGATCGACGCGGGGCTTACTTACGAAAAAGAGGGCGCGCTTTGGCTGAAAAACACCGACCTTGGCGCGGACAAGGACGAGGTGCTGCGCCGCGCGAACGGATTTTACACCTACTACGCCGTGGACGTGGCGTATCACCGCAACAAGTTCATTGAGCGCGGGTTTGACCGCGTCATCGACGTCTGGGGCGCGGATCATCACGGCCACGCCGTCCGCTTCGCCGCCACGATGAACGCCCCCGCGCTGGGGCTGGAGGGGCGCAAGCTCGATTTTCTCATCATGCAGATGGTGCGCCTCGTGCGCGGGGACGAGGTTGTGAAGGTCTCCAAGCGCACCGGCAAGGCGCTGACGCTTGCCGATCTCATGGACGAGATCGGTGTGGACGCCTGCCGCTTCTTCTTCAACGCCAAGCCCGAGACGCATCTGGAGTTCGATCTCGATCTCGCCGTGCGCGAGGACAGCGAGAACCCCGTGTATTACGTCCAGTACGCGCACGCGCGCATCTGCACGCTCATCGCGGCGCTGGCCGAGACGGGCCATGCCGTGCCCGCCGCGGCGGATGTGGATGTGTCCGTGCTCACGACGGAGCAGGAGCGCGCGCTGCTCAAGCAGCTCGCCGCGCTGCCGGAGGAAGTGCGCCTTGCCGCGCGGGATTACGATCCCAGCCGCATCAACCGCTACGCCATCGAGCTTGCCGGCTGCTTCCATCGCTTCTATTCCGCCTGCCGCATCAAAGGCGTGGAGGAGTCTGTCCTGCGCGCGCGGCTGAAGCTCGCCGACGCAACGCGCCAGGCGCTCCAAAACGCCCTCGCCATCATCGGCGTCACCGCACCGGAAAAAATGTAACGCAAACCGCCCAAGACAGTTTGTCTCGGGCGGTACTCCATCCCTTGCCCTCCTTCGCCACGCGCGCGGCAAGCCCTGTGCGCTTCCAGGCGCGAATTCTGCAAGGCTTTTGGAGCAAACTAAATGAGAGCCGCTGTAAAGCGACTCTCATTTCTTCTGATGATCTTCGGTTATGCCAAATCCCGATACAGGAACGTGACGATCTGTGCACGTGTGCAGGTCTCGTTCGGGCTGAACGTCGTCGCGCTCGTGCCGTTTGTGACGTTCCCCGCCACGGCCCAGAAAACCGCATCTGTGTAGTATTGACCCGCCGGGACGTCACTAAACGGGTTCGTGCCGCCTGCCGCCGGCTTGCCCGCCGCGCGGTGCAGGAATGTCACGACCTGGCCGCGCGTGCAGCCCTGCTCCGGCGAGAAGGTCGTTGCACTCGTGCCGTTCGTGATGCCCTGCTCCACAGCCCAGAGAACCGCTTTGTAATAATACGCGCTACTCTTCACATCCGTGAACGGATTGCTGCTGCTTCCCGGCTCCGGGCTGCCCTTGGCGCGCCACAGGAACGTGACCGCCTGCGCCCGCGTGCACGTCGCACCCGGGCTGAACGTCGTTGCCGATGTGCCATTGGTCACCTGATTTGTTACCGCCCAATCAACGCTCTCGTGATAATACTGACTGATATCCACATCGGTAAACGCCTTGGATGGGCAGCTATCACCACCATCACATGCTGTCTCCGGGTCTGAAGCCAGAATCTCATACTTGCCAGAATCACCGATGCCAATATAGTGGATCACGGACTTCGTGGCGTTCCAGATTGCAAAATCGTATTCAGAGACTGTTTTGGTGCTGGAATTGTTAAATTGCACCATATAGTTCTGGTCGCCCTTCTCGGCTGCAGGAATCAGCGCCTGAACAAGCTGTCTCGATTCATTGGCTTTCTCCTTGGCCGCCTTCATTTCGCTGCTATCGCCCGCGGCGACCGCGAAAGTGGCAGTATCAGCGTTATTCCCGATATCTGAGATAAAGAGGTCCATCTTGTCGGCATACGACTTCAGGTTGCCATCCGCGTGGGCAACCTCCAGCGTGCTTCGAAACAGCGCGAGATCCTGGCTGTCCTCGCCCACGTTCTGGAACAGGCTGCTTGCATAGCCCGACATGCAAATATCCGGATTGTAGAAGACAAACAACTCCGCCGCGATGGACGGGTCGAGCACCTCGACGCCAATCGCGTTATAGAGCGCGACATTTTCTGGGGAGTCCGCCGTGTAGTTTCCGGGGTGGCCTTTGTAGAAATACGCATATTCATCGCCATAGTAGGCAGTGACGAATTTAGTGTAGTCCATAACCGGATAGGTAACCTCAAGCGGCTGGCTTGTGCCAATCAGCATCATGAGCTTTTTCCCGTTGTTCCGTGCCGTCTGGAAGCCAGAATCGTCAAAGTTGTAAAGGCTCTTGAACGCATCGTCATTCCCCGCCTTCTGGACGTTCGCGAGCAGGGAATTGATGTAGTGGTTCGTAATCCGCGGATCGGCCAGCACCTTCGCCTGAAAATCCGTATCTTGGATGCCGAACGTGTCCGCGGCCTTGCGAACGACCCACCATCTCGAGTTTTTCTCAACATCCAAAATCGCGTAGTTATAGATTCTGAGACTGCCGGACGGGAGCGCCGAATTCGAAGTGTAGTCGGTTACGGTGCCGTCAAACACACCCTGGCGAAACGCCTCATACTCCTTTACCAGCTGCGCATGTCTGGCAGACGCATCCGCAATCCCGTCATACGCCTGCTTAAACGTGCTGTAGGAAGCAGAGCCGTCCGTTACCATCGTGACCGTATACTGCTCCTCCGGAACCCTGTTTTCATATACAAGCTTCGGGAAGCTGTACATGCCATAGTCGTTGATGTAAAAATGAAATTTCGCGTTCGGATTGATCTCCAGAAGTTCCTTGACATACTGCTTCATCCGGCCCATCTTGAACTCAACCCAATCCGTTTCGGAATTGTTTTCCTCCTGCGTCAGGAGCGGATTTCTATACATATTTTCAGGGAGCTTATCCCAGTTATATTGTTTATAACGATTCAGGGATACGATCGTCGGAATGCCCGCGTTGAATTCATCGGGGCTTGTGTTGCCGAAAAATACAAGACTGTCAATCAGAACGTCTGTCGTCGCACCGCCGCAGACGATGTTGAATTCCTCTGCAACGACCGGCAGATAAACCATGCTCCGCTGCGCAACGGCGCCGTTTTTCAGAAACTCTGATGTAATCTCCCATTTCCCGAAATACGGCAGCTCAATCTCAAACGAATGCGTGTCCGGGTCAACTTCGCTGATTGCCTTCTGGAACGTCGCGGTCTCCGTTGCGTTTCCTTCATAATACATGGCGGCCGTGATCTTGACCGTATCCGGCGCGTTGCTGTCTCCGCTCAGATCCGGAAGCGTGACCGTAACAGTTCGGTCGTTGATGTTCTTCTGATCGTAGGAAACCGAAATCGTTCCTGCTGCCAGCGCGCTCACGGGCAGCAGCGTAAGCAGCATGCACAGCAAGAGCGACCAGGTTAAGATGCGTTTTTTCATAACAGTCCCTCTCTCTTCAAAAATACGGGTGATCCCATGATACACGATCATTCCGTTTTTTGCAAGCCCTTTCTGCATCTTGCTATATTTTCCTGCGGCTCTGCTTATAACCCATTTACACATTTCGGGCCAGCCAAGCGGCTGGCCCGAATTTTTTTATTCTTCGCTTTTCTTTGGTTCCAGGAATTCTGACGGGGTCTTTCGATATGTCGCGAGACTGACGCACACCAGCGCGATGGCGCAGGCGATGGCGCCGGGCACCGTTGCGCCGAGGCCGAACGGCACGCCGATCAGCTTCCAGCCGACGCACACGACGAAGCCCGCGAGCATCCCGGCAATGACGCCCTGCTTCGTGGCCTTTTTCCAATACAGCGCCGCAAAGCACGGCAGCCCCGCCGCCGCGGCATAAAAGCTCCAGGCAAACATCAGGATATCATAGGCGTTTTTGATATAAAGCGCGATCACCAGCGCCGCCAGCGGCAGGATGATCGAGAACACGCGCGAGAGCCGAATCTCCTTCCGGTCGGCCATTTTGGGGTTGATCGTCTTACCAATGTCATGCACGCAGGTCTGCACCGAGACAAGCAGATAGCTGTCCGCCGTGGACATGATGACAGACAGCAGCCCCGCCAGCGCAAGGCCCGTCAGCCCGATGGGCAGCACCTTGATCGCGAGCGCGGGGACGACCGCGTCCGTGGAGCCGTACTGCTCCAGCACCTCCTCGCCGATGATCTGGTGCGCCACGATGCCCATGAAATAGACAAGCAGGATCGTGACGCCGTACACCGTCGTGCCGAGGAACATGCCCTTTTTCGCGGACTTGCGGTCGCGCGCGGCGAAGGCACGCTGCCACATCTCCGCCCCCGCCATGGTAAAGACGAGGTATGTCACGATATCGCCCGCAATGCTGCCGTTGATATAGGGCTTCACCAGCGTGGGGTCCAGATTCGCCGTGAAGTTCGACCAGCCGCCGACGCTGTGCAGCGACGTTACGGGAATGAGAATATACACAAAAATCAGCAGCATATAAAACTGAAACACATCCGTATACACGACGCCGAAGAGGCCGGACGTCGCGGTATAGACCATGAACACGATGCACGCAATGAGCGCGCCGAGCTCGTAGGAAATGCCCGCGCTGCCGCCGACCATCTTGAGGATCGTCGCCGTCGCCGTGACCTGGGAGGCAACCGTACCCATCATGGTGAAGGCGATCATCGCCGCCAGAATGAGCTTGGCCGTCTTTCCGAACCGGCGCTCAAACAGCTCCGGAATGGAGGTGATGTCATACTGCGTTCCAATATCCGAGATCCTGCCTGAAATGCCGGAAAATACGAACATCCCAATGAGATAGGGCAGCGCCGTCATCACGGCCATGAAGCCGCCCGAATAGGCCTTCCCCGCGCGGCCCATCAGACCGCTGCCGCCGATGATCGTGGCGCAGACGGTGGCCATCAGCACCAGCGGGCCGAATGACCGTCCCGCGACATAATAATCGCCTGTGTTTTTGATCCGCTTGACGAAATGCACGCCAATATAGATCATCGCAACCAGATACACGCCCACAATGGCGAGGTCGATCGCGTTGAGCACACTGTGATCCATATCGCTCCTCCTTTATTGATTTAATATATAATATGTATGTCCATTTTATCCTGCATTCAGAATTCTGTCAACAGCAGAAATCCCTTCAAGCATGCGGCTTGAAGGGATTTTGGGCCTGCAAAACGATTCGCCGTGTCCGCCGGCGGAGGACAGGCGGGGCGCGATTCTCGCCGCGCGCCGCGCGCGCCGCCGGGCTATTGGGGGACAAACGGACCGGACCGGGGCGCGGGGAAACGCGCCTCGGTCCGGCTTCTCTTTTTTCGGCGCTCAGCCGATGTGGATCTCCGCCTCGGAGAACAGCGCCGCCTTGCCGCTGAGCGTGACGCGCCCGTCGTGCAGGCGGCCGTTGATCTCGCCGCCGCGGCGGGACGCCTGGTAGCCCCGGACGGTGTCCGTGCCGAGCACCCGCGCCCAATAAGGGAAAATGTGGCAGTGTCCGGAGCCGCAGACCGGGTCCTCCGGCACACGCAGCTTCGGCGCGTATGAGCGCGAGACGCAGTCATAGTCTCTGCCGCGCGCGGTGGTGTGCACGAGCAGTCCGTCCAGTTCCAACAGCTTCGCCTGGTCGGGGTCCCTGCCGCGCACATCATCCTCCGACGCCATGACGCACAGCAGGTCGCGCCCCAGATACGCCTCCACCGGCCGCGCGCCGAGGGCCGCCTCCATCGCGTCCGTCACCGGCACCGGCTCCAAATCGTAGGCCGGGAAATCCAGCTCGAACAGCGCCCCGTTTTTCGTCACCGTGAGCAGGCCGCTCAGCGTCTCGAACGCCACCTCCGTCAGTTCCGGGCGCACAAAGCGCGTGATGACATACGCCGTGCCGAGCGTGGCGTGCCCGCAGAGATCAATCTCGCCGCCGGGCGTGAACCACCGCAGATGATAGTGGTCGCCCTTCGGCACGACGAACGCCGTCTCGGAGAGATTGTTCTCAATGGTGATCTTCTGCATCAACTCCTCCGGGGGCCATGTGTCCATCACGCACACTGCGGCGGGGTTGCCGGCAAATACCTTGTCCGTAAACGCATCCACAACATATTGCTTCATGATTGGTCCCTCCTGTCCTGTGTTCCAGTTCGGCTTCCTTCTGCGTCCAGCATAGCACAGCGCCGGGCATCACACAATCACTTTATTGTATGGCACACAATTTTCTTCACTCCGCGAGCAGCTCCGCCAGGATGCGCACGCCGCGCTCCAGCGTCTTCGGATCGTGCGGCGCACAGATGGACAGCCGCGCCGCGCGCAGCGGGACGGTCTTCCCCACGGCGAAGCGCCCGGCCGCATAGACCTGCACGCCGCGCTCCAGCGCGAGGCGCTCAAACGCCTCCCCCGTCAGATGTTCCGGCAGCAGGAGCCAGCGGAAAATGTCCGTTCCCCCGCCGCGGCACCGCGCCTCCGACAGATGGCGCGACACAATCGCATTGCGCGCGGCGGTACGGCGGCGGTGCTCGGCGGCAATCTCCTCGAACCGCCCGGAACCGACGATGCGCGCCGCGATTTCCGCCATGAGCGGCGCGACGGTGACGTTCAGGCTGTACAGCGCGTCCGAAATCGCCGCGTCATAGTCCGGCGGCGCGGCCAGATACGCCATGCGCAGACCCGGCGAAATGGCCTTGGAGAGGCTGATGAAATAGATGCTGCGCGCGGGAATCCGGTCCGCGATGGCGCGCTCCCCGGCGGCCAGGAGCTGATAGGTCCCGTCCTCCACGACGAGGCAGCCGTAGGTCTCCGCGATGCGCGCGAGGGCGTCCCGCCGCGCAGCCGGCATGGTGATCGTCGTGGGATTGTGGCAGGCGGGAATGCAGTAGATGCCCGCGATGGGTTCATTCCTGCAGGCGGCCTCCAGCGCCACGGGATCCATGCCCGCGTCGTCCATCGAAACGGGCACGAGTCGGATGCCCAGCATGGCCGCCGCCGTCTTGACGCCGGGATACGTGTGGTCGTCCACGGCAATCCTGTCCCCACGGCGAAAGCACGCGGCCAAAACCGCCGTAAGCGCGTTCTGCCCGCCGGGCGCCGGCAGGATCTGCTCCGGGCGCGCGTCGAAGCCGCAGCGGCAAAACAGCAGGCGCGCCGCGTCGCGCTGCCAGTCGTCCCGCCGCAGCGCGCGATAGCTGAAAAGCTCCTCCGCGTCCGGTTCGGCGAGGATGGTGCGCGCCATCTCCAGCAGCGCCGCGTTGCCGGACGGCTCCGGCACGGTCGCGCCCAGGTCCGCCGTGAGGCCGCCGTGCGCGACGGAAATCAGCCGGCCGTTTGTGAGCGCGTCATAGGACACGAAGGTGCCGCTGCCCACCGTGGCGGACAGCAGGCCCTTCAGCTCGCACTGCTTGAACGCCTTGGACACGGTGCTCACGTTCACGTCCAGAAAATCCGCCAGCTCCCGCTGCGGCGGCAGTCTTGTGCCGGGCCGCAGCGCGCCGCCGCGGATATCCGCCTCCAGCCGCGCCGCCAGCGTCCGATACAGCGCGCGGCCGCTTCGGTCGAGCGTCGGACGCCATGTCATCGGATAGTCGTCGAAGGAATTGATCGGCATAGTTCTCACCCCACACAATGATAGCATTGTGCGGCGCGCCATGTCAACCACCGTCAAGCCCATTCAAAAAGGCCTCGCGTAGTTCGCGCCTCCGGGCGCGAACTACGCGAGGCCTTTTTCGACAGGCTCTATCAAAAGAGAGCCGCAGGGCGGCTCTCTTTTGATGTTGATGTGTATGCGATCGTTTACACCAGCTCGATGACGGCCATCTCCGCGGCGTCGCCGCGGCGGGTGCCGATGCGGGTGATGCGGGTATAACCGCCGTTGCGCTCCGCATAGCCGGGCGCCACGGTATCGAACAGCTTCTTGGCGACATCCTCGCGGGTGATGAAGGCCAGCGCCTGACGATACGCGGGCAGGCCGCCCTTCTTGCCAAGGGTAATCATCTTCTCGGCCATGGGCGCAATCTCCTTCGCGCGGTAGAGCGTCGTCTCCATCCGGCCGTAGTCGAGCAGGTCGGTCACCTGCTGGCGGAGCATCGCCCTGCGCTGATCGGTGGTCCTGCCGAGCTTCCTTGTTCCGGGCATATCGGTTTTTCCTCCTTGTAGGCTTGTAACGTTATTGCTGAGTCTCGTCGCTCGCGAGGGACAGGCCCATCATCGCAAGCTTGTGCTCGACCTCTTCCAGAGACTTGCGGCCAAGGTTGCGCACCTTGATCATCTCCTCCTGCGTCTTGTTCGTGAGGTCCTCGATGGTGTTGATGTTCGCGCGCTTCAGGCAGTTGAAGCTGCGCACGGAGAGATCCAGCTCCTCGATGGTCATCTTCATGACCGTGTCGGGCCGCTTGACCTCCTTTTCCACCACAGTGCTGCGGGTGCCGATGCTGTCGGACAGATCCGTGAACAGCGTGAAGTGGTCCACGAGGATCTTCGCGCCGAGCGAGACCGCGTCGCGCGCGGAGATGGTAGCATCCGTCCAGACCTCGATGGTGAGCTTGTCAAAGTCCGTCTGGTTGCCGACACGGGTATTCTCCACGGTGTAGTTCACCTTCAGGACCGGTGCAAAGATAGAGTCAACGGGGATGGTCCCGATGATCTGCTGCGCGCTCTTGTTCTTGTCCGCAGGGACGTAGCCTCTGCCGCGGTCCAGCGTGATCTCCATGTTGAGCGCGCCGTCCGGACCGAGGTAGGCGATGTGCTGTTCGGGGTTGAGAATCTCGACCTCGGCGTCGGCCTTGATATCGCCGGCGGTCACCTCGCCCTCGCCCGACGCCTGGAGATAGACGGTCTTCGCGCCCTCCGAGTGGAGGCGGGCGATGATGCTCTTGACATTCAGAACGATCTCGGTGACGTCTTCCTTCACACCGGGGACCGTGGAAAACTCATGCTGCACGCCGTCGATGCGGATTGCCGTCGCGGCGGTGCCGGGGAGAGATGAGAGCAGCACTCTGCGAAGAGAGTTGCCCAGCGTCGTGCCGTAGCCGCGCTCCAGGGGCTCCACGACAAACTTTCCGTAGGACGGCTCCTCCGGAGGCTCGATGCACTCGATACGCGGCTTTTCAATTTCAATCATATGCGACTGTACCCTCCTTAATTGAATTGTTGCGCCCATTCTGGGACGCTGCGGTTGTCAGCTTACCAATTTGAGGGTCTCTTTCTTACTTGGAATACAGCTCGACGATGAGGTGCTCCTCGACAGGCAGGTCGATGTCCTCCCGCGCAGGGACGGCGATCACCTTGGCGATCATGTTGGAGGCGTCATACTCCAGCCATCTCGGCACGGCGCGGAAGGAGTTGGCTTCCACGTTGGCTTTGATCTTTTCGAGGCTCTTGCTGGAGTCCTTCAGCGTGATGACCATGCCCGGCTTGACCAGGAAGCTGGGGATGTTGACCTTGCGGCCGTTGACAGTGACGTGACCATGAGAGACCAGCTGGCGGGCTTCCGCGCGCGTCATGGCGAAGCCAAGGCGGAAGACGACGTTGTCCAGTCTGGATTCGAGAATGGACAGCAGGTTCTCGCCCGTCTGGCCGGGACGGCGCTCGGCCATCTCGAAGTAGTTCTTGAACTGACGCTCCAGAACGCCGTAGACGAACTTGACCTTCTGCTTCTCGTTGAGCTGTCTGCCGTACTCAGACTGCTTGCGGCGGACCTGCCCCTTCGGATTGCGCTTGGTGGTCTTCCTGGCGTAACCCAGCTCAGCGGGGGAAATGCCCAGCGCCTTGCAGCGCTTGGCAATCGGCTGAATATTTCTTGCCATACGTTCTTACCTCCTTCAATCAGACGCGGCGGCGCTTCGGGGGACGGCAGCCGTTGTGCGGGATCGGGGTGACGTCCTTAATCATCGTGACCTCCAGGCCGGCGGTCTGAAGCGCGCGAATCGCCGCCTCACGGCCCGAGCCGGGACCCTTGACAAACACTTCGACCGTCTTGAGACCGTGCTCCATGGCGGCCTTGGCGGCCGTCTCGGCGGCGGTCTGCGCCGCGAAGGGGGTAGACTTCTTGCTTCCACGGAAGCCCATGCCGCCGGCGGACGCCCAGGAAATGGCGTTGCCCTGCGGATCGGTGATGGTGACCATCGTGTTGTTAAACGAAGAGCTGATATGAACGGCGCCCTTCTCGATGTTCTTGCGCTCCTTGCGGCGCGTGCGAACCTTCTTGCCCTTTGCTGCAGATGCCATACATATCCCTCCTTACTTCTTCTTGTTTGCAATCGTGCGCTTCGGACCCTTGCGCGTGCGCGCGTTGGTCTTGCTGCGCTGGCCGCGCACCGGCAGGCCGCGTCTGTGACGCATGCCGCGGTAGCAGCCGATCTCCGTCAGGCGCTTGATGTCCAGCGCCACGCTGCGGCGGAGGTCGCCCTCCACGACGAAGTTATGGTCGATGCACTCACGGATCTTGGACTCCTCCTCGTCCGTGAGGTCCTTTACGCGGGTGTCCGGATTGATGCCGGTCATTTCGAGGATTTTTTTCGCGCTGGTTCTGCCGATACCGTACACATAGGTCAGGCCAATTTCAATTCTTTTGTCCTTGGGCAGGTCAACGCCGGCGATACGTGCCATCTGATTCGATCATTCCTTTCAATAGATTTGTGGATGATTTTGGACTATCTGTGCTCCCGTGCTTGATACGGGGAGTTGGCTTACTCCCGCCGGAGGGAGCCGAGCTTCCCAACACGGGATGTTCACAATGGGGTCACAGCGAAAGAAGGCTTCCAGGCTCCCTTCTCTCAGGAAAAGGAGCTCAGCCCTGACGCTGCTTGTGCTTGGGGTTTTCGCAAATTACCATGACTTTGCCCTTGCGCTTGATGATCTTGCACTTCTCGCACATGGGCTTGACGCTTGGTCTGACTTTCATAAGTGTTCTACCTCCTACTTGCTTCTCCAGGTGATGCGGCCGCGGGTCAGGTCGTAGGGCGACATCTGCACCGTTACCTTGTCACCGGGGAGGATCCTGATAAAATTCATCCGGAGCTTGCCGGAAATGTGCGCCAGGATGATATGGCCGTTGCCGATATCGACCTGGAACATCGTGTTGGGCAGGGATTCGACGACCGTGCCCTCAAGCTCGATTACATCGTCTTTTGCCAAACTGCATGAACCTCCTGTGATTGCGCGCGGATGCCGCGCCGTCAAATGTCGTCTGCGAACGTCAAAATCTCCGGTTCCCCATCGGTGATGAGAAGAGAGTTTTCATAGTGGGCGGACAGGCTTCCGTCCCCGGTCACGACCGTCCAGTCGTTGTCGAGCACATAGACCGCCTCGCCGCCGGCATTGATCATCGGCTCCACCGCGATCGTCATGCCTCTGGCCAGCCGCGGCCCGTGGCCGGGCTTGCCGTAGTTCGGAATCTCCGGCGGCTCATGCAGCTGCGCGCCCACGCCGTGGCCGACATAGTCGCGCACGACGCCGTAGCCGAAGCCCTCGGCGTATTCCTGCACGGCGTGGCCAATGTCGGAGATGCGATAGCCCACGCGGGCGAAGCGGATGCCCTCGAAAAAGCTCTGCCGCGTGACCTCGATCAGCTTCAGCGCCTCGTCGGAGCAGCTGCCGCACGGAAACGTCCCCGCGCAGTCGCCATGGAAGCCCTGGAACCGTGCGCCGACGTCCACGCTGACGATATCGCCCGCGTGAAGCACGCGCGGCCCGGGGATACCGTGGATCACCTCGTTGTTGACCGAGATGCACGCGCTGGCCGGGAAGCCGCCGTATCCAAGGAACGACGGCGTTGCGCCCGCCTTGGTGATGAACCGGTGCACCTCCCGGTCGATCTGCTGCGTGGTGACGCCGGGCTCGATCATCTGCCGGGCGACGGATCTCGCCCCGGCAGTGATCTTGCCGGCCTGACGCATCAGGTCGATTTCCCTGGAAGACTTGATAATAATCATTGGATGTCCAACGCTTTCTCAATGGCCGCCGTGGTCAGCTCAATGGTCGGCTGATTGTCCACGGACACGAGCTTGCCGCGCGCGGCGTAGAAATCCTTCAGCGGCTCCGTCTCGGCGTGGTATACATCCAGCCGGGCCTTCACGGTCTCCGGCGCGTCGTCCTTGCGGATGGTGAGCTCGCCCCCGCAGAGGTCGCAGCGCCCTTCCGCCTTGGGCGGGTTGGAGACGACGTGATACGTCGCGCCGCAGTCCTTGCAGGTCCTGCGTCCGGACATGCGCTCGACGATGACCGCGTCCGCGATCTCGATGGAGAGCGCGCGGTCGATCTCGATGCCGTTGGCTTCCAGCGCCTCCGCCTGCGGGATCGTGCGCGGCATCCCGTCCAGGATATAGCCGTTGGCGCAATCGGGCTCCGCGAGTCGCTCGCAGACGATGCCGATGATGACGTCGTCCGGCACGAGTCTGCCGCTTTCCACATAGGCCTTCGCCTGCAGCCCGACGGGCGTGCCGTTTTTCATGGCCGCGCGCAGGATGTTCCCGGTGGAGATGGTCGGGATGCCGAGACGCCGGCTCAAAATCTCCGCCTGCGTTCCCTTTCCGGCGCCGGGCGCGCCCAATAGGATCAGTTTCATCTCTTCCGCCTCCCGTCAGGTGAGAAATCCCTTGTAGTTGCGCATAAGCATCTGCGCTTCCAGCGCGCGGACGGTCTCAAGCGCAACGCCGACCACGATGATGATGGACGTGCCGCCGAGCGAGATGCCCGTCAGCTCCGAGGCGGACGACACCGCGCTCACGATGATCGGGACGACCGCGATGATGCCCAGATAGATGGCGCCGAAGAGCGTGATCTTGTTGAGCACTTTCTGCAAAAAGTCGCTGGTCGGCTTGCCGGCGCGGAAGCCGGGGATGAATCCGCCGTTCTTCTTCAGGTTGTTCGCCACCTCAATGGGGTTGAACTGGATGGTGGAGTAGAAATACGCGAAGAAGATAATCAGCAGGAAATAGATGACCGCATACGGCCACGTGTTCGTATCGAAGATATTCGTCATGGCCCAGCCGTCCTGCCACCTGGGCACGAACATGCAGATCGTCGCCGGGATCATCGCGATTGACTGCGCGAAGATGATCGGCAGCACGCCGGACATGTTCACCTTCATCGGCAGGTGCGTGGACTGGCCGCCGTACATCTTGCGGCCGACGACGCGCTTGGAATACTGCACCGGGATGCGGCGCTCGGCGTCGTTCACGAGCACGATCAGCACGATCAGCACCAGGCCGCCGAGGTACATCAGCACCAGCAGCCACCAGGAGAGGTTCCCGGCCGAAACGTTGCGGATCTGCGTGGCCACCGCGGTCGGGAACCGGGCGACGATGCTCACGAACAGGATGATCGAGATGCCGTTGCCGATGCCGAACTCGGTGATCTGCTCGCCGAGCCACATGATGAGCGCCGAGCCGGACGTGAACGTCAGGATAATGACAATCGCCGCCCAGATGTTGGAGACATACTCCGCGCTGATGAGCTCATAGTTGCGAATCATCATATAATACGCAAAGCCCTGGATGAGGCCGATGGCCACGGTGCTGTAGCGCGTGATGCTGGCGATCTTCTTTCTGCCCTCCTCGCCGCCTTCCTTCTGCAGCCGCTCCAGCGCGGGAATCGCGATGCACAGGAGCTGAATGATGATGGAAGCGTTGATGTACGGCTGGATGGACAGCGCGAAAATCGTCGCTCTTGCAAAGGCGCCGCCGGACATGACGTTATACAGCCCGAGAACGGTGCTCTGGAGATTGTTGGCGTTGAAATACTGCTGCAGCAGCGCAGTATCGACAAAGGGTACGGGTACGGCGTTGCCGAGGCGGTAAAGCAGGATAATCAGAAGCGTAAAGAGGATCTTCTTGCGCAGCTCCTCAATTTTCCATGCGTTCCGAAAAGTCTGGAGCACCTTACACCACCTCTGCCTTTCCTCCTGCTGCCTCGATCTTCGCCTTTGCCGATTCCGAGAACGCGGAAGCCTGCACGGTGAGCTTCTTGGTCAGCTCGCCGCCGCCGAGGATCTTGACGCCGTACCGGCACTTGGACAGCACGCGGGCGTTCAGCAGCGCCTGCGCATCGACGACGTCGCCGTCGGCGAAGCGGTTGAGCGCGGAGACATTCACGCTCTCCAGAGGCTTTGCGAAGATATTGTGAAAGCCGCGCTTCGGCACGCGCCGCGCCAGCGGCATCTGGCCGCCCTCAAAGCCGATGCGGACGCCGCCGCCGCTGCGGGCCTTCTGGCCCTTATGACCGCGGCCGGCGGTCTTGCCGTTGCCGGTGGCGTGGCCGCGGCCCTTGCGCTTTGCAACGTGGGTGGAGCCCTCCACAGGGGACAGATCATGGATATTCATACTGCGGCCCTCCTTCATTCAACTTCAGTGACCTCGACAAGATAGCCGATCTTGGCGAGCTTGCCACGGGTCTGCGGGTTATCCGGCTGCACGGTCTCGTTGCCGATCTTGTGCAGGCCGAGGGACTGAGCGGTCGCAATGTGTTTGTCATGCCGGCCGTTGAGGCTCTTGACAAGCTTGATCTTCAGATTTGCCATAGCTGCGCCCTCCTTAACCCAGAATCTCTTCAGCGGTCTTGCCGCGGTAAACGGCGACCTGCTCCGCGTTGCGCAGGCTCTTCAGGCCCTGCATGGTCGCGGCAATGACATTCGCGGGATTGTTCGAGCGCAGGCACTTCGTGCGGATATCGCGGATGCCGGCGGCCTCCACCACGGCGCGGACCGCGCCGCCCGCGATGACGCCGGTGCCGGGTGCGGCGGGCTTGAGCAGGACGCGGCCTGCGCCGAACTCGCCGATGACCTCGTGCGGAATGGTGCTGCCCTGCAGCGTGATCGTGCAGAGATTCTTCTTCGCGTCCTCCAGGCCCTTGCGGATCGCCTCGGAGACCTCGGACGCCTTGCCGAGTCCGTAGCCGACGCGGCCCTTGCCGTCGCCCACGACGACCAGAGCGGAGAACTTCATGACGCGGCCGCCCTTGACGGTCTTGGAAACGCGGTTGAGCGAGACGACGGTTTCGGTGAACTCCTGCGGCTCCTCGTCGCGATTGCGGCGATCCCGTCTGTCGTTTCTGTCGTTGTTGTATGCCATTTCGTTTCCTCCTTCCGTCAGAACTTCAGGCCGCCCTCACGGGCGCCTTCCGCCAGTGCCTTCACGCGGCCGTGATAGATGTTGCCGCCGCGGTCGAACACGACCTCTTCGATCCCCTTGGCCACGGCGCGCTCGGCAACCGTCTTGCCAACCTTGGCAGCCGCCGCGCAGTTGCCGCCGCTGCCCTCGAAGCCCTTCTCCACGGTGGAGGCGCTGCACAGCGTGACGCCTGCCGCATCGTCGATGATCTGGGCGTAGATATTGTTTTCGCTGCGGTACACGCTCAGGCGCGGACGCTCTGCCGTGCCGGAGACCTTCCCGCGGACGCGCTTATGGCGCTTTGCGCGCTGCGCTTTCGTATCGGGTCTTTTAATCATTCAGGCACACCTCCCATTACTTCGCGCCGGTCTTGCCTTCTTTGCGGCGGATATGCTCGTAGTCATACTTGATGCCCTTGCCCTTGTACGGCTCCGGCGGACGCTTCTTACGAACCTCTGCTGCAAACTGGCCGACCTTCTGCTTGTCGATCCCCTTGATGATGACCTGGTTCGGGTTCGGAACGTCGATCTTGATATCGTCCGTCTCCGCGACCGTCACCGAGTGCGAGTATCCAAGGTTCATGACGAGGTTGGTGCCTTCCTTCTGGGCCCTGTAGCCGACGCCGTTGATTTCCAGCGTCTTGCTGAAGCCCTCCGTCACGCCGACGACCATGTTGTGGATCAGCGTGCGGGTCAATCCGTGCAGCGCACGGTACTGCTTTTCATCGCTCGGGCGGGTGACGTGGACGACATTGCCTTCCACCGAAACGTCGATTTCCGGGACGACGTCCATCTCCAGCTCACCCTTCGGGCCCTTCACGGTGACGTGCTTGCCGTCGAGCTTAAAATCCACGCCGGCCGGCAGTTCAATGGGAGCTCTACCAATTCTAGACATATCTGTACCTCCCTTACCACACGAACGCGAGGACTTCGCCGCCGACGTGCTCTTTGCGCGCCTTCTTGTCGGTCATGATGCCCTTGGAGGTGGAGATGATCGCGATGCCGAGGCCGCGCAGCACCTGCGGCAGCTCGTCGGCGCCCGCGTAAACCCGCAGGCCGGGCTTGGAAACGCGGCGGAGGCCCTGAATGGCCTTCTCCTTGCCGGGGAGATACTTGAGCGTGATGCGGATGACGCCCTGCGTGCCGTCGTCAATGAGCTGGAAGTTCTTGATATAGCCTTCCTCCAGCAGAATCTCGGCGATGGCCTTCTTCATCTTGGAGCTTGGGACGTCCACCGTGTCATGTCTGGCCGAACCGGCGTTGCGGATGCGGGTCAGCATGTCTGCAATGGGGTCTGTGATCTGCATAGTGTGTTTCCTCCTTATTAGAGTTACCGATCGCTCGGTTTGGGCGGCGAGGTTCCACATGAATACATGATTCCCTGTGGCCTTTCGCCATCCCTGCTGTTTTCCCGCAGGGAAAACAGCAAAAATGTTTTAGCCTGTCATCACAAAGATAACACAGTTAGTAGCGCTTGCCGCTCCAGCGCAGGAAATTTGCTGTCAGCCGATGTGCGGCGGATTATCCTGCTTCCCCGGGAAACTTTCGTCAGGCGAAGTCGCTGCGCGCCGCTGTACTTTGTGTACAGCAAACGCGGCTCACGACGCATGGCGGAAGTTTACCAGGAAGCCTTTCTTACGCCGGGGATCTGGCCCTTGTACGCCAGCTCCCGGAAGCAGATGCGGCAAATGCCGTAATTGCGCAGATAGGCGTGGGGGCGGCCGCAGATCTTGCAGCGGTTGTACTTGCGGGTGGAGTACTTCGCCGGGGCCTGCTGCTTGAGGATCATTGATTTTTTAGCCATGGTCTTCCTCCTCCCTTAAGCGTTGACGAACGGAGCGCCCATGAGGCGGAGCAGCTCGCGCGCCTCCTCATCGGTGTTCGCGGTGGTGATGATGGCAATGTTCATGCCGCGGAGCTTCTCGATCTTGTCATACTCGATCTCGGGGAAGATGATCTGCTCCTTGAGACCCAGGCTGTAGTTGCCGCGGCCGTCGAATGCGTCGGCCGAGATGCCGCGGAAGTCGCGGACGCGGGGCAGCGCGATGTTGAGCAGGCGGTCAAGAAACTCCCACATGCGGTCCTGCCGCAGCGTGACCTTGACGCCGACGTGCATCCCCTCGCGGAGCTTGAAGTTCGCGACGGACTTCTTCGCGACGGTGGCGACGGCCTTCTGGCCGGTGATCGCGGTGATGTCCTTGATGACGGCCTCGAGCGCCTTGGCGTTGTCCTTGCAGTCGCCGCAGCCGACGGAGACGACGATCTTGTCGATCTTCGGGATCTGCATGACGGATTTGTACTGGAATTTTTCCATCAGCGCGGGAGCGACTTCCTGCTGGTACTTGGTTTTCATGGTAGGCATGGTTTCGTCACTCCTTTCCTCACAGCTCGGCGCCGCACTTTTTGCAGACGCGGACGCTCTTGTTTTTCTCCACACCGGAGATGGTCACCTTCGCGAGCTTGTGGCCGACGCGGGTCGATTTGCCGCACTTCGGGCAGACGACCTGCACCTTGCTGGCGTAGATGGGGATCTCGACCTTGATGATGCCGCCCTCTTCGCCCTGCTTGCGGGGCTTCTGGTGCTTGGTGGCCACGTTCACGCCCGCCACGATGACCTTTCTGTTCTTCGGGTCGGCGACGAGCACCTTGCCCTGCTTGCCCTTATCCTTGCCGGAGAGGACAACCACTGTATCGTCTTTTCTGATATTCATACTGTGTCCTCCTCAAATGACTTCGGGCGCCAGCGACAGGATCTTGATGAAATCGCTGTCGCGCAGCTCGCGGGCCACGGGCCCGAAAATACGGGTGCCGCGGGGGTTTTTATCCTCGCCGTTGATGAGCACCGCGGCGTTGTCGTCGAACCGGACATAGGTGCCGTCCGCGCGGCGGACTGCCTTGCTGGTACGTACGACGACGGCCTTGACGACGTCGCCCTTCTTCACGGAGCCGCCGGGGGCGGCCTTGCGCACGGAAGCCACGATCACATCGCCGATGCTGGCGTATTTCCGCTTTGATCCGCCGAGAACGCGGATGCACTTGATTTCCTTGGCGCCGGTATTGTCGGCAACCTTCAGAAAAGTCTCTTGCTGAATCATGTTGTTGCCTCCTTACTTCGCCTTTTCCACGATTTCGACCACGCGCCATCTCTTGTCCCTGGACAGGGGGCGGGTCTCCATCACGCGAACGGTATCGCCCACGCGGCACTCGTTGTTCTCGTCATGCGCCTTCAGGCGGTACGTTCTGCCGATGATCTTCTTATACGTCTTGTGCGCGACGTGGTCAGCCACGGTGACGACGACGGTCTTATCCATCTTGTCGGACACGACCTTGCCGACGCGGGTCTTGCGGGAAGTCGTTCTGGTTTCGTTCATTCTCATTTCCCTCCTCACTGCTCGAGCTCTTTTTCGCGGATCACGGTCTTGACTCGGGCAATGTCGCGCCGCACGGCTGAAATCTTAACGGGATTGTCAAGATGATTGGTAGCGTGCTGCATACGGAGCATGAACAGATCCTTCTTCAATTCCACGAGCTTGCTTTCCAGCTCAGCCGGGGACATGGAGCGAATTTCACTTGCCTTCATCTTGCTTCACCACCATTCTCGGTCTCTTCCCGCTTGACGATCTTCGTCTTGCAGGGCAGCTTGTGGCTCGCCAGACGCAGCGCCTCGCGGGCGGTTTCCTCCGGCACGCCGGCGATTTCAAACATGACGCGGCCGGGCTTCACGACGGCAACCCAGTACTCCGGGGAGCCCTTGCCGGAGCCCATGCGGGTCTCGGCGGGCTTCTGCGTGACGGGCTTGTCGGGGAAGATCTTGATCCAGACCTGGCCGCCGCGCTTGGTATAGCGCGTCATGGCGACACGGGCCGCTTCGATCTGGTTGGAGGTGATCCAGGACGGCTCGGTGGCCTGCAGGCCAAACTCACCGTAGGTGACCTTGTTGCCGCGGGTGGCCTTGCCGGTCATGCGGCCGCGCTGCACTCTGCGGTATTTCACTCTCTTGGGCATTAACATCAGTCATTGCCTCCTTCCTTGGGGGCAGCGGGCGCTGCCGGACGCGGCGGACGGCTGGCGTTGGCGCCGCCCTGGGGCCGGTTTCCGCCCTGATAGCCGCCCTGCGGCCGGCTGCCGCCGGCGCCCTGACGGTCGCGATTGTAGCTGCCGCCGCCTCTGCGGTCGCGGTTATATCCGCCGCGGCCTCTGCGGTCACCGTCGCGGCGATCGCGCCGGCGGTCGTCGCGCCGGTTGAGATCCATCGTGCGCGGCGTGGTGCGCAGCGTCTGGGAAAGGATCTCGCCCTTGTAGATCCAGACCTTTACGCCCACGCGGCCATAGGTCGTGGCCGCCTCCGCGAAGCCGTACTCAATGTCGGCGCGGATGGTCTGCAGCGGGATGGTGCCCTCGTGATAGCACTCGGTGCGGGCGATTTCGGCGCCGCCCAGACGGCCGGAGCACATAATCTTGATGCCGCGGGCGCCCATTCTCATGGCGCGGCCCATGGCATTTTTCATCGCGCGGCGGAAGCCGATGCGCTTTTCCAGCTGCGCGGCGATGTTCTCCGCGACGAGCTGCGCGTTCGTATCCGGCGTGCGCACCTCGACGATGGAGAGGGCGACGGGCTTGCCGATCATCTTCTCGACCTCGAGGCGGATGCGCTCGATCTCCGCGCCGCCCTTGCCGATGACGACGCCGGGGCGGGAGCAGTGGATAAAGATGCGCACCTTCGCGCTGTCGCGCTCGATCTCGATATTGGGGACGCCTGCGGAATACAGGGTCTTCTTCAGATACTCACGAATCTTGTAATCCTCAACGATCAGGTCGCCGACCTTTTCGTCGCGCGCGTACCAGCGGGAATCCCAATCCTTGATGACGCCGACGCGCATACCGTGCGGGTGAACTTTCTGTCCCATATTCTGCCTCCTCCCTTAGTCCTTCTCAGCCACGACGATGGTGATGTGGCTGGTGCGCTTGTTGATGCGGTACATACGGCCCTGCGCTCTCGGGCGGCCCCGCTTGAGAATGGGGCCGGCGCCGCAGTAAGCCTCGGCGACATAGAGCTTGTCGGGGTCCATCTCAAAGTTGTTCTCCGCATTGGAGCAAGCGCTCTTGAGGAGCTTGAGCATCGGCTCGCAGGCGGCCTTTGGCGTGTGCGCCATATAGGCCTCGGCGATCTTCGTGTCCTGGCCGCGGATCATGTCGCAGACGATCTGGACCTTGCGGGGAGCGATGCGGGCATATTTCAGCTCAGCCCGTGCAGTTTTCTTTTCTTCCATGGTTCCTCCCCCTTACTTTCCTGCGGTCTTGCTGCCGGCGTGACCACGGAAGGTGCGCGTCGGCGCAAATTCGCCCAGCTTGTGGCCGACCATATCCTCGGTGATATACACCGGCACATGGCGGCGACCGTCGTGGACGGCGATGGTGTGTCCGACAAAGGACGGGAAAATGGTGGACGCGCGGCTCCAGGTCTTGACGACCTTCTTTTCGCCGGACTTGTTCATGGCGTCAACACGCTTCAGGAGCTCCGGAGCGGCGAACGGGCCTTTTTTCACACTTCTGCTCATTTACGTTTCCCCTCCTTACTTCGCGTTGCGGCGCTTGACAATGAACTTGTCGGTCGCGTTCTTCTTCTTGCGGGTCTTGTAGCCCATCGCGGGTTTGCCCCACGGGGTGACAGGGCCGGGACGGCCGACGGGCGACTTGCCCTCGCCGCCGCCGTGCGGGTGGTCGCACGGGTTCATGACCGAGCCGCGCACCGTCGGGCGCACGCCCATGTGGCGCTTGCGGCCGGCCTTGCCGATGGAGACGTTCGCGTGGTCGATGTTGCCGACCTGGCCGATCGTGGCGATACACTCCAGGCGGACCTTGCGGAACTCGCCCGACGGCAGGCGAACGGTCGCCATGCCGTTTTCCTTCGCCATGAGCTGCGCGGCGACGCCGGCGCTGCGCACCAGCTGCGCGCCCTTGCCGGGATAGAGCTCGATGTTGTGGATCACGGTGCCGACCGGGATGTTCGCGAGCGGCAGCGCGTTGCCGGGCTTGATGTCCGCCGTGGCGGAGGAGACGACCTTGTCGCCGGCCTTCAGCCCGACCGGGGCGAGAATGTAGCGGCGCTCGCCGTCAACATACTCCACCAGCGCGAGGAACGCGCTACGGTTCGGGTCATACTCCAGGCGCAGGACGGTGGCCTCCATGTCCGGCTTGTTGCGCTTAAAGTCGATGATACGGTATTTTCTGCGGTTGCCGCCGCCCTGGTGGCGGACGGTGATGCGGCCGTAGCTGTTGCGGCCGGAGTGCTTCTTGAGGACCTCCACCAGCTCCTTCTGGGGCTTGGCGTGCTTATCGACGCCGTCAAAGCCGGAGACCGACATGCTGCGGCGGGCCGGTGTCGTCGGTTTATAGGTTTTAATAGACATTCTCGTTTACCTCCTTACGCCATGCCCTCGAAGATTTCGATGTTCTTCGAATCGGCGGAGAGCTTGACCACGGCCTTCTTGCGCCTGGCGGTCATGCCGGAGGGATTGGCCCCGACGCGCTTTTCCTTCGGGTGGATGACGGTGGTGGTCACCTTGATGACCTTGACGTCGAAGATCTCTTCGATCGCCTTTTTGATCTCGATCTTTCCGGCGTCGGGGGCGACTTCGAACACATACTTTTTGATGTCGAGGTCCTCCATGGACTGCTCGGTGATGATCGGGCGGAGAATGACGTCGTATGCGGTTCTCATGCGAACACCTCCTCGATTTTCCGGAGCGCGGCCTGATCGACGATCAGAACGCGGTTGTTCAGGATCTCATAGGGGCTGAGAATGGTGGCGGTCGTGCTGGTCACGCCGGGGATGTTGCGGGCGCTCTTGACGACGTTCTCGTCCACGTTCTCGGTGATGACGAGCGCCTTGCCCTGCACGCCGAGCTGATCCAGAAACGCCTTGAACGTCCTGGTCTTGATCTCGTCGAGATGCAGGCCGTCGATGACCAGGATCTCGCTCTCGGCGGCCTTGGCGCTCAGCGCGCTCTTGAGCGCGAGGCGCTTGACCTTCTTGTTGAGGGAATAGCTGTAATCACGCGGCTTCGGCGCGAACGCGACGCCGCCGTGCGTCCAGACCGGGGAGCCCTTGTAGCCGGCGCGGGCGCGGCCCGTCCCCTTCTGGCGCCAGGGCTTGGCGGTCGTATAGGAAACCTCGCCCTTGGTCAGCGCGCTCTGCGTGCCCTGGCGGCGGTTTGCCAGATGATTTTTGACAGCGTCATGCAGCACGGACTGATTCGGTTCCACCCCGAAAATCGCATCGGAGAGCGTAACCTCGCCGACCTGCTCGCCGGCCATGTTGTAAAGATTTGCTTTCGGCATTTCTTGTCTCTCCTTTCCTTACTTTCTGGCGGATGCCTTCTGCGGGTTGCGGCCGGACGCCTTCTGCGGGTTCGAGGAGATGCCGGCGTCGCCCTTCTTGACGATCTGCGTCTTGACCGTGCTCTTGACGTACACGATGCCGCCCTTCGGGCCGGGGATCGCGCCGCGGATGACGATCATATTGAGCTCGGGATCGACCTTGACCACGTCCAGGTTCTGCACCGTGACCTGCTCCACGCCCATGTGACCGGCCTGCTTTTTGCCCGGGAAGATACGGGATGGATCGGTGCTGGAGCCCATGGAGCCGGCATGACGGTGGACCGGGCCGCCGCCGTGGCTGGTGGGGGTGCGGCCCTGGCCGTAGCGCTTGACGACGCCGGCGTAGCCCTTGCCCTTGCTGATGCCCGTAACGTCAACCTTGTCGCCCTCGGCGAACACGTCGGCCTTCAGAACATCGCCCACGTTGACGGAATCGCAGTCCTCAAGCCGGAATTCCTTGAGGTGCTTCTTGTAGCCGACGCCGGCCTTGTCCAGATGGCCCTTTTCCGGCTTTGTCAGCTTTTTCTCGGCCACGTCGCCAAAGCCGAGCTGGACGGCGTTGTAGCCTTCCTTTTCCAGGGTCGCCTTCGCGGTGACCGTGCAGGGGCCGGCCTCGATCACCGTGACCGGGACGACCTTGCCCGCTTCATCGAAGATCTGCGTCATGCCGATCTTTTTGCCGATGATGGCTTTCTTCATATGAGGTTCCTCCTTCAGGTTATTGGTCAGCTCGCTTGGGCATATCTTATAGAAGTATCCCAGAGGCTGCTGACTTGACCCGTCCGCACACGCAAGCTGCGGACTGTGGATCGTTGATGGATGTCGGTCTGCAAACGCTTCAAAGGTTTGCAGTCTGATGAATAAGAGCGCTTACAGCTTGATGTCGATCTCGACGCCCGCGGGCAGCTCCAGATTCATCAGCGCCTCGACCGTCTTCTGGGTCGGGTTCATGATGTCGATCAGGCGCTTGTGGGTGCGGCGCTCAAACTGCTCGCGGCTGTCCTTATACTTGTGGACGGCGCGCAGGATCGTGACGATCTCCGTCCGCGTCGGCAGCGGGATCGGGCCGGAGACCTGCGCCTCGGTGCGCTTGGCGGTCTCGACGATCTTTTCCGCAGCCTTGTCGATCAGCTGGTGATCGTACGCCTTGAGACGGATGCGGATCATTTTCTTGTTGCTGGTTGCCATGTGGTTTTTCCTCCGTTACGAAATGATTGGCAGCATTGGGTCTGCCATATGGATTCGCACGGGTGAGACTTTCCTACACCGTTCCGTGCGTATCAAACCCTGTCCGAAAAACAAACCGGCGCTCTGCCGGTCGTTCCCGCACAGGTGATATACGCGGTGCAGGGGGTTCTCAGCCGCCCGATTGCCTGCCGGTCGCCCGGCAGCGGACATACTCCACGGAAGTTACCGGGTTTTTGCCCGCAATCTCCCGCTTCATCGCATACTACGCCCATACCCTACGCACAGGCGCTTTCTTAGAATAGCAAAATCCCCCTTGCTTGTCAAGAGGGATTTTGCTATTTTTTCCGAAAACTTTTTTGGCGGGCGCAAAGGCGGCCTCACGCATCCTCCCCCGCGGCGCGGACGGCGGCGGCCGCGGCCTCCGCCTCCGCCAGCAGCGCACGCGCTCGCTCGCGGAGCACGGCGCCCGCCGGCGTCAGCGTGACGGCGTGGCGCGCGCGGGAAAAGAGCCGCGCGCCCAGCTCCCGCTCCAGCGCGGCCACAGCGCGGCTCGTCGTGGAATGGCTCACAAACAGGCGCTTTGCCGCGCCCGTAAAGCTGCCGCTCTCCGCCACAGCCAGAAAGATCCGAAGCTGCTCCAGCTCCATAGACGGTTCACCTCCGTGATGTGCGCTGCGCATGCCGCACAGGCTGAAGCCGGCGAAAGCGTTTCGCCGGGCGGTTCAAAAGTGAAAGGTATACGGCATCAGCTCGCTCAGCTTATTGGACACATAGCGGCCGCTCTTGGCCGAGAGGACCTCGATCTCCGGCGCAAACTCCGCCAGAAACTGCCGGCACGCGCCGCAGGGATAGCAGTACCCCTCCCCGTCGCCGTAGACCGCGATGCGGATAAAGTCCCGGTGTCCCTCGCTGACGGCCTTGCACACGGCGGTGCGCTCGGCGCAGATCGTGCTGCCAAGCGCGGCGTTTTCCACATTGCACCCGGTAAACACGGTGCCGTCGGCGCACTCGAGCGCCGCACCCACCGGAAAGTGCGAGTACGGCACATAGGCGTTCTTCGACGCCTGCACCGCCAGGTCGATCAAGTCTCTGTCTGTCATGCTTCGTCGCCCCCTTCCCGTTTTTGTCCGTGCTCCGGCTTGACGCGGAACACCAGATATTTATAGCCCACATAGTTCACCAGAGAGACCTCCAGCGTCACGAAGAACTTCGCAAAGTAGGCGTTCATGCCCCAGCGCGTCAGCAGCGCGATCAGCCACGCGCTGATGAGCAGGGAAAACACGTTCCACGCGGCGAATTTGATAAACTTCAGCCACGGCCGCTCGTGCCCGTCCCGGAACGTAAAGTGTCCGTTGAGCAGATAGCTGCTGATCGCGCCGACAAAGTAGCCGACGCCCTGGCTGACATGCGGCGTCAGATGCACAAGCTCGTAGGAGAGCGTGAACGCGCCCCAGTCGAGAAAGGTATCAAGGATTCCGATCATCGCGTAGGACGCAAAACGCCGGATGCTTTTGGGGAGTGTCTCAAACCATTTCATGAGAGATCAATCGTCCAGTTCGTAAGGTGATAGAAGATGTTGTACTGCGTCGGGGCAAAGCCGCCGACCGTGCCGCGGTGCGCGCAGACCTCGTGCTTTTCAAAGCAGACGGGCAGGATCGGCGCATTGTCCGCCACGCATCGCAGCATCGCCTCGCACGCGGCGCTTCGCCCGCTCTCCGGCGCAGCGAGATAGGCGTCGATCGTCTCGGCGTAGACGCCGCTTGTGACGCCGCCGTAGTTCATCACCCCGCCCGCCGTGAGCAGCGCGCTGAGATCAAAGTCCGCCGGCAGGCGCACTTCGCCGTAATAGAGATCGAATTTGCCCTCCTTCAGCAGCGCGCAGTAATCCTCCCACGACGCCGCCCGGACCGTCACCGTCAGGCCGAGTCCGCGCAGATCCTCGGCGATTTTGTTCGCGGCGGCGGTCTTCTGCGTGCTGTCGCTGCAGACGAGGAATGTGAGATCAATGTCGCGCGGCTCGGTCTCGGAGTAGAGATATTCCCGCTTGCCGTCGCCGTCATAGTCCGCGACCTTGCAGGCCGTGAGCGCGTCGGCCGCCTTTTCCGGATCGTACTCCATCGTGCCCGCGAGACGCTCGTCGTAAAACGCGCTCACCGGATGGACCGGCAGCGGCGAGGGGACGCCCGCGTCCCCCAGCATGGTAACCGCGTAAGCGCGGTCAATCGCGCAGGCGAGCGCCGCGCGGTACGCGGCCTCGCGGAAGAAGGCGCTGTTCGTGTTAAAGCCGATGTACTGCAGGTTCGTCGTGCTGTACTGCCGCGACTCGCTGACGCCGCCCAGGCCCAGGTCCAGGTCCCCTGTCGGGTCGCTGCACACGAGATCCAGCTCCCCATTGTCAAAGGCGGTGATGATGTCCTCCATCGTGGAGAACTCTTTTAAACATATGGTGTCCACCGGCATGGACGCCGCGTCCGGATGGTCGGCGAAGACCGAGAGCGAAGCGTAGCCGTCGTCGAAGCGGTACGGCCCGGTGCCGGAGGGGTATGTGCTGGAGAGCGCGTTGTTCTCGATCACGGGCACGTTCAGCAGCACAGGCAGCTGTGTGTTCGCCTTTGAGAGCGTCACGGCGACCGTGCCGTCGTCCTGCGCCTCGGCGGATTCGACCGCGGCGAGGCGCGCGCCGTACAGCGCCGAGTCGCGCGCCGTCAGGATGGAGTAGGCCGCGTCCTGCGCCGTAAGCACGTGCCCGTCGTGGAACACGCGCGTCGTGTCCACGGTGAAGGTCCAGCTTCTGCCGTCCTCCGTCGTCCACGCGGTGAAAAGCTTCGGCTGCGCGGCGAAGGCGTCGTCCACCTCGGTGAGCGTTTCGTACACGAGCTGCCCCACCGTCTGATTCAGGACGTTGTCCGTGGTATAGGGATTCATGCTTGCCGCGGCGCTGTAATTGAGCGTGAATCTGCCGTCGGACGCCGTGACGGACGGCCGATCGTCGTCCGGCGTGACCGTCTCGGGCGCGTCGTCCCGCCGGGCGCAGCCAAAGCAGCCGAGCAGCAGGAGCAGCGCCAATGCCAGCGGCAGCGCGCGTCGTGTTCTCATAGGAATAGCCCCCATTCAAAGGGTGATGATCGCGGCCTGCACGCCGCGGTGTCCGTTCGTCTTGCGGTGCGACCAGAATTCCTCCGGCCGGCACATGGTGCACAGGCCGGAAAGGTCGATCTGCGCTGCCGGCACGCCGAGCTGCGCGAGCCGGCGCGCGTTCGCGCGCTTGAGATCGGCCATATACCGTCCGTCCGGCTTTTCCCGCAGCAGGCCCTCCGTCTCGCCGCGAAGGAGACGGTTGATCCCGTCGGCGACCTCGGGGCCGACCTCGAAGCAGCACGCGCCGATGCCCGGCCCGACGGCGGCATGGATGCGCGCCGGCCGCGCGCCGAGGGACACCATCTTCTCCACCGCGACGCCGAGAATGTCCGCCACCGAGCTGCGCCAGCCGCAGTGCACCGCGCCGATGACGCCGGCCGCCGCGTCGTGCAGCAGCACCGGCAGGCAGTCGGCCATGAACACCGCGAGCGGCACGCCCGGCTCATTCGTCACAAACCCGTCGCAGGAAACGCGCGGCTCCCGCTCCGGCGGCTGCAGGTCCGCCGCGCGGGCGATGCGCACGTCGCTGCCGTGCACCTGCCGGGCGCAGGCAACGCCGCGCAGATCGAGCCGCGCGGCCCTGCCCAGGCGCGCCCAGTTTTCGCGCACGCGCGGCTCCTCGTCGCCGCGCCGGACGCTGAGATTCAGGCTTTCCAGCGCACCCGTGCTCACGCCGCCGAGGCGCGTGGTAAACACGTGGCGCGCCGTGATGCCGGGCGCGGTGTAATACGCCACGCCGTCCTCCTCGTGGCGCGGCCACGGCGTCTCGTTCCAATTCAATGCGTTACCCATTGCGCCCGCAGCAGTCCTTATACTTCATCGGCAGCCCGTTGGGGCGTTTTTTCCCGCATGGGCAGGGGTCGTTGCGCCCCGGCTTTTTCTCGCGGCGCACCGGACGCTTTTTCTCGCTGTCGTCCCCGCCGGCGTTGGCTGCGGCGTTTTTCGCGACGCTCCGGCGCTCCAGTTTCTGCTCGCGGCGGATGCGCACGGTGAAGAGGCGGCGCACCGTCTCCTCGCGGATGCCGTTGTTCATGGCCTCGAACATGGCGAAGCCCTCTTCCTTATAGGCGTCCACGGGCTTGATGTTGCTGTAGGCGCGCAGACCGATGCCCTGCCGCAGCTCGGTCATGGCGTCGAGATGATCCATCCAGTATTCGTCCACGACGCGCAGCAGCACCACGCGCTCCAGCTCGCGCATGACGGGTGTGCCGTCTGTCTGCATGCCAAAGCTCTCCGCGCGCTGGGCATAGACCGCCTCCGCACGCGCAAGCACGTCCGCGGACAGTCGCTCGGGCGTGAGCGCGTGCAGCGCCTCGTCGTCATACCGCAGCTCGCCGGGGCGCAGAAACAGCTTTTCAAATGGAGCAAGAATCTCCTGTAGCTGCCGCTGCGATTCCAGCGGCACGCCGCCCATGGCGCTCGTGACCTCGGACGTGACGACCTCCTCGATCATGCGCTGCACCTGCGCCTGCAGGTCCTCGCCGTCGAGCACCTTGCGCCGCTCGTCATAGATGATGTTTCGCTGCACGTTCATGACATCGTCGAACTCCAGCACGCTCTTGCGGGTCTGGAAGTTGCGGCTCTCGACCGTGCGCTGCGCCTGCTCGATGGCGTTGGAGAGCATCTTGTGGTCGAGCGGCGTGTCCTCGTCCACGCCGAGCGTATCCATCATGCCCATCATCCGCTCCGAGCCGAACAGGCGCATAACGTCGTCCGTCATGGCGATGAAGAACCGGCTCTCGCCGGGGTCGCCCTGACGGCCGCTGCGGCCGCGGAGCTGGTTGTCGATCCTGCGGGACTCGTGCCGCTCGGTTCCGACGATGAAGAGGCCGCCCGCCGCGCGCACGCGCTCCGCCTCCTCGTCCACGACCGCCTTGTGCGCGGCCGTGCGCTCGGCATAGAGCGCGCGCGCGGCGAGAATCTCTTCGTCGTCCGTCTCGGCGTAGCCCGTGGCCTCGGCGATGATCTCCTCGGCGTATCCGGCCTTGCGCAGATCGGCGCGCGCCAGATACTCCGCGTTGCCGCCGAGCATGATGTCCGTGCCGCGGCCGGCCATGTTCGTCGCGATCGTCACGGCGCCGAATTTGCCGGCCTGCGCGACGATCTGCGCCTCCTTTTCATGGTGCTTCGCGTTCAGCACGCTGTGCTCGATGCCCGCGCGCTTCAGGAGCTTGGAGAGATATTCGCTCTTTTCGATGGACACGGTGCCGACCAGCACCGGCTGCCCCTTTTCGTGGCACTGCCGAATCTGCTCGATGATGGCGCGGTTTTTGCCCGCGTCGGATTTATACACGACATCCGGATTGTCGATGCGCACGAGGGGCTTATTCGTCGGGATCTCAAGGATATCGAGATTGTAGATGGCGGCAAATTCCTCCTCCTCGGTCATGGCCGTGCCGGTCATGCCGGAGAGCTTGCCGTAAAGCCGGAAATAGTTCTGGAAAGTGATAGTGGCGAGCGTCTTGTTCTCGCGCTGCACGTCCACGTGCTCCTTGGCCTCGATGGCCTGGTGCAGTCCCTCGCTGTAGCGCCGGCCGAGCATGAGACGCCCCGTGAACTCATCGACGATGATGACCTCGCCGTCCTTCACGACATAGTCGATGTCGCGCTTCATGACGCCGTGCGCGCGGATGGCCTGGTTGATATGGTGCGAGAGCGTGGAGTTTTCCAGGTCTGACAGATTCTCCAATCCGAAGGCCGTCTCGGCCTTGGCGATGCCGCGGGCCGTGAGCGTCGCGGTGCGCGCCTTTTCGTCCACGACATAGTCCGCGTCGAGATCGTCGTCCTCCTCTTCCTTCTCGTCGATGGAGGCGTAGACCCTGCATGTCAGGCGCGAGGCAAACTCCTCCGCCTGCCGGTAGAGATCGGTGCTCTCGTCCCCCTCGCCGGAGATGATGAGCGGCGTGCGCGCCTCGTCGATGAGGATGGAGTCCACCTCGTCCACGATGGCGAAGGCGTGGCCGCGCTGCACCATCTGCTGCTTGTAGATGGCCATGTTGTCGCGCAGATAGTCAAAGCCCATCTCGTTGTTCGTGCCGTAGGTGATGTCAGCGGCGTAGGCCGCCTTGCGCTCCTCGGGTGTGAGTCCGTGGACGATCAGCCCCACGGAGAGGCCGAGAAAGCGATAGACCTTGCCCATCCACTCGCTGTCGCGCCGGGCGAGATAGTCGTTCACGGTGACGATGTGCACGCCCTCGCCCGTGAGCGCGTTGAGATAGGCCGGCAGCACGGCGACGAGCGTCTTGCCCTCGCCGGTCTTCATCTCGGCGATGCGGCCCTGATGGAGCACGATGCCGCCGATGAGCTGCACGCGAAACGGCCGCATCCCCAGCACGCGCCAGGATGCCTCGCGCGCCGTGGCAAACGCCTCCGGCAGCAGACTGTCCAGCTCCTCGCCCTGCTGGTAGCGGGCCTTGAATTCGTCGGTTTTGGCGCGCAGCTCCTCGTCGCTCATGGCGGCGTAAGCGTCGGCCAGCGCCTCTATTTGATCCACGATGGGATAGATTCGTTTCAGCTCATGGTCGCTGTGCGACCCGAACAGCTTTGTCAGAAAACCCATTTGCTGATGCTCCTTGCTCGGTGAAATGAAACCCGGATGCGGCCGCCTCATGCCGCCGAACGCGGCGCGGCCCCATCACAGCGCCCGGTTTGAATCAGACGCTGAGGAAAGATTATAACACAGATTTGTGAATAAAAAAAGAGCAAAGCCGCCTCCGGCGGAAAATTTCCTGTAGACAGAGATCCCCTTTTTGTCGAACATCCCGCCGACTCGACGGCGAAAAACGCGGCAGCGGGTCGCTGCCGCCGCATCGGTGGGGCGCGCCGGGCGCTGTGCGGCGGAGCGTTGACTTTTTTCCGGCTTTGCTCTATACTCCAATCAAATTGATGGGAAAAGAGAAGGTGCAGAAAATGCAAACGAAAGAAACCGTCCGTCAGCTCTTCCCCTCGGACACGATCCAGCGGCTGAACGCGCACACCTCCGTGACGCGCTTTCGGGGCAATGACGGCATCAACGAGCTGTTGGCCTCCGGCGGCGTCTCCTCCAGCGGCGAGCTGGTGAAGTTTATCGCAAGGCATCTGCTCGGGGGCTACCGGCGTCTGCCCTCCCCGGCGGTGTTCGATTTCGCGCCGGGCTGCACCGCCATTCATGTGCCCAATCGGGCGGGGTCCGGCTGGCTGTTTGGCCGGGGCTATGACTTTCTCCCGCACGATCTCATGATCCTGAAGCTGGAGCCGGAGGACGGTTACGCCTCCATCAACTCCGTGGACACCACCATGATTACCGACGCGCTGGGCAAGCTGGGAAAATGGGTCCCGCCGGAGCTGATTAAAAAATTTGCGCTCTATCTCCCGGTGGACGGTCTGAACGAAAAGGGTCTCGCCATCTCGGTGAATATGATCGACGACGACGTGATCGTGAATCAAAGCACCGGGAAGACGAACCACATCATCGTCACGCTCATCCGCACGATCCTGGACAAGGCCGCCAACGTGGAGGAGGCCGTCACGATTCTGAAAAACAGCGATCTCCACACCTGGAAGGGTTTTTTCTTCCACCTGGCCATTGCCGACGCGGCGGGCCGCTGCGTCGCGGCGGAGTACATCCACGATGAGCTGGCGATTGTGGAGAGCCCGATCATCACAAATTTCTATCTGCAGGCGGGCCCGAAATACGGCATCGGAACCGAGCAGTCCCACATCCGCTACGACCGGCTGACCGCCCACAGAAAGGACCACCCGGCGCTCACGCCCGCGGAACTCCGGGACGAGCTGAAAAGCGTGGCCAAAAGCAACTTCCCGGACGATTTCCACACCACGGAGTGGAGCGTGGTCTACGACCAGCAGGCCCTCACCGCCACCTACTACCGCCGCGAACATTACACCCGCGCCTATCAGATTTCCCTGAAATAAAGGCCGGGCGCGTGATACCATGCTTCAAAAATATTTCAAAATCACAGAGACGAACGGAGGCGATGATACCCATGATTCTTGTCAGCGCGTGTCTTGCCGGTGTGAACTGCCGCATGGACGGCGGGAACAAGCTCGTGCCGGAGATCAAAGAGCTGGTGGAGGCGGGCCGGGCGATCCCGGTCTGTCCGGAGGTGCTGGGCGGCCTGCCCACACCGAGACAGCCCAGCGAGCGGCGGGGCGAGAGCGTGTGCGCCAGAACCGGCGAGGACGTGACCGCGGCGTTCGTGCGCGGCGCGGAGCGGGCGCTCGAAATCTGCATGAAAAACGGCTGCACCGCCGCCGTCATGAAATCCAAAAGCCCCTCCTGCGGCTATCGCGTGATCCACAACGGGCGGTTTGACGGCGGGCTCACGGAGGGGAACGGCGTCTTCACGCAGATGCTGCTGGACGCGGGCATCCCGGTGGTGACGGAGCAGGACGAGCTTCCTCTTTGATCGTTCTCCCGCGTATCGCCGTTTTTTGATTTTCATGTCCGAAAATGGCGCGCATTTGCGCGCGGCCGGTGTATAATAGAATCCGAAAGGCCGGGACGACCGGGACGCGCGAGGCGGTCTCGCGGCAATTTCCAAAAACAACAGGGAGGGTTTTGAGATGAACTTGGACAACGTGCCCGCCGCGCCGATCGTTTACGGCGTGGAGGATCGCTTCCACTATGTGATTTCTGACGGCTGCGTGATGTGCGGCAGCTGTGCGGCGGCATGTCCCGCGGATGCGATCTCCGCAGGCGGCGAACAGTACGAGATCGACCCCGAGCGCTGCATCGACTGCGGGACATGCGCTTACGTCTGTCCGCTTGGCGTGCCCCAGCCCGTATAAAGGAGGAGAACAGAGATGGCATCCATCCGCGAGAGTATCTCCATCAGTCAGATCGACATGGAGAAGTGCTACTTTAACCCCGGCTGCGCCATGAGCGCGTATAAGCCGGAGGTCCCCGGCCTGCTGTGGGAGCTGCTGAAAGAGCGCTTCGGCGATGTGAAATTTCACGATATCTGCTGCCGCCACGATCCCCAGTTGCCGCAGGGGTCAACGGTCATCAACAACTGCGCCGGCTGCGACAGGCGCTTTCGCTCTCTGTACGCCGGGATCAATACCATTTCCATCTGGGAGGTCCTGGACGGGATCGAGGATCTGGCGCTGCCCGACCACAGCGGCCTGACGGTTTCCGTGCATGATTCCTGCGGATACCGGCATAAGCCGCAGGTCCATGCGGCCATTCGCAGCCTGCTGCGCAAGATGAACGTTACGATTCTGGAGACGGAATTCAGCGGCACGCGAAGCGTATGCTGCGGCGACAATTTTTATGGCTACGTGCCAAACGAGCAGGTGGAGGCGCGCATCCGGGAGCGGGCCGATCAGTTTCCCTGTGACAACGTCGTCGTCACGTGCATCGGCTGCGTGCGCGCCATGACGGCCGGTGGAAAACAGCCGCTGTATCTGCCGGATCTGCTGCTCGGCCGCATTTCAGAGCCCATGCCGGACACGCTGGATGAATACCACGGGAGGCTGACTGATTACATCGACGCGCATTGAGCCGGCCGGGCAGGCTTGTAACGATCCGGAAATCGCAGCCCAGGGCTGACCGACCAGTCGCCCGCCATGGAGTAACGCTGTCGCTTCTCCATGGCGGGCGCTTTTGCATCTCGGGCATCGGCGTTCATTTGCCAAACCGGGCAGAACATGATACAATTGAAAGCCGTGATTTCTCAACCGTATGAAGAGGGAACCGAACATGAGGCAGAAAGCATCCAGCGACGAAATATTCAGCGCCATGTCTGCGCCGCAGGCCGTGAAAACCATGGCCGTGCCCGCTGTGATCGGCCAGCTCATCGTCCTGATCTACAATCTGGCGGACACGTATTTCATCGGGCAGACCAACAACCCCTATATGGTGGCGGGCGTCTCTCTCATTCTTCCGGTGTTCAATCTCACGCTTGCCCTGGCCAGCCTGTTCGGCACCGGCGGCGGCGCGCTGCTGCCAAAGCTGCTGGCACGGGATGAAAAAACGGAGGCGACGCGCGTCGCGGCTTACTGCGTCCGCCTGGGCGCGGCGGTGTCTCTGGCCTTTTCTGTCGGGCTGCTGCTGTTTCTGCGTCCGATCCTTCTGGCGCTGGGGGCCGGCGAAAACACCTTTGCCCACGCCCGGGTCTATCTTTTGACCGTGCTGGTGGTGGGCGGCGTCCCCACGGTGCTTTCCAACATCCTCTCCAACCTCCTGCGAAGCCTCGGGCTCTCCCGCGAGGCCGGGTTCGGCGTGGCGCTGGGCGGCGTTCTGAATATCTTTCTGGACCCGCTGTTTATGTTCGTGCTGCTGCCGCGCGGCAGCGAGGTGCTGGGCGTCGGCATCGCGACGCTTCTGTCCAATCTGACCGCCTGCGCATACTGTCTTGTGATCTTCTGCCGGAAGCAGAAGGTGATCGACGCGCGCTTTGCCGCGCCGACGCCGCAGCGCTCCAGCCGCGCGGCGGTGTTCACCGTGGGCATTCCCGGCACGGTCGGGGCCATGCTGTTCGACGTGGACTATATGGTTCTGGACCGTCTGGCCTCCGCCTATGGCGACACGGCCCTGGCGGCCATCGGCATCGTTTTGAAGGCGGAGCGCTTCCCCCAGCAGGTGGGCATCGGCCTGTGTCAGGCCATGGTCCCCCTGGTAGCCTACAGCTACACGCTGAAGGACTATAAGCGCACCAGAGAGATCATGCGCTGCACGCTCACGGCAGGGGCCGTGGTGGCCCTGGTCAGCGTCACGGCATACGAGCTGTTCGCGCCGCAGATCGTGCGGTTTTTCATCCGCGACGCCGCTACGCTCGCCATCGGGACCGGCTTTCTCCGGGTGCGGTCCGTGGCGGCCGTCATCATGTTCTTCTGCTTTTTCGCGGTGTTTCTGTATCAGGGTCTGGGAAATGGCAAACGCTCCCTGACCCTGGCCGTGCTGCGCTGGGCCTGTCTCAACATCCCCATGCTGTTTATCTTTGATCGACTCTTTGGGATGTATGGGCTGGTTTGGGCGCAGGTGGTTTCAGACGTTCTCACGGTCCTGCTCTCGTTTCTCATTCTCCGAAGGGATCTGCGCGCCTGGTCATAACCGCGCTCCCGGCGCAGGCCCTGTCGAAAAGCGTGTTTTTCGACAGGAGGGGTTTGACCCGATTCGCGCCTCCGGGCGCGAACTTCGCGAGGCTTTTTTGACAAATCGAAAGCCCTTAGCTGCGAGTATGCAGCTAAGGGCTTCTTCGTTTGAGTCGGACTTGTCCGGGGAGACTTCAGTTTCCTCCCCCGCTCTTTTACGCCTGCGCCGCCGCGAATGCCTGCCTGAGATCGGCAATGATGTCCTCCGGGTCCTCCAGGCCGATGGAGAGGCGGACCAGACGGTCCGAGAAGCCGGCGGCCTCGATCTCCTCCCTGCTGCACATGGAGTGCGTCATGGAGGCCGGATGCTGAATCAGCGTCTCGCAGTCGCCGAGACTGACCGCCAGCGTGCACAGGCGCACGTGGTTGAGCACCTGCTTTGCCGCCTCGAAGCTCTTCATTTCAAAGGAGATCATGCCGCCGAACTGCTTGAGCTCCTTTTTCGCGGTTTCATAGTTGGGGTGATCCGCCAGGCCCGGGAAGAAGACCTTTTCAACCTCCGGCGCCTGCTGCAGATACGCCACGACCTGCAGCGTGCTGCGGCAGACCGCATCCATGCGCACCTGCAGGGTTTTGAGTCCGCGCAGGATCAGAAACGCCTCCTGCGGACCGAGCACCGCGCCGGTGATATCCTTGAGCCCAACCATGCGGATCCGGTCGCCGATCTCCTTGCGGGAGACCGCGAAGCCCGCGACAACGTCGCCGTGCCCGTTCAGATATTTCGTCGCGCTGTGCACCACGACATCCGCGCCAAGCGTCAGCGGCTTTGCCAGCAGCGGCGTGGCAAAGGTGTTGTCCACGACGATCACGCAGCCGGGCGCGACGCGATGCGCGTAAGCCGCGACGGCCGCAATGTCGATCACCTTCATGCTGGGGTTGGCAATGGTCTCAAAATAGATGACCTTCGTGTCCGGGCGGAGGGCGGCCTTGAACGCCGCGTCGTCCGAGAGATCAACGACGGTGGGCTCCACGCCGAAGCGCGGCAGCGTCTCGGTAATCAGCGAGAACGTGCAGCCGTAGAGCGTGTTGTCCGAGACGATGTGGTCCCCGGCGGACAGCAGCGACAGCAGCGTGCCGGAAATGGCGCCCATGCCGGACGAGAACGCGATGCAGTCCTCGCCCTCCTCCAGCAGCGCGATCTTCTCCTCCAGCTGGCCGGTGGTGGGGTTGCCGAGGCGGGAGTAGATATAGCCGCCCTCCTGCCCCGCAAAGCGGCGGCCGCCCTGCTCCGCGGACTCAAACACAAACGTGGAGGTCTGATAGATCGGCGTCGCGAGCGCGCCGTGCGCGTTTTTCGGGTGATTGCCGTGGACAACGGTGGTTGCTTCTCTGTAGTCATGCTTCATTTCAAATTCCCTTCCTTTCATTCATTTCTCGAACGGACTTCAAGCCCGTTTTGCTCAAACGCCTGCTTCAGCTGCTGCAGGGCCTGCCGCACGACCGCGCGCGGACAGGCGATGTTGAATCGCTCGAACAGCGCCGTCTCGTCTCCGAAAAGGGCGCCCGAATCGAGCCAGAGCTTCGCGTCCTCCACGACCAGCCGCTCCAGCTGCTCCGCAGAGAGTCCATAGCCGGAGAAATCCACCCACAGCAGATAGGTGCCCTCCGGCTCCACGACCCGCGCCTTCGGGAAGTGCTCCGCCAGAAACTGACTGGCATACCGCACGTTGCCGTAGAGATACTCCACCAGTTCGTCAACCCATTCCGCGCCCCTGGTATAGCACGCCTTCAGCGCGGCCTGCCCCATGATGTTCGCCTGGCTGTATCCCGCCGCCCGGTTTGCCCGGCGGTATTTCGCCCGCAGCGACTCATCCGGGATGATGATGTTGGCGGACTGGAGCCCCGCGACGTTGAAGGTCTTGCCGGGGGAGCTGTAGAGCGCGAGATTCTTTCGATACTTCTCCTCCAGCTGCATGCAGCTGAAGAACGTGCGCCCGGGGTAAACGAAGTCGCAGTGGATTTCATCGACCATCAGCACCACGTCGTTTGCCAGGCATAGCTCCGCGACCCTGGTGATTTCGTCCTTCGTCCACACGCGCCCAACCGGATTGTGCGGGCTGCAGAAGATCAGCGCCCTGACGTTCTCCTCCCGCATTTTGCGCTCCATATCCGCAAAGTCGATGGCGTACCGCCCGTCTTCATAATGAAGCTGGCAGTTCACCAGACGCCTGCCGTTGTTCCGAATCGCCTCGCTGAAGGGATAGTAGACCGGCTGCAGAATCATCACGCCGTCTCCGGGCGCGGTAAAGGCCTGAACGCTGATGTGAATGCCGTAGACAAGGCCCGCGCCAAGCGTGACCCACTCCGGCTCGACCGTGTAGCCGTAGCGCGTGGAAAACCAGTGGTTCATCGCCTCAAAGTAGCCGTCCAGCGGGTCTGTATATCCGAACACGCCGTGGTCGATCCGCTTGCGGAGTTCCTCGAGGATCTCATCGGGGAGCCGAAAATCCATGTCCGCCACCCACATGGGGAGCAGATCGTCCCTGCCCTTGCGCTTCGGGCCAAAGTCATACTTCAGGCAGTCCGTGCCATGTCTGTCGATGATCTCGTCGAAGTTGTATTTCATCACAAACCCTCCTCGTTCAAAGCGTCCGGTCTGCTCAGGTCGCCTGCTGCGCCTTCGCCTGCTTTTCAAAGGCCTTTTCCTCCGGCGTGCGCAGGAGTCCGGCCTGAATGGTCACGATGGTGGCAATCAGCAGCAGCACCGGATAGAACGAGTACCGCAGCACGGTGAAGGGCGAATCGCCGCTCATCGCCGTCAGCATCATGATGCCGCCGTCGTGCGGGATGAGCATCATAAAGCCGCAGGCAAAGATATCGACCAGAGACGCCAGCCGCTTCGGCGCGATGTGATATTCCCCGCCCAGCTCGTTGGCAATCGGACAGGAGACAATGATCGCAAGCGTATTATTGACCAGCGCGGCGGAAAGAATCCCAGAGAGGAACCCGATGCCGTACTCCGCGCCGCGGCGATTGCGGACTCTGGAGCGGATCCAGTTGACGAACCACTCAATGCCGCCGTATTCGCGCACCATGCCGACCGTGCCGGAGATCAGCGCCGCCGCGATGGAGATGGAGAACATGTCGGCCATGCCGCCGCCGATGCCCTGAATCCACTCCAGAAACCCGCAGGAGCCGGTCAAAAAGCCGATCACACCGGTCGAGAGAATGCCGATGAACAGGACGCTCGTGACATTGACGCCGGCCAGCGCCGTGCCCAGGACGATCAGATACGGGAGCACCTTGACGAGACTGTACGCGCCGGCCTCCACCTCGCCGCTTCCGCCACCGCCGAAGATCGCATAGAGCACAATCGAGAGCAGCGCCGCCGGCAGCGCAATGCCGAGGTTCATGGTGAATTTATCCCGCATTTCCGAGCCGCAGCCCTTGGCCGCGGAGATCGTCGTGTCCGAGATCATCGAAAGGTTGTCGCCGAAATAAGACCCGCCGATGACTGCTGCCGCGGTGACGGCCGTGCTCAGTCCGGCCCCCTGCGCAACGCTCAGCGCCACGGGCCCCATCGCCGCAATCGTGCCCATCGAGGTGCCGATGGCCGTGGAGATCAGGCAGCACATCAGAAAGACGCCGGGAATCAGCATCTTCACCGGGATAACGTGCAGCGCCAGATTGACGACCGAGTCTTTTCCGCCCATCACCGCGGCGGCGCCCTGAAAGCCGCTCGCCATCAGGTAGATCAGGATGACCTGCATAACGCCGGAATTTCCCATGTGCTTGCAGAACAGATCCGTTTTCTCCTGAATGGAGACGCCCGGCTGAAGCACCAGCGCAACGGCAAAGCCCGCGAGCAGCGCCACATGGCGCGGAAACGCGCCGAAGGTTTCCTCGGCTCCCGCAATCGTCAGGATCACGCCCGCGCCGATATAGAGCGCGAGAAATACGAGCAGCGGCAAAAACGCGAGTCCGCCCAGAGATTTCTTTTCCAGATTCATAACAGCAGCTCCTTGTGAAATTTGTACCCCTTGGTCTGATTCGTTCCCGCTTGTGCTGGAGATTTGCGGTTTCTTGGTTCCGTGTCCCCATTGTATCAGCGGTGAAACTGGAATTCAACAAAAAAGAGGGATATAAACAGGCGAATATGGACGTTTCATCCCATTTCATCCTATTTATATCCCATTTCCGTTTCGAC
>CACWHX010000002.1 GCA_902760845.1 Oscillospiraceae bacterium
TTATAACATCAATTTTGACTTGTAGCAATACCGGGTGTTGTGGTATACTGTACCATGTATCATTAGGAGTTTGCCGGGACAGGCAGACGGAGCTGAGGAAAACCATGCTGGAATTGCTCTCTCCCGCGGGAAGCCCCGACGCCGTGATTGCGGCGGTGCAGAATGGGGCGGACGCGGTTTACATGGGCTTCGGCACGCATAACGCGCGCCGCGGCGCCAACAATTTTACAGAAGAAGAATTCGTAAAGGCCGTGCGCTACTGCCGCATCCGCGGCTGCAAGGTCTACGTCACGCTCAATACCCTCGTGGGCGACCGCGAGCTGGACGCCGCCGTGGAGCTGGCCCGCCGGGCCTCGGACTACGGGGCGGACGCGGTTTTGGTGCAGGACCTGGGGCTGCTGCGCGTGCTGCGCGAGGCCGTGCCCGATCTGCCGCTGCACGCCAGCACGCAGATGGGCATCCACAATCTCGCGGGCGTGGAAGCCGCGGCGGAGATGGGCTGCACGCGCGCGGTGCTGGCGCGCGAGCTGTCGCTCGACCAGATCCGCGAAATTTCGCGGCGCGCGAGCATCGAGACGGAGGTGTTCGTGCACGGGGCGCTCTGCTTCTGCCACTCCGGGCAGTGCTATATGAGCGCGCTGATCGGCCGGCGCAGCGGCAACCGCGGCGCGTGCGCGCAGCCGTGCCGCATGCAGTACAGCATGGGCGGCCGGCTGGACGAATACCCCCTGAGTCTGAAGGACAACTGCCTGGTGGACCATCTCCGCCAGCTGGAGGACGCGGGCGTCGCCTGCGTCAAGATCGAGGGGCGCATGAAGCGGCCCGAGTATGTCGCCGTGGTGACGGACGTGTATGCCCGCTGCATCCACGAGGGGCGCGCGCCCACGCCGGCCGAGCGCGAAAAGCTGGAGCAGGCGTTCTCGCGCCAGGGCTTTACGCAGGGCTACCTGCTGGATCAGAAGGGGCCGGACATGCTCGGCAAGCGCGAGGAGAGCGACCGGCAGGCGGAAAAGCTCTTCGCGGCCGCCCGCCGCGCCTATGGCGAGGGGGAGCGCCGCCGCGTGCCGGTGAAGTTCTATGTTGTGGCGCGGCCGGACGAGCCGGTGGTCGCCGCCGTCGAGGACGCGGAGCATAACCGCGCCATGCTGCTCGGCCCCGTGCCGGAAAAGGCGCAGCGCGCCGGCATGACGGCGGAGAGCCTCGCCGACCAGTTTGCCAAGACCGGCGGCACACCCTACTACAGCATCGGGACGGAGGCGCGCGTGGAGCCGGGACTGTTTCTTCCGGCGAGCGCGGTGAACGATCTGCGCCGCCGCCTCATTACGGAGTTGAAGGAGGAGCGCGCCAAGCTGCCGGAGCGCCGGGACCGTCCGATGCCGCCGATGCCGGAGGGGCGCAACCGCTATGCCGAGCCCGCGCGCATCTATCAGGTGCTCACGGCCGGGCAGCTCACGCCGGAGCTCGCCGCGCTGAAGCCGGATTGGCTGTATGTCCCGGTCGAGGTGCTGGGCGAGTCGCCGGAGTGCGTCGAGCCGTTTCAAAAGCAGGGCGCGCGCATCGCCGCCGTGCTGCCGCGCGTGGTGACGGACGATCAGAGCGAGGAGCTGAGACAGCTGCTGCGCGCCGCCGCGGACTGCGGCGTGGAGGACGCGCTCGTGAGCAACATGGGGCACATCCTGCTCGCGCGCCGCGCGGGAATGCAGGTGCGCGGGGATTTTGGGCTGAACGTGTTCAATTCCCACACCGTGGAGCTGCTGCGCCAGGCGGGGCTGCGCTCGGTCACAGCGTCGTTTGAGCTGCGCATGGCGCAGATTCGCGATCTCGCCAAGGCGGTGGATACGGAGATGATCGTCTATGGCCGTCTGCCGTGCATGATTACGGAGCAGTGCGTGATCCGCAACAGCGCGGGGCGCTGCAGCTGCCATGTGCAGAATCAGCTCACCGACCGGCACGGCTCGGCGTTTCCCGTCGTACGCGCGTTCGGCTGCCGGAACGTCATTTACAACGCGAATAAGCTCTATCTCGCGGACAAGCGCGAGGACTATGAAACCGCCGGGCTCTGGGGCGCGCGCCTGCTGTTCACGACCGAGACGCCGCGCGCGTGCGTGGAGGTCGCCAGGAGCTACCTGGGGCTGACCGATTACCGCCCGAACGGATTGACGCGCGGGCTGTATTATCGGGGCGTAGAGTAGCAAAACGGAGAAAGATTTTCATCCGTTTTGAAAAGGAGATTGGTTCATTGAAATTCATTCTTGCATCGGCGTCGCCGCGGCGGCGCGAGCTGCTGGAAATGCTGAATATCGCGCCGCTGGAGATCGTGCCCGCGCAGGGGGAGGAGCGCCCCGAGGCCGGACGTTCCGGCGCGGAGACGGCGGCGATGCTCTCGCGCGCCAAGGCGCGGGAGGTCGCGGCGCGGCGGGATGCCGACGATGTGGTCATCGCGGCGGATACCGTCGTGTGGCTGGACGGCAGACTGTTCGGCAAGCCGAAGGATACCGGGGACGCGGCGCGGATGCTGCGCGCGCTCTCCGGCCGCGCGCACACGGTGTACACCGGCGTCACGGTCATGCGCGGCGGCGAAGCCGTCACGGAGACGGAGGCGACCGAGGTGCGCTTTCGTGAGCTCGCAGACGCGGAGATCGAAGCGTACATCGCCACCGGCGAGCCGATGGACAAGGCCGGCGCGTACGGCGCGCAGGGTAAGGGCGCGCTCTTCGTGGAGGGCATTACGGGCGACTTTTTCAATGTGATGGGGCTGCCGCTGTGCAGACTGGGAAAAATGCTGCGGCATATGGGCGTTTCACTGCTATGAACTGGAAAACATTTTTGAAAACAAAAGGCGTTCGCTTTGTCGCGATTGTGCTGGTCGTGGTGCTCATCGTCGCGGCCGTCGCGGGCGCGCTGGGCGGCCGGGCCGGATTTCTCACGAATCTGGAAGGGGTGCTGCGCGAGCCGTTTCAGCAGGCGGCCGCCACGGCGGCGAGCTGGCTTGAGGGCGTGTATGGCTATATCTATCGCTACGACCAGCTCAAGGCCGAGAACGAGGCGCTGAAGGAGCAGCTTGCCGCCGCGCAGGCAGAGGCGCGCGAGGGCCGCGAGGCGACCGCGGAGAACGCCCGTCTGCGCGAGCTGCTGGAGTTTACCCAGCGGCACTCGGACTTTACGCTGGAGTCGGCCAAGGTCGTGTCCTACAGCGCGTCGAACTGGTCGTCCACCATGACGATCAGCAAGGGCAGCGAGGCCGGCATCGAGCCGGGCGACAGCGTCATCACCGAGAGCGGCAGTCTCGTCGGGCAGGTCATCGAGGTCGGCAGCGGCTGGGCGACGGTGCGCTCCGTGATCGACGTTGATCTCAGCGTGGGCGGCTATGTCTCAAACAGCGGCGCCAACGGCATGGTCGTGGGCGATTTCACGCTGATGCAGAGCGGCTATGCCAAGCTCGGCTATCTCGCGGAGGGCGTGAGTCTCTTCACGGGCGACACTGTGCTCACCTCCGGAAAGGGCGGCGCGTTTCCTGCGGGGCTTGTCGTCGGCACGGTGGACGAGGTGCGCACCGAGGCCGGCGGTCAGCAGACCTATGGCGTCATCAAGCCGGCGTGCGATTTGAACGCGCTGGTGCAGGTGTTTATCATCAAAGATTTTGAGGTCGTGGAGTAAAAGCGATGTGGCGTGACCTGATCCAAAAAGAAAAACTGCGCCGTGCCGCGCTGTGCGCGCTCTATCTCGCGGTGACGCTGCTGCTGCAGAACACGGTGTTCGCCCGCGTCCGCGTCTTTGGCGTGCACGCGATGTTCGTGCCGGCGATGGTCGTCGCTGCGGCGATGTTCCACGGCCCGGTCTGGGGCGGCGTGTTCGGCCTGATTACGGGCTTTTTCTGCGACATGGGCTATCCGGAGACCGCCGTGCTCTTCACGGCGCTGCTGCCGGTGCTCGGCTTCGCCGCCGGGATGTGCGCGGACTATCTCGTGAACCGGGGGCTGCTGCCGTTTTTGTGCATGTGCGCCGCGGCGCTGCTGCTCACGGGCTTTTGCCAGATGTTCCGGCTGTGGATCTTCCGCGGCATGGCGTTCTGGCCGCTTTTCGCGACGGCGCTGCTGCAGACCGTCGTGTCGCTGCCGCTTGCAATTCCGTATTTCTATATCAGCCGAAGCGCCTATCGGCGCGCTTTGAGCGTATGACAACGCAAAGGACAAAGAACCATGGACAGACCCATCAAGCCCGGACGGATCGCCGCGATGGCCACATTGCTGGCCATTCTGCTTGTGATCTTTCTCGTGGCGCTTTATAAACTGCAGATCGTGGAGGGGCGCGCGTACTATGAGGAGAGTCTCAACAGCGTGTCCACCACGCAGCGCGTGCGCGCGGCGCGCGGCAATCTTCTCGACCGCTACGGCCGGGTGCTGGTGTCCAACACGAGCTGCAACAGCATCGTCCTGAACGCGGAGGACCTGCTCGCACAGGACGATCCCAACGCCGCCATTCTGCAAATGGTGCAGACGGTGGAGGACACGGGAGACACCTATACCGACACGCTGCCGGTGACGAGCGCGCCGCCGTTTGAATACACCGAGATGAACAAGCTCCAGCGGACGCTGCTCGACGCCTATCTGGACGATGTGGGCCTCCCGGAGGACGCCTCCGCCGTGGAGCTGATGAGCGTGTTCCGCCAGAAGTTCGACATTGACAACAATTACACCGCCGAGCAGATGCGCATCATCGCCGGCATCCGCTATGAGCTGCGCGTGCGCTATGTCATCCCCACGGCGGACTACGTGTTTGTGGAAAACGCCAGCATGGAGCTCATCTCCTCGCTGATGGAAAACAACGTCCGCGGCTTTGACGTGGAGGTGTCCTATCAGCGGCAGTACCACACGAATCTCGCGCCGCACATTCTCGGCCAGACCGGCCTGATGGACCGCGACGAATACGAGATCTACGGCCCGATGGGCTATACGATGGACGCCACCGTCGGAAAATCGGGCGCGGAGTATGCCTTTGAGCAATATCTCCACGGGACGGACGGCGAGGCCATCGTCACGAAAAACGCCGAGGGCACCGTCACCGGGACGACGTATACGAAGGAGCCGGAGCCGGGCGACAATGTGAGTCTCACATTCGACCTCGACCTGCAGGCCTCGGCGGAGACGGCGCTCGGCAGCGGCATCGAGACCATGCGCGCCAACGCGAACGATCCGGAGGGCGACAGGGTCGCCACCGGCGGCGCGCTCGTCGCCGTGGATGTGCAGACCGGCGAACCGCTCGCCATGGCGAGCTACCCGACGTTTGATCTTTCACGCATGGTGGCAGACTCCGACTACGCCGAGGAGCTGAACACCGACGATGTCCATACGCCGCTTGTGAACCGCGCGACCAGCGGCCGGTATGAGCCGGGTTCCACCTTCAAGCCGGTCACCGCCATCGCGGGGCTGACCGAGGGCGTCATCAGCACCGGCACCTACATCACCTGCGAGGGCATGTTCACCAAGTACGCCGACACGGGCTATTCGCCCCGATGCTGGGTCTATCCCGGCTCGCACGGCACGGACAACGTCGTCGAGGCGATCCGCGATTCGTGCAACGTCTTTTTCTTCACCGTGGGCGACATGCTGAAGATCGAGACGCTGGCAAAATACGCCGCGGCGTTCGGCCTGGGCGAGCGCACGGGCATCGAGCTGCCGGAGAACACCGGGCAGATGGCTTCAGAGCAGATCAAGGCGGACATCGAGGGCGAGTCGTGGTTCAAGGGCGACACGCTGCAGGCGGCCATCGGCCAGTCCTACAGCCTGTTCACGCCGCTGCAGCTGGCGGAATACTGCGCCACCGTCGCCAACGGCGGCACGCGCCACTCCGCCTCCATCCTGAAATCCGTGCGTAGCTACGATTACTCCGAGCAGCTTGCCGAGGCGCAGCACGAGGTGCTCAGCACCGTGGATTCCCCCGCCTACAACTGGGCCGCCGTGCAGCAGGGCATGTATCTCGTCGCGAACGACCCCAGCGGCTCGGCCTACAAGACGTTCGGCGATTTTCGCATCCCGGTCGCGGCCAAAACCGGCACGGCCCAGCTTGGCGAAAATCAGGTGAACAACGCCATCTTCATCTGCTACGCGCCGTATGACGATCCGCAGGTCGCCGTGGCGGTCGTGGTGGAGCACGGCACCGCGGGCTCCAGCATCGCGTCCATCGCGCGGGAGTTTCTGGACGACTATTTCACCGTAAAAACCGTCAACTACTCGGTCGAGACCGAGCTTTCTATCCTGCGATAATCCCATTCCAGAGAGGAGAATTTTATGAATATTGCGCTCATCGCACACGACCGTAAGAAGGAGCTGATGGTTCAGTTCTGCATCGCTTACTGCGGCATTCTGGCAAAGCACGAGCTCTGCGCCACCAGCACCACCGGCAAGCTCATCAGCGAGGCCACGGGGCTGAACGTCCATACCTATCTGCACTCGGCGCAGGGCTGCCAGCAGATCGACGCCCGCATCGCCTATAACGAGATCGACCTCGTGCTGTTTTTCTGCGACGCGGACCGCGAGAACGGCTTCGACGAGGTGAACAAGATGGCGCGCCTCTGCGACCAGCGGCAGATTCCGTTTGCCAGCAACGTGGCGACAGCGGAGATGCTCATCCTCGGACTCAGCCGCGGCGACCTGGACTGGCGCGATATCGTGAATCCGAAAAAGTAAGTTCCGCGAAGGCAGAAAGCTCGCCCCCAAGGGGGCGGACTTTGTGCTGTTCGCTTTTTGAAAGGACCCATGTGATTTATGGAGAAAATCAGGCCCCGCACCCTGTCCGGCTTCCTGGAGCTGCCGCCGGAGCAGCAGGTGCTGATGGACAAAATGACGGCCGTACTGCGCGAGACCTACGCGCGCTACGGCTTTACGCCGCTGGACACCCCGGCCATCGAGGCCAGCGAGGTGCTGCTTGCCAAGGGCGGCGGCGAGACGGAGAAGCAGATCTATCGCTTCCAAAAGGGGGACAGCGATCTCGCGCTGCGGTTTGATCTCACGGTGCCGCTGGCGAAATACGTCGCGGCGAATTACGGGCAGCTCACATTCCCGTTCCGGCGATATCAGATCGGCAAGGTCTGGCGCGGCGAGCGCGCCCAGCGCGGCAGATTCCGCGAGTTTTACCAGGCGGACATCGACGTCATCGGCGACGGCGCGCTCGATATCCTGAACGAGGCGGAGATTCCCGCCATCATCGACCAGACGTTCACGCGGCTGGGGCTGAAAAAATTCCGCATCCGCGTCAACAACCGCAAGATTCTCAACGGTTTTTTTGCCATGCTCGGTCTTTCGGACCAGGCGGGCGACGTGCTGCGCACCATCGACAAGCTCGACAAGATCGGGAGCGACCAGGTGCGCGCGCTGCTGCTTGCGGAGTGCGGCGCCGCGCCGGAGCAGGCGGACGAGATTCTGCGCTTTATCACCGCCGGCGGCACGAGCGGCCAGAAGCTGGACGTTCTCGCGCAGTATCAGGGACGAAACGAGACGTTCGATCTCGGCCTTTCGGAGCTGCGCGCCGTGGTGGAGTATCTGCCGGCCTTCGGCGTGCCGGAGGAGCATTTCGAGATTGACCTCACCATCGCCCGCGGGCTGGACTATTACACCGGCACGGTGTACGAGACCGTTATGACCGAGCATCCGGAGGTCGGGTCCGTCTGCTCCGGCGGGCGGTATGACGACCTGGCGGAATACTACACCAATAAAAAGCTCCCCGGTGTGGGCATCTCCATCGGGCTCACTCGGCTGTTTTATGTGCTGCAGGAGCAGAAGATGCTGTCAGACACGCTTTTGACCGCGCCCGCCGACGTGCTCGTCCTGCCGATGACGGAGGACCTCTCCGCCGCGATCGCGCTCGCGACGAGACTGCGCGCGGCCGGGCTGCGCGTGCAGCTATACGGCGAGAAAAAGAAATTCAAGGCCAAGCTGGCCTATGCCGACAGGCTGGGGATCCCGTTTGTGCTGTTTCTCGGCGAGGACGAGCTGCGCGCGGGCATGTGCTCTGTGAAGGACATGGCCACCGGCGCGCAGCAGACGCTCTCCGCCGCCGAGGCCGAGGCGCTGCTCACGGCCGCCGTTGCCGAAAGAAACGCCGGCAGCGTCATCGAGGATTCATAAGAAAAAAGGAAGGACCGAACCATGACCCAATCCCGTACCCATACCTGCAGCGAGCTGAGACTGGAAAACGCCGGCGAGCGCGTGCGCATTGCCGGGTGGATGGAAAACGTCCGCGAGGTCGGACAGAATTTCGCGTTCGTCGTCGTCCGCGATTTTTACGGCACGACGCAGGTCGTCATCGAGACCGAAGAGATGATGAACATCGTCAAGCCCCTCAACAAGGAATCGACCATCGCCGTGGAAGGCGTGGTGCGCGAGCGCGCGAGCAAAAACCCGAAGCAGGCGACCGGCGACATCGAGATCGTCCCGGACAAGATCGAGGTGCTCGGCCGCTGCCGGTATAACGAGCTGCCGTTTGAAGTGAACCGCAGCCGCGAGGCCGACGAGGCGCTGCGGCTGAAATACCGGTATCTCGATCTCCGGAACCCCGCCGTGAAGGAGAACATCCTCCTGCGCTGCAGCGTGGTCGCCGCGCTGCGGCAGGCCATGATGGACCACGGCTTTCTGGAGATCACGACGCCGATCCTCACGGCCTCCAGCCCGGAGGGGGCGCGGGACTATCTCGTCCCGGCGCGCAAGCATCCGGGCAGGTTCTACGCGCTGCCGCAGGCGCCGCAGCAGTTCAAGCAGCTGCTGATGACGGCGGGGTTTGACCGCTATTTCCAAATCGCCCCGTGCTTTCGCGACGAGGACGCGCGCGGCGACCGCAGTCCGGGCGAGTTTTATCAGCTCGACATGGAGATGGCCTTCGCCAATCAGGACGACGTGTTCGCCGTGCTGGAGGACGTGCTCCCGCCGATCTTCGCGAAATACGGCAGGTATGACATTGCCTCCGAGGCGCCGTTTCGCCGCATCTCGTTCCATGACGCGATGGAAACCTACGGCTCGGACAAACCCGATTTGCGCATTGACCTCGTCGTGCAGGACATGACGGCGCTCGTGCAGGGGAGCGAATTTGCCCCCTTTGCCGCGGGCAACACCGTCAAGGCCGTCGTTGTGGAAAACTGCGCTCTCGCGCGCAAGGCCATCGACAAGCTCTGCGCCGATGTGGAGGTGCAGACGGGCAGCAAGCCCTACTGGTTCCGGGTGGACGAGCAGGGAAGCTTCGTGGGCGGCATCTCGAAATTTCTTGTGGACTGTCACGACGCGATCACCGAAGCGCTCGGCCTGAAGCCGGGCTGCTTCGTCGGCGTCACGGCGGGAAAGAAGACCGCCGCGCAGAAGGCCGCCGGCGTGCTGCGCAGACTGCTCGGCGCGGCGGCGCCGGGGCACATGGACGTCGAGCGCTATGAATTTTGCTGGATCGTCGATTTCCCGATGTATGAGATCGGGGAGGAGTCCGGCGAGCTGGAGTTTTGCCACAATCCGTTTTCCATGCCGAACGGCGGACTGGAGATTCTCGAGAAGGCCGAGCGCGGCGAGGTCGATCCGCTGGAGATCTACGCATACCAGTACGATCTCGTGTGCAACGGCGTGGAGCTGAGCTCCGGCGCGGTGCGGAACCACGATCCGGAGATCATGGTCAAGGCGTTCGAGCTGGTGCGGCTCGGCGAGGCGGACGTCAAGGCGAAATTCCCCGCCATGTACAACGCCTTTTGCTACGGCGCGCCGCCGCACGCGGGCATCGCGCCGGGCGTGGACCGCATGGTCATGCTCCTCGCGGGCGAGGACTCCATCCGCGAGATCATTCCGTTCCCGATGAATAAGAACGCGCAGGATGTCATGATGGGCGCGCCGGGCGCGGTGGAGCAGCGGCAGCTGGACGAGCTGCACATTGCCGTTGTCGCGGCGGACGCGGAGTAAAACGAGCGCCGGGGCGGTCAGATTGACCGCCCTGCGCATACAGAGAAGGGGTGAGAGCGGATGCTCTCAAAAATCCAATCGCTCGGCTGCCGCGGTATCGGCGGCTACGCGGTGTCCGTGGAGTGCTATGTCTCCAACGGCCTGCCGGGGTTCGACATGGTCGGTCTGCCGGATATGGCCGTCAAGGAGGCGCGCGAGCGCGTGCGCTCCGCCATCAAAAATAACGGCATGAAGTTCCCCGTCAGCCGCATGACGGTGAATCTCGCGCCGGCGGATACGCGCAAGGCCGGCACGATCTATGATCTGCCGGTGCTGCTTGGCATCCTCTGCGCCACGGGCGAGCTCAAGCAGCCGCCGGCGACGGCGGCGTTTTTCGGCGAGCTCAGTCTCGCCGGGGAGGTGCGCGGCGTTCCGGGCGCGCTGCCGATGGCGCTGGCCGCCGTGCGGCTCGGCGTCACGGAGCTTTATGTCCCGGCGGAGAACGCGGCCGAGGCCGCGTTTGCTGAGGAGCTCACCGTCTATCCCGTGAAGAATGTGGCGCAGCTGATTGCGCACCTGCGCGGGGAGGAGCGCATTGCGCCCACCTCCCCGCCGGAGACGGGGCGGCAGGATGTGTTTCCGCTCGATTTCGCGGATGTCAAGGCGCAGGAAAACGTCAAGCGCGCGCTGGAGGTGGCCGCGGCGGGCGGGCACAATGTGCTGCTCGTCGGCCCGCCGGGCGCGGGCAAGAGCATGCTCGCAAAGCGGCTGCCGTCGATCCTGCCCGCGATGGACCGCGGCGAGATGCTCCAGACGACGGAGATTCACTCCGTCATGGGCCTGACCGGCGGCGAGCACCCCGTCGTGACGCAGCGGCCGTTTCGCGCGCCGCATCACACGGTGTCCTACGTGGCGATGGCCGGCGGCGGCACAAATCTAAAGCCGGGCGAAATGAGTCTCGCGCACAACGGGATTCTGTTTCTGGACGAGCTGCCGGAGTTTGCCCGCGAGGTGCTTGAGACGATGCGCCAGCCGCTGGAGGACGGGTGCGTCACGATCTCGCGCGCGGCCGGCTCCGTGACGTATCCGAGCCGGTTTATGCTCGTGTGCGCCATGAATCCCTGCAAGTGCGGGTGGTATGGTCATCCCTCCGGCCGGTGTCGGTGCTCGGAGGCGGACGTGCGGCGCTATCACGCGCGCATTTCCGGCCCGCTGCTCGACCGCATGGATCTCATCGTGGAGGTGCCGGCGCTGGAATTTGAGGCGCTGAAGGGAAAGCCCTCCGGGGAGTCGTCGGCGGCGGTCCGCGCGCGGGTGGATGCGGCGCGCGCCGTGCAGCGCGCGCGCTTCGGCGCGGACGGGCCGGAATCCAATGCGCACATGGGGCCGCGTGAGCTGACGGAGTGCTGCCGCCTCTCGCCGGCGTGCGAGACGCTGATGCGCGGGGCATTCGACCGCATGGGACTGACCGCGCGCAGCTACGACCGCATCCTGCGCGTCGCGCGGACCATCGCCGATCTGGAGGGAGCGGCGGAGATCGGCCCCACGCATCTCGCGGAGGCGATCCAGTACCGGACGTATGATTTGAACGCCGGGCTTGACGGTTGACAGGGCGCGCGGGAAAATGCTATCATCATGCTTCGGAAAGAGGGGGTTGCTGTGAATAACAATCAATGGTATTCCGACCGGCCGGGCGGCGGCCGGCCGCAGGGCGAGCAGCCCGGCAGAAGCGACGCCGTCACGAGCCTGGTTCTCGGTGTCGCGTCGCTGCTGCTCTGGTGCTTTGGCTATACGGCCATCGGGTCGGTCGTGCTGGGCATCATCGGGCTTGTTTACGCGAGAAAGGCACGCGAGGCGGGATTTGAGGGCAGCCTCCGCACGGCGGGGCACGTCTGCTCGCTGATCGGGCTGATCGGCGGCTGCTTCGTGCTGCTGATGCTCGTCCTCTTCGGCGCGGCGATCATCGCGCTGCTGTCCGGGATGTTTGGACATTTCATGTACTTTTAATTAAGGAAAATCAGCCATGAACGATATTTTGCTCCTGAAGCCCGGAGAGGTCTTTCTCAAGGGGCTGAACAAGCGTTATTTTGAAGAAAAGCTCATGAACAACCTCCGCCGGCGGCTGAAGCACGTCGGGCACTTTCAGGTGTCGTGTCGGCAGTCCACGTTCTATGTGGAGCCGACGGACGAGAAGGCCGAGCTGGACGCGGCGCTGCGCGCGGCGCGGCAGGTGTTCGGCTTTGCCACCGTCACGCGCGCGGCCGCGTGCGAAAAGGATGCCGACGCCATTGCGCGCCTCGCCATCGACTACCTGCGCGACACGATGCAGTCCGTCAAAACCTTCAAGGTGGAGACGAAGCGGTCGGACAAGCGCTTTCCGATGACCAGCATCGCGCTGTCGCAGTACGTCGGCGGCCGGCTCGCGGAGGCGTATCCCAACGCGCGGGCGCAGATGCACGACCCGGAGCTGACCGTGCACCTGGAGGTGCGGGAGCTTGCGGCCTACGTCCACGCGGCGCCGGTGCCCGGCGCGGGCGGGATGCCCGTCGGCTCGAACGGCAGCGCCGTGACGCTTCTCTCCGGCGGGATCGACAGCCCCGTCTCCTCCTATCTGATCGCCAAGCGCGGCGTGCGCCTGGTGCCGGTGCACTTTTTCTCCTTTCCGTACACATCGGAGCTGGCAAAGCAGAAGGTCATCGACCTTGCGAAGCTGCTCGAGCCGTACACGGGACGCATGACGCTGCAGATCGTCCCCTTCACGCACATTCAGGAGGAGATTCGCCGCTGCTGCCCGGAGGCGTATTTCACGCTGATTATGCGCCGGTTTATGATGCGCATCGCGGCGGACATTGCCGCGCATAATGACTGCAAGGCCATCGTCACGGGAGAAAATCTCGGCCAGGTGGCGAGCCAGACGATGGAGGCCATGGCCTCCACGCAGGCGGTGCTGGACCAGCTTCCGGTGCTGCAGCCGCTAGTCGGCATGGACAAAACGGATATCATCGCGCTCGCGCGGAAGATCGGCACGTTTGAGACCTCGATCCTCCCCTATGAGGATTGCTGCACGGTGTTCACGCCGCGCCACCCCAAGACGCATCCGACCGTTGCCGAGGTGGCGGAGGCCGAAGCGGTGATGGACATTGACGGCCTGGTGCAGGAGGCCGTCGCGGGAATCGAAAGGATCAGGATCGGATATGAATGCTGAGATTATTTCGGTCGGCACCGAGCTGCTGCTCGGCGAGACCATCAACACCGACGCCGCCGCCGTGGCGCAGCTGCTGTCGGAATTTGGAATCAACGTCTATTGGCAGACCGTCGTGGGCGACAATCGCGCGCGGCTGGAGCACGCCGTGCAGGTGGCGCGCGAGCGGTCGGACATCATCATCACGACCGGCGGGCTCGGCCCCACGTGCGACGATCTCACAAAGGAGGTCGTGGCCGGCGCGTTTGGGCGGAAGCTCGTGCTGAACAGGGAGGAGGAGGCGCGCCTGCGCGGCCTGTACGCCGAGCGCAACAGCTATATGACGGAAAATCACCTCCAGCAGGTCTACCTGCCGGAGGGGTGCACCGTGCTCGTGAACGACTGGGGCACCGCCCCGGGCTGCGCGTTCGAGGCCGACGGCTGCCTGGTCATCCTGCTGCCCGGCCCGCCGATGGAATGCGGCCCGCTGCTGGAGCACCGCGTCCGCCCGCTGCTGGAGGCGCGCAGCGACAGTCTCATCCTCTCGCACAGCGTGAAGATTTTCGGCATCGGCGAGGGGACGATGGAATATCGCCTGCGCGACCTGATGAACGAGATGACGAATCCGACGCTCGCGCCCTATGCCAAGGAGGGCGAGTGTCTTGTGCGCATCACGGCCAAGGCGCACACCGTGCAGGAGGCCGAGGATATGATCGCCCCGTGGATCGAGCGCGTGCGGCAGGAGGTGGGCGAATTCGCCTACGGCGTGGACACGGAAAACATCCAGACCTGCGCGATGGAGCTGCTGATGCAGAGCGGCAGGACCATTTCCGTGGCCGAAAGCTGCACGGGCGGGCTCGTGGGCGATTTGATGACGAACGTGCCGGGCGCGTCGAGCGTGTTCCGCGGCGGTGTCATCGCCTATACCGACGAGATGAAGCGGCAGCTGCTGGGCGTGGACGCCGCCGTGCTCGCGGAGCATGGCGCGGTCAGCCGCGAGACGGCCATTCAGATGGCGGAGCGGGCAAGGCGGCTTCTGGATACCGATCTCGCGCTCAGCGTCACGGGCCTCGCCGGGCCGGGAGACGACGGCGTGCACACCGTCGGCACGGTGTTCGTCGCGCTCGCGGCGCCGGAGGGGACGTACGTCCGCCGGCTGTATAAGGACAAGTGGGGGCGCGAACGCATCAAGCACGCCGCGGCCAACCATGCGTTTGACATGCTGCGGCGGTATCTCACGGACCTGCCGGTGGAATATGACGAAGTCTGCTGAAGCGGCCAAATCGGATGAAGGAAGAAGGGAGGGACGGCTATGGAGCGCGGTGCGCTGCCCATTGCGGTGTTTGATTCCGGTCTCGGCGGCATCAGCGTGCTGCGGGAGCTTGTGCGCCTGATGCCGGAGGAGGACTATCTCTATTTCGGCGACTCGGCCAACGCCCCTTACGGGACGCGACCGGTGGAGCGCGTCCGCGCGCTGACGTTGGAGACGATCAGCCGGCTCTATGACCGCGGGATCAAAGCGGCGGTCATCGCCTGCAACACGGCGACGAGCGCGGCCATCACGCAGCTGCGCGCGCGGTTTGCGGACATTCCGGTCATCGGCATGGAGCCCGCGCTCAAGCCGGCGGTACTGGAGCATCCGGGCGGCTGCGTCCTCGTGCTGGCGACGCCGCTGACGCTGCGGGAGGAGAAATTCTCCCGCCTGCTGGAGCACTATGAGACCATGGCGGAGATCGTCCGGCTGCCGTGCCCGGAGCTGGTGGAGTTCGTTGAGGCGGGCGCGCTGGACACGCCGGAGCTGCTGGCGTATCTGCGCGCGCGGCTGGGGCCATATCGCGGCCGGGCGTCGGCCGTGGTGCTGGGCTGCACGCATTTTCCGTTCCTGCGCGGCGCGATCCGCGCGGTGCTGGGTGAAGAGGCCGCGCTCTACGACGGCGGCGCGGGCGCCGCGCGCGAAACGCAGCGGCGGCTGGCCGCGCAGGGTCTGCGCACGACCCATACCGGACGCGGGCACGTGCAGTTGGAAAACAGCCGGAACAGCTCGGCGGAGCTTGCGCTGTGCGAGCGGCTGCTCGCGCTGCGCGAAACCTGATCTATTAGACCCATCCAATTGCCGCCCTGGAGAGGGCGGTAATCGTTTTTCTTTAAGTTTACGTAATATATATTATGTAATCCTTTCGAACATAAAACGATCACAAACCCTTGAGCTCCCGGCACGAGGTTCACAAAAATTCACAAAAAATCCAATGCGTGTTTGTAAAGATTACAAAAAAGAAACAAAATCTTAAAATAAAGGTTGTCATAACACGGAAACAATGCTATAATGCACAGGTCGATAGGACACCAAGAGGTAAACCATGAAGAAACGTTTTCTCGGATGGATACTGGCCCTGGCGCTGCTTGTGGGGGTCCTCCCACAGCTGTTCCTCGGGGCGGCCGCTGCGCAGACGCTGCCCGCGGCCCCGAATGCGAGTCTCCGCTATGAGGAGTGCGCCGATGTCAGCGTCGGCACGATCCGCTATGTTGCGCAGCTTGGGATCTCCCCATATTTTTATAACAGCTACTGGGGACCCTTTGCCGACAGCGCCGGCCATGAGTGCTTCACCTCCAGCATTTCCATGGCGCTTTCCTACATCGGCGTGAACGCCACGCCCGTGGCGCTGGGGAACTACTGGCTGTCTCGCGGCTACACGGGTAACCCCTTTGCCACGACGCCGCGCGATCTGGAGGCGTTCGGCGTCGTGTTCGCCGAATGTCCGCTCGACGAGGCGATGGCGAACTATCGAAACGGCGGCGGCAAATACAGCCCGCCGATCCTTCACCTGAATTCCTACTCCGCCAGCGGACACTACGTGGTGCTTGCGGGGCAGAGCAGCGACGGTACTTACCTTGTGGTCGATCCGGCGGTGGAAACCGTCTGGCCGCTCACGGTCTCGGGCAGTGTGGTCAGCTATGAAAAGGACGGCTCCGCGCGCAGCGAGACCATCGGGAACGTGGCCCAGTTTTACAATCCGAACGCGGCCGCGCGCGCGCTCCATCGGGACGGCTCGATCTGCCCGGCCGGCGCCTTTATCGACATTCCGGACGAAACCGCCTGGTCGCACGCGGGCATTGACTACTGCGCGGAAAACGGCCTGATGCTGGGCGTGGACAGTACGCATTTTAATCCGAGCGCGCACATGACCCGCGCCATGCTCGTGACGGTGCTCTACCGCGTGGCGGGCAGCCCGGACGTCTCTAAGGAAAAGACCCCGTTTCGGGACATTCGGGCCGACTGGTACCGGGATGCGGTCACGTGGGCGTATCAGCTCGGCGTGACCTCCGGCGTGAGCGGCACGACCTTTGCGCCGGACGCGACCATCACGCGCGAGCAGCTCGTCACGATGCTTTTCCGCTATCACCTGATTTTTGGCGGCACGGTGGGGACGCTTCCGCCGCTGACGGGATACACCGACGCGGCCAGGGTGTCCGACTGGGCCGAGACGGCGATCCGCTGGGCGGTGAGCGAGGGGATCATCAACGGCGTTTCGAGCACGACGCTCCAGCCGGGCGGCAGCGCCAAGCGCGACCAGATCGCAACCATTCTGATGCGCTATCAGACCGGACAGTAAATTACAGATATGCTTGCAGCGCCATATCCGAAGGCTCGGATATGGCGCTGTTTTATGGGGGTGCTGGTTATTGGTCGGGGCGTCGTCCGGCGGTCGCCTCTTCCTCGGCGCGAAATTCGTCCAGCACGGCGTTTTGCGCCTGCCGCTCGCGCCGCAGCGCCGCGTTGTGCTGCGCGTTCTGCATGGCGTGTCTGCGCGCCTTTCGCCGCCTGTTGTATCGCACGAGCAGCACGATGTACGCCGCGATCACGAGCGCGATGACAAGCAGAATCGCGATGACGACCGGGTGCCCGAAGAAGGCGCGCAGGCCGGACCGGAGAAACGCCCCGTGCGAAAGCTCGACCTCCACCGCGGCGACGAGCGGCGCAGAGCCGTAGACGACGCCGTCCTTTTCCACCGTGATCTCGCCGAGAACGTCCCCCGCTGCGACCGGCGCGCGCAGCGCCGTGCCGTCCCGCTCGCTGTAGATGACCACGCTGCGCGTGTAGGCGGCCAGATCGTCGCTGTTTGGCAGCACGGCGGCGATGCTGTTCTGGGCGCGAACGGTCACGCTGTCGGCGTCGCTGCCAAGCTCGACCGGCACGTCGCAGATCAGCTCCGTATCGCTGACGATATCGCGCCGGCTGAAGTTTCCATACAGCCAGTTATAGAGCGCGAGCGTGTCGGTAAAGCTGCAGAATTCCGTTGTGCCGTTGGCGCGGGTCTTGGCGTCCGACCCAAGCACCACGCACAGGAGGCGGATGCCGTCCTTCTGCGCGGTGGACACCAGGCAGTAGCCCGCCGCGCTGGTGTGCCCGGTTTTGACGCCGAAGGCATAGTCGTAGAAATATCCGGGATAGACCGGCGAGTCGGAATTGATGAGACCGTTGGTGTTCTGCAGCTCGCGCGTGTCGTGCTTGTTGGTCGCGGGAACGGTGCGCGTCACGGTGTTGCAGAGCGTGGCGAACAGCTCGTGCTGCATGGCCTCGGCGGTGATGCGATAGAGATCCATCGCCGTGGTATAGTGGTTGTCGTCCGGCATCCCGTGCGTGTTGACATAGTGCGTGCCGGTGCAGCCGAGCTGCTCGGCGCGCTCGTTCATCAGCTCCACAAACGCGGAAATGCTGCCGGAGAGGTACGACCCGATGACGTTGCACGCCTCGTTCGCGGAGGAGACCATCGCGCAGTAGAGATAATTTTCCAGCGTCATGACCTCGCCCGGCACGATCGAGGCGGTGCTGGATTCCTCGTCCAGCCCGGCGAGGCAATCGCTCTGCGCCGTGACCTCGTCCTTGAGTGACACGTCGCCGCGCTCGATGGCCTCCACGGCGAGCAGGACCGTCATGATCTTGGTGAGACTCGCGGGATACGCCGTCTCTTCCGCGTGCCGGGAAAAATAGACGACGTCGGAATCCATATCCACCAGCAGCGCCGCGTTCGCGGTAAGCGTCGGCGCCTCCACGAGGCCGGCGCCGGCATAGGAATCCTCCGCGACGGCGCTTTCGGTCGGCTCCTCGCCCGGCACGGCAAACGCCGCCGGAATGAGCATGGACGCCAGCAGACAAACCAGCAGGAGAAGGGGAAGAATCTTGTTTTTCTTCATATTCATCGCCACACGATGCGGGCGCGCACGCGAAATTCGGTGAAAATTTCACATTTTGCGTCCGGTATCGTTCCTTTTTTCTGTTTTTTCACACCATTCTCTGTTAGAATGTGATATAGTAGTACCATTATAAAATCTCGGTTGTCGAAAAGCAATCGAAAAAATCGAAATTAAGGAATTTATTATGAGGCTGAGAACAAGCGAGTGGGCCGCCCTTGCGCTGACGGTCGTGTTTTTGCTTGCCGCGGTGCTCGTCACGCACGCGAGTGACCGCGCGATTACGGTGACGGAGGCGCCGCTGGAGCTGCCCGCCGCGACGGCGCCGGCGGGCGCGGAGACGGGAAGGCTCGATCTGAACGCCGCGTCGGCGGAGGAGCTGGAGGAGCTGCCGGGCATCGGCCCGGAGCTGGCAGCGCGCATCATGGAATACCGCGCGGAAAACGGACCATTCACCAACCCGGCGGAGCTGATGAACGTAGAGGGCATCGGAGAGAAGACCTATGCCGGTCTGGCGGAGCGGATCTTCGTCGGCGCGGCGCGGCAGGAGGAAGGGCAATGAAAATACTGGTTGTCGATGACGAAAAGCTGCTCGTCAAGGGGATCAAATTCAATCTGGAGAACGAGGGCTATACGGTGGACGCCTGCTACGACGGGGAGACCGCCGTGGAGCTCGCGCGCACAGGCGGCTATGCCGTCATCCTGCTCGATCTGATGATGCCGAAGGTGGACGGGCTGGAGGCGTGCCAGCAGATTCGGCAGTTTTCCACGGTGCCGATCATCATGCTCACGGCGCGCAGCGAGGACGCGGACAAGCTCCTCGGCTTTGAGTCCGGCGCGGATGACTATATCACGAAGCCGTTCAACATTCTGGAGCTGAAAGCGCGCATCCGGGCGCTCATCCGCCGGTCGAGCATGCCCGTGAACGGGGGCGCGAAGAGCGGCAAGCTCGTCTGCGGGCAGATCGAGATCGACCCCGAGCGCCGCAGCGCCAAGCGCTATGACGTGCCGGTGGATCTCACGGTGAAGGAGTTTGATCTCATCGAGCTGCTCATGCGCAACCCCGGCAAGGTATACAGCCGGGAAAACCTGCTCGATCTCGTCTGGGGCTATGACTATCAGGGCGACATTCGAACGGTGGACGTGCACATCCGCCGCCTGCGTGAAAAGCTGGAGAAGCAGCCGAACGCGCCGGAATATATCATTACAAAATGGGGCGTCGGCTACTATTTTGCCGAGCAGTAAGGCCCGACGCCCGGCTTCGGCGTGGGGCGGGCGGCCTCCGGCGCTTCGCCGGGCAGAAAAGGATCGGGGTCCACGCACGTTTTCGGGCGTGACCTCTGCGAGGATTTCTTTTGCATGGAAATGAAAACCAGACGAAAACTGACCGACAGCGTGCAGATGCAGTTCGCCGCGTATTTCGCGGCGCTGACCGTCGTGTTGCTCGTGCTGCTGAACACCTACCCGCTACGCTCGTCGCGCGACGTGGTCTTCTCGGAAAAGGAGAGCGCGCTCGTGAGCCGCGCGGCGGTGGTGTCGTCGTCGCTGTCGCTGCTCGAATCGCTGACGCCGGACAATACGCAGCAGGTCATGGGCCTGCTGGACGTGAACGATCTCGCGCGCATCCTGGTGACGAACGAGACCGGGCTGGTGCTCTACGACACGGCGGCGGAGGACGAAAACGCCGCCGGAACGCAGACGGACGTTGCCGAGATCCTGCGCGCGCTCGGCGGAGAGACGGTGTTTTATTCCAAATTTGATATGACGGCCTTTTCCAGCTGCGCGGCGATGCCGGTCCGCAGCGAGGGCAGGACGATGGGCGCGGTGTATCTCGCGGAGTACGACGCCGAGCAGGCGACGCTCATCGTCGGCATCCAGCGCCGCCTCGGCACGATCACGCTCGTGGTCGGCGGCGTCGCGCTCGTGCTCATTTTTTTCTCCGTGCGCATCATGACGCGGCGCATCACGCGCCTCGCCGACGGCGTGCGCATCGTGCAGTCCGGGGATTATTCCTTCCGGCTGGAGCCGAAGGGGCACGACGAGCTGACAGAGCTTGGCAACGAGCTCAACAATCTCACCGAGCGGCTCCAGACGACGGAGGCGCAGCGACGCCAGTTCGTGTCGGACGCCTCGCACGAGCTGAAAACGCCGCTCGCGTCGATCCGCCTGCTGTCGGACAGCATCGTGCAGAGCGCGGATATGGACGCCGCCACCATGCGCGAATTCGTCACCGACATCGGCACCGAGGCCGAGCGCCTGCAGCGCACGACGGAGAAGCTGCTGAATCTCTCCCGCCGGGACGACGGCGCGGAGGGCGAGCTGGCGGACGTGGACCTGCGCGCCGCCGTGGAGGGGACGCTCCGGCTGCTGCGGCCGCTCGCGGAGGAAAGCCGCGTTGCGATTGCGTGCGAGCTGGCGGAGGGCTGCCTCGTGCGCGCGACGGAGGACGATATCTATCACATCGTGTTCAACCTCGTGGAAAACGCCATCAAATATAACCTCGCCTGCGGCAGCGTGTCCGTGCGGGTCTATGCCGAGGGCGGGCAATGCGTGCTCTCCGTGGAGGACACCGGCATCGGCATCCCGGAGGCGGACCGGCCGAATATCTTCGGGCGCTTTTATCGCGTGGACAAGGCGCGCTCGCGCGAGCACGGCGGCAGCGGCCTGGGCCTGTCCATCGTGCACGACGCGGTGACGCTCTACGGCGGGACGGTGGAGGTCAGCGGCGTGGAGCCGCACGGCAGCCGCTTTGTCGTAAGGTTTCCGCAGGTGGGCGGCGCTGATTCGACGCCTGAATCGGAGCCGTAAAGAAATCAGACGAAAAGGAGAACTCTCGCAATGAACAATCTCAAACGGATCCAGGATGCAATCTGCGCCGCGGGGCTGGACGCCCTGCTGCTCATCGACCCGCGCAACCGCTATTATGCCGCGGGCTTCCCGTCCTCGGACGGGGCGGTCGTCGTGACGCGCACGCGCGGCTACTATATCACCGACTCCCGCTACATTGAGGCGGCGCAGGCCGCCGTGGGCGACACGGTGGAGGTGCTGCTCTGCGACCGGGAAAACCCCATGCGCGCGCGGCTGAAGGCGATCCTCTCCGACTGCGGCGTCGAGAAGCTCGGCGCGGAGGACGGCAGTCTCACCTATGACGAATATCTCGCCTACGAGCGCAGCTTCGGCATGAAGCTGATCCCATCGCAGAAGCTCATCCTTGGTCTGCGGCAGTGCAAGCAGCCGGAGGAGCTCGTGTTCCTGCGCGCAGCGCAGGACATCACCGACCGGGCATTCGCCGAGGTGCTGCCGCTGATCCGCCCGGGCGTGACAGAACAGGAGCTTGCGGCGGAGCTGGTCTACCGCATGCTGCGCCTCGGCGCGGAGGGGACAAGCTTTGACCCCATCGTCGTCACCGGGAAAAAATCCAGCATGCCGCACGGCGTCCCCGGCGACGTGAAGATTCAGGCGGGAGATTTTGTTACGATGGATTTCGGCTGCCTCAAGGGCGGATACTGCTCAGACATGACGCGCACCGTCGCCGTCGGCAGCGCGACGGAGGAGATGCGAAAGGTCTATGACACCGTGCTGGAGGCGCAGCTTGCGGGCATCGCGGCGGCGCGCGCGGGCGTCACAGGCGCGGAGATCGACGGCGCGGCGCGCGACGTGATCACCCGCGCGGGATACGGCGAATATTTTGGCCACAGCTTCGGTCATAGCCTGGGGCTGTACATCCACGAGTCGCCGAACGCCGCGCCGAACAATCACGAGCCGATGCCGGAGCACACCGTCTGCTCGGCCGAGCCGGGCATCTATCTCCCCGGGCGCTTCGGCGTGCGCATCGAAGACGTCATGCACCTCACGCGCGCGGGCGCCGAGGTGCTCACACAGTCGCCGAAGGATCTGATTGTCGTGTAATTTTTCAAGTTTGGCCGAAAATTGTGAAAACGGCTTGCCAAACAGGCGGGAATCGTGTAAAATATCTACGGCTATTTTTAGAACTATTCTTTAGGAGGACCCATATATGATTACAGCAGGCGATTTCAGAAACGGCGTGACCTTTGAGATGGACGGCAACGTCATGCAGGTCGTCGAGTTTCAGCACGTCAAGCCCGGCAAGGGCGCGGCCTTCGTCCGCACCAAGATGAAGAATGTCATCACCGGCGCCGTGACGGAGACCTCGTTCAACCCCACCGCGAAATTTGAAGAGGCCACGGTCGAGCGCAAGACCATGGAGTACAGCTATAACGACGGCAATCTCTATTACTTCATGGACCCCGAGACCTATGAGCTGGTTCCCATCGACGAGAGCGTTTTGTCGGACAACTTCAAGTTCGTGAAGGAGAATATGGCCTGCACGATCAGCTCCTATAAGGAGAAGCCGTTCCTCGTCGAGCCGCCCACGTTCGTCGAGCTGGAGGTCACCGACACCGACCCCGGCTTTGCCGGCAACACCGCCACGAACGCGACCAAGCCCGCCACGCTGGAAACCGGCGCGGAGATCAAGGTGCCGCTGTTCATCAACCCCGGCGACCGCATCCGCGTGGACACCCGCGTGGGCGAATATCTGGAGCGCGCGAAGGGCTGAGACCCGCATTGCGAAAAAAATACCGCGCCCGGTTTGCCAACCCCGGCAAATCGGGCGCGGATGCTGTTTGGAGGACAAAGCAGAGACCGTCGCCTGATCGAGCGGCGGTCTTTGTTTCGTTACGGCGGGTTCAATCGAGCTTCAGGTCGCCCGGTCTGATCCAGCCGAGCTTCCGGGCAAGCTCGCCCAGCAGCCAGCAGATGATCGCGGGCAGCACGATGCTCACGAGCAGCAGACCCAGCCAGTCCATGAGGCCCGGCGTGATGGCCGCAGCGCCGTTTGCAAGCGCGGCCTCGCTGGGGGAAACCCAGCCCGTCCAGACGCCGATGGGACCGCAGAGCCCGCAGGTGCCCATGCCGGAGTTCACGGCCGCGCCGTTCATCTCCAGCCTGAAGATGCAGGTGGAGACCGGGCCGGTGATGGCGGAGGTGACGATGGCCGGGATCCAGATTTTTGGGTTTCGCACAATGTTGCCCATCTGCAGCATCGAGGTGCCGAGGCCCTGACTCACGAGTCCGCCCCAGCCGTTTTCCCGGAAGCTCATGACGGCGAAGCCGACCATGTTCGCGCAGCAGCCCGCCAGGGCCGCGCCGCCGGCGAGACCTGTGAGCGAGAGCGCCGCGCAGATGGCCGCCGACGAGATCGGAAGGGTGAGCGCGATGCCGACGACGACGGAGATGATGATGCCCATGATGAACGGCTGCTGCCGCGTCGCCCACATGATGATGCCGCCGATCCAGCTGGCCGCCCTGCCGATGGGCGCGGCCACGAGCACCGCCAGCCCCACGCCGACAAGGATCGTGACGATGGGCGTGACGAGAATGTCCACCTTCGTCTCCTTGGAGACGGCCTTGCCAAACTCCGCCGCGACGACCGCTGTGACGAGCACGGCCAGCGGGCCGCCCGCGCCGCCCATGGCGTTCGTGGCAAACCCGACCGGCACAAGCGAAAACAGCACCATCGCCGGCGCGTGCAGCGCGTAGCCGATGGCGACCGCCATCGCGGGACCGACCATCAGCGAGGCGCAGCCGCCGATGGTGTAGCCGACCTTGTTCGGGTCGCTGCCGAGCTGGAAGATGACCTGATTCAAAAATCCAATGTGAAACTGCTGCCCCAGCGTGTTCAGGATTGTGCCGATCAGCAGCGAGCAGAACAGGCCCTGCGCCATGGCGCTGAGTGCGTCGATGCCGTAGCGCCGCAGGGAGATTTCAATGTCCTTGCGCTTGAGAAATGCTTTAAACTTGCTCATGCAAACCCCTCCGAAACAGAATTGGGCTTTACAGGTGTCATGACACCTGTAAAGCCCAATATAGCAGCTTCCTGCCATTTGTCAATGATAATTTAAGTTTTGTCAGATTCCGCGCCGCTTATTCGAGCAAAAACCCCGCCGCGCGCAGCGCGGCGCGGGCGCGCCGGAACGCGGTCTCGTCCGGGCAGCGAAGCGTGTGGAGGTGGATGCCTCCGGTGAGCGTGCTGAGCGGCTTTGCGTTTTCCTTTGCCAGCCGCTCCATGAACTGCGCGACGTCGTAGCGGCTCGTGATGTGAAGCTGGCCGGTGAGCTGACCGTAGACCGCGTGCTCCACGATCACGTCCAGGACGGTGCAGCCGTTGTCCACCAGGAGCAGCAGCTCGCGCTCGGTGCCGTCGGGCGTGTGCCGACAGGCGACGGTGCGCACGAGACCGCTCTCCGCGCGGGAGAGCACGTAGCCGCGCGGCGTGGCGGCAACGTCCGCCCCGGCGGCGCGCAGCAGCGCCACGTCGCCCACGATGATCTGGCGGCTGACGGAAAAGCGCGCGGCAAGCGCGGACGCGCTCACAGGCGCGTCCGCCTGCTCCAGCTGCTCCAGAATCGCTTTCCGGCGTTGCGGTGCGTCCATAACAGTCCTCCGTTACTGCCGCGCGGCGTTGAGCAGGTCCATCTTGATCTGCAGCAGCCGGTCGGAGAGGTCCACGTAGTAGTTGTGCGGATTGTCAAAGCGCAGCACCTCCGGCCAGAGCGTTTCGATCTGCGCCGCGCAGTAGGCCCGGATCTCGTCGAGCGTCGGCTTTTGATACACCAGCTCGCCCGCGCGGAAAATGGGGACCTGCAGCTCCTTCGCGACGAAATTGGTCATGGTCTTCTTCTTCCACGTCGCGTCCGGGTCGCGGATCACCAGCGGCTGCGTGTCGTCCACGACCTCGTCATAGACGCAGATATAGTCCGCCTCGGCCATGCCGCGGTCGCGATTGTAGAAGCGATAGGTTTTTTTGAAGTGCGGCGTTGTGATCTTGCCGACGTTCTCGCTGATCTTGATCTTCGGGATGATGTTGCCCTGATCGTCCTCGACGGCGGCGAGCTTGTACACCCCGCCGAACACCGGATCGCTCTTGGCGGTGATGAGTCGCTCGCCCACGCCGAAGGCGTCGATTTCGGCGCCCTGCCGCAGAAGGACCAGGATGAGCCGCTCATCCAGCGAGTTGGATACGGTGATCTTGCAGTCGGTCCAGCCGGCATCGTCGAGCATTTTGCGTGCCTGCTTCGTCAGATAGGCAATGTCGCCGGAGTCGAAGCGAATGCCGCAGCGTGTGATGCCGAGCGGGCGCAGCACCTCGTCGAAGGCGCGGATGGCGTTCGGCACGCCGGACTGCAGGCTGTTATAGGTGTCCACCAGAAGCGTGGCGTTGGTGGGGTAGGTCCTGCAATAGGCGCGGAAAGCGTCCAGCTCGGAATCGAACATCTGCACCCACGAGTGCGCCATTGTGCCGCCGGCGGACACGCCGTAAACCTGGTCGGAGATCGTGCAGGCCGTGCCGGCGCAGCCGCCGATGTAGGCCGCGCGCGCGCCGACAATCGCCCCGTCCGCGCCCTGGGCGCGGCGCGAGCCGAATTCCAGCACGGTCCGCCCGCCGGCGGCGCGGCAGACGCGGTTGGCCTTGGTGGCAATCAGACTCTGGTGGTTGAGCTGCAGCAGCACATACGTCTCGATGAGCTGCGCCTCAATCGCCGGGGCGCGCACCGTCATCAGCGGCTCGCGCGGGAACACCGGCGTCCCCTCCGGCACGGCCCAGATATCGCCCGAAAAGCGAAAGTGGCGCAGATACTCCAGAAACGCCTCTGAAAACAGCTTCCGGCCGCGGAGATAGGCGATGTCCTCCTCTGTGAAATGGAGATTCTGAATATAGTCGATGACCTGCTCCAGACCGGCCGCAATGGCGACGCCGCCGCCGTCCGGCACCTGCCGGAAGAACACATCAAAATAGGTGATGCGGTCCTTGAGACCATTCTCAAAATAGCCGTTGCCCATGGTGAGCTCGTAAAAATCGCAGAGCATCGTCATGTTCAGCGGAGCCTGGATATCCATAGTTTATGCCTCCCTGTTGTCAGACCGGACCCAAGGGGGTCCGGTCCGGACGGTTTGTAAAACCATAACTAAAAATATTATAACACGCATACCTTATAAAGCAACCATTATTAATTTAACAATACGGGCGCGGCGCGGCTTGACAAACTGCGCCCGGACACGCTATAGTGAGAGAAATCCGGATCGGCGCGGCGGGCGATTTCAGGAAGGCCCGGCAGATCGGCACAAGGAGAACGAGCATGAAACAGAAAGATGAGCGGGAATACAATATCAACCGCGTAATCAAGGTCGCGCGGGAGCTGTTTATTAACGAAGGGGTCAACAACACCTCCATCAATCGCATCGCGCAGGAGGCCGATCTCTCCTCGATGTCCATCTATCGCTACTTCAACAACAAGGACACGCTCGTCTACCTGGTCTGGCAGGATGCGCTCTCGACCTTTTATAAGCGGTATATGCAGAGCTATAACGCCGCCGTCTCCGAGGGGATGACGGGCTACGAGCGCTATGTCGTCGCGATGGACATTTATTTTAAGCTCTATAAGGAATTTCCGGAGTGGTTCACCTATACGCAGGAGATGTTCGCCTACACCTCCTCCGGCGGGGACGAGCGGGGGAACGTCTTCTGGAATTACTACGACAAGGAGATCCCGATCCCGGCGCTCAAGGCGCTGCAGGACGGGCTGGAGGACGGCTCCATCCGCAGCGATATCAACATCTACACTGTCTACCAGTGCCTGCTGAACGCTTACACCGGCATGGCCATCTATGAGAACGTATCCTTCGGCGTTTCGCCGGTGGATATCATCAAATTTACCGGCGATCTTATCGCAAATTATATAAAAAATCAGGATTGATTTTGTGCAGATAGGGAAAATTGACATTCAGGCGTTGTTGTGTACCATTTCGCACAGAAAAGAAGCTTTCTGTTGCGCTATATTGATGTTAGTTTAACAAACACATAACAACGCCTCTTTTTTTACGCTGTGATGTTAGTGGCAATAACAACAGTTGTGAATACTAACACAAATGCTGCAATCTGTAACCATCAGGGCGGGAGGAGCGCATGGAGAGACGGAAGGGACCATCACGCCGGCTGGAGCCGGATCGCTGCATCCCGTGCTGGGATGCGCTGGACGCGCGGACGCGCGCGGCAATCGCCGCCTGCCCGCGGAAGGCCTATGCCGACCGGGAGCGGCTGTGCCTCGCCCCGGCGGAGCGCACGGGCTTCCTGCTTGTGCTGGAGGGCCGGCTTCGCATTTATCTCTGCTCCACGGGCGGGAAGGAATTTACGCTCTATCACACGGAGGCGGGCGCGTGCTGCACGCTGATGCCGATGGAGGGGCGGGGGACCCCCATCATCGAGTCCATCGGGGAGAGCGTCGTGATCCACCTGGGCGTGGACCTGCTGCTGAAGATGGTACATACGGCGCCGGAGGCGTTTCACTTTCTTCTGCAGACCATGGGACAAAATACGCAGGCGGTGCTGGGCAACATCGAGCGCACCTGCTTCGGCACGATGCGCAGCAGCATTGCCGGGGTGATTCTGGAGCACCTTCCGCCCGACGGCGACACCGCGATTTTGACGCATGAGCAAATCGCCAATCACATCGGGACGACGCGCGAGGTCGTCAGCCGGGAGCTGGAGCTGCTCCGGGACCGGGGCGTGATCGCCACCGGCCGCGGCAGGATCCGGATCCTTGACCGGGGCGGCCTGCGGGCAATCGCCGAAAACAACATGGCAGACAATGCAGCACGGCGCTGCAAAAAATAAAAATAGTTTCAGGAGGTATCAGCAATGTATTACAGCAGCGGTAACTATGAGGCGTTTGCCACGCCGAAAAAGCCGGAGGGCATCGAGAAAAAATCGGCCTACATCGTGGGTTCCGGTCTTGCGGGCCTTGCCGCGGCGTGCTTCCTCGTAAGAGACGCGCAGATGCCGGGCGACCACATCACCGTGTTTGAGCATCTGCCCATCGCGGGCGGCTCCTGCGACGGCATCTACGACGCCACCAAGGGCTTCATCATGCGCGGCGGCCGCGAGATGGATAACCACTTCGAGTGCATGTGGGATCTGTTCCGCTCCATCCCGTCGATCGTGAATCCCGGCCAGACGATCTTTGAGGAGTACTATTGGCTGAACAAGGAGGACCCGAACTTCTCCCTGTGCCGCGTGACGGAAAAGCAGGGCCAGGACGCGCACACCGACAAGAAATACGGTCTCACGCCCGGCGCCGGCATGCAGCTGCTGAAGCTGTTCATGGCGACGAACAAGGATCTGGAAGACAAGACCATCGACGACGTGTTTGACGATGAGTTCTACAACACGAACTTCTGGATCTACTGGCAGACGATGTTTGCCTTCGAGAAGTGGCACTCCGCTCTGGAGATGAAGCTCTATCTGCAGCGTTACATCCACCACATCGACGGCCTGCCCGACCTGTCCGCGCTGCGTTTCACGCGCTACAATCAGTATGAGTCCATGATTCTCCCGATGTGCAAATACCTCACGGACCGCGGCGTGAAGGTGGAGTTCGACACCACCGTCACGAACGTTGTCTGCGACTGCACGCCGGAGAAGAAGGTTGCCAAGAAGATCGAGTACACCCAGGGCGGCGCCGCCAAGACGATCAACCTCACCGAGGACGATCTCGTCATCATCACCAACGGCTGCCAGGGCGACTGCTCGGCCTACGGCGATCAGAACACCGCTCCGGTGGTCACCGTCAAGAACGGCGAGAGCCCAAGCTGCGAGATGTGGACAAAAATCGCCGCGCAGGATCCGGCGTTCGGCCGTCCCGAGAAGTTCTTCAAGGACATCAAGGAAACGAGCTGGGAGTCCTGGACGGTCGATACCGCCAATAAGCAGATTCTCGATGCGATTCAGAAGATCTGCAAGCGCGACCCGCTCTCCGGCAAGGTCGTCACCGGCGGCATCGTCACCTGCCGCGACTCGAGCTGGCTCATCAGCTGGACGATCAACCGCCAGGGGCAGTTTGTGGAGCAGCCGAAGGATCACTGCCTGATCTGGGTCTACGGCCTGAACTGCTACGATGTCGAGGGCGACTATGTCAAGAAGCCGATGAACGTCGCCACCGGCGCCGAGCTCTGCAAAGAGTGGCTGTACCACATCGGCATCCCCGTCGATCAGATCGACGAGCTCGCCGAGAAGGAGTGCAACACCACGCCCTGCATGATGCCTTACGTCACCACGTTCTTCGAGCCGCGCGCCGAGGGCGACCGCCCGAAGGTCGTGCCGGACGGCAGCGTGAATATCGCGTTCGTCGGCCAGTTTGCCGACACCCCGCGCGACACGGTGTTTACCACGGAGTATTCCATCCGCACCGGTATGGAAGCGGTCTACACGCTCTGCAACATTGACCGCGGCGTGCCGGAGGTCTGGGGCAGCGTCTATGACGTGCGCGACCTGCTGTACGCAACCAGCAAGCTGCTCGACGGCCAGAAGCCGATCGAGTTCCTCAAGCCGGCGATTGCGCCGTTCCTCGGCATCGGTCTTGACCTGCTCAAGCAGAATGTCGTGTATGAGCTGCTGGAGAAATACAACATCGTTTGATCCTCCATGCCCCCCTCTTTTTCAACGGCGTCTGTCGAGTACCTGCGCTTGATGATGCCAGCGTGCACCTAGCAGGAACCGCCCGCAAGCAAAACGCTTGCGGGCGGTTTTTGTCAGATAAAACACAGGGTTCCAACGGGATCGGAGCGGAAAGGCGCCCTTGCCTTTTCCTGGTCTGATCTTTGTCGGCCTCGGTGCTCAGCCGCGCCTCGACGCCGAGCAGGCGCAGCTGCGTCTCATACCACGCGATGAGCGCACGATTTGAAATGGGGAGAGGAGCGATTTGTGGTTTTCCTGCATGTGCCGATCCCTCCTGTCTGTGATTCCCGATATGCGCTTACCGATCCGCCGCCGTGTAGATTTCAGGATTGCAGTACATGGCGGCAAGCTTCACATACCAGTCCTTTGTGCCATCCCATATTTGAATATCCCCGCTGGTCAACGCGCGCAGCGCTTTCGCCGGCATCCCGCCGACGATGACCCGCGCAGGCACGATTTGCTTTTGTATCACAACGGCGCCCTCCGCGACGACGGCGTATTCGCCGATCTCGGCATTGAGACTGATGATCGCGCCCATGCCGATACAGGCCGCGTCCGCAATGGTGCGGGAGTGGACGATTGCCCCGTGCCCAATCGTCACGCGGCGGCCAATGACGCTCTCCGTGCAGCCGCCGCCACCGGCGTGAATGATGACGCCCTCCTCTACGGCGGTCTCCGCTCCGATACAGATCCGCGCGGCGTCGGCGCGGATGATGGCGTTTGGGCCGATGAAGCAGCGCGGCCCGACCTCCACGTCGCCGATGAGTATTGCCTGTTCGCTCACGAAGGCCGACTCGTCTAGGCTTTTTGAACCGGTGAGTAAGCCAATTTCAAAATCACGGGATGCACAAAATGGTACACCTGAACAGGATGCGGTCGCACTCCATCTGGAGAGGACAATTAAGACTGTTGGAAAGGTTGAGGCCAACGGACTACAGACGACAGAAGGATTTGTAGTCTTACAAGGCAGTCGTCTGTCTCCAGTCGATGACGATACGATTCCTGCTGTTATAAAAGAGCGTAGGAAAAATGCAAAAGTAGATGACAACCATATCCTTCAGGAAGACTTGTTATTCACCAGCCCTTCTTATGCTGCGATGTTTGTTATTGGCAAGAGCGCTAATGGGCTTACCAGCTGGAAAACCAATGATGGGAAATCACTTAAGTCGTTAGAGGCTGACCAGTCTGCGGAATAAACCTTTTAACGTTTCTATACTTTTTAACGATTGCAGAAAGGGGTGTCACTTTGGGTACATCAACTGCCACGGCCTATAAGTACAGCGTCGCAGGACACCTTTCTTTCGTTGCGCCAAAATGCGAAAAAGCCCAGAAATCAAGCGGTTTCTGGGCTAATCGTACATAGGGGCTTTGTATCAAAGATAACGTCTTGATAGAAGTGTGTTGGGAAACGGCGGGAATACTTTCGTATGCAATGACCTGTCCTGTCATAGCCGTCATTGTTATAATAAAAACGGAATACAAGCCGCGCACCTGCGGTGCGGCGGAAAAATATTTTTAGGAGGAATCGACATGATCGAAACCAGACTGACAAAGCTTGTCGGCATTCAGTATCCCATCATACAGGCGGGCATGGGACCTTATCCGGTCACCAGCCTCTGCATCGCGGCGGCAAATGCCGGCTGCCTCGGCCTGTGCAGCACGTTTGCAACCACGTCCCGTGAGACGAACCCCATCGTATTTGAGGATTTCTGCAAGCAGGCACACGCGGAGACCACGGATGACGATGTGACCATCTTCAAGAAAATGTTTACCCGCGTGTTCGAGGAGACGAAAGAATCCGACGGCATTTTCGGCGCGAATGTCATGGTTTCCGCCGAGGTGAAGGAGAACGCCATGAAGGTCATGCAGGCCATCCGGGAGCTGCGTGAGGCGGATCCGGAAATGAAGCGCCGCTTTCGCGTGCTCGTGACCACCGCTGGCGACCCAATGCCGTGGGCAGGCTTTGTCAAGGAGCAGGAGATGATCTGGATGCACGTGTTTCCGGGCGTCCGCACGGCGAAGCGCTGTAAAAAGGCGGGCGTGCAGGTGCTGATCGCCTCCGGACACGAGGGCGGCATGCACACCGCATGGCAGCCGGTGCACAGCATGACGCTGCTGCCGGACATCATCGAGAAATTTTCCGATGAAAACACCCTCGTCTGCGGTACGGGCGGCTTCTGCGACGGCAAGTCGATCGCGGCCGCGTTCGCCATGGGCGCCGACGGCGTGCAGATGGGAACGCGCTTCCTTGCGACCGAGGAGAGCGATTTCTGTGAGCTGTGGAAGAAGATGGTCGTCGATTGCCAGGACGGCGGCACCATCATCGCGCGCGGCTTTGTCGGCCCGGCCCGCTGGCTGCGCTCCGATGTCTCTCTCCAGCATGCGTACAACACCGCGAAGGACGCGCCGGGCTCCTATGTCGGCGTGCCGGATGATTTCTCGCAGATCCCGATGGATCTGCTGACCTTTGAGCGGCATGGCGTCGCCGCAACTTACAAGGGCGATGTGGAGCACGCCATGGCCGGCGCCGGCGAGTGCGCGCAGCGCATCACCGATCTTCCGAAAACTGCCGATATGGTGCAAAAAGTCATGTCCGACACGGAGGAGATCCTCCGAAATCTTGCGGCGAAATACGTTGCGGATTAATCGCCGCGCCAGGCCCTCGAACGGAGTTCGGGCCTGCGCGCGGGCCGAAGGCTGGTTTGTGTTTCTTTTTTCCTTTCTCTTTCCCTATCGTGTTGCGGTCATGGCCGGGACAACGGCCATGACCGCAATGAGAAAAGAGCATCCCGATTTTTGAAACAAAGGAGCATTGCTGTATGACGGATTTCTCTCCTGAATTTTTTGAAGGTGTAAAACAGTCCATCACAAATGGCAAGATTGCGTATTTGAATCAGGCGGGCCTCCAGGTTGAACGGATGGAGCGCCGCCACGTTGTGAACCGCCTCCCGGTGGAGCCGAGCCATATGAACCATGTCGGCATCGTGTACGCGGGCAGCTATTTTATGCTGGCGGAGGCCACAGGCGCGAGTCTCATCAAATGCACCTACGGCTCAAAATACGTGGCCATCATCAAAAATGCCGCGCTGGATTATCTCCGCCCGGCGAAAACGGATCTGGTCGTCGATATCGCCATGACGGAGGAGGAAGCAAAGCTGCGCATTGCCTATGTCGAAGAGCACGGGAAGGGCCAGTATCCGCTGGATATCCCCGTCAGGGACGCCGACGGCGCGCTGTGCGCCAATGTCCACATCACCTATTATTTGATGCCGAGCAAGGCGTGACGGCGCAGAAGACGCAAGTCCCTGCGGTGCGAAGGGGACCTGTGCGCTGAAAAAGGAGGAATCTATATTGAAAAAGCCACTGGAAGGGCTGCTCGTAGTGGAAATGACAAGCTACTGGGCGGCGACCACGACTGCGCGCTTCCTGAGCGATATGGGCGCGCGCGTCATCCGCGTGGAGACGCCGCCGATCGGTGATTTCTGCCGCTATTACGGCCGATCAATGGGAATGCCCACTACGGCAGAGGAAAATCCGATCCACGACATTTTTAACGGCGGCAAGGAGTGCGTTGCGCTCAATCTGAAGGAGGAAAAGGATCAGGCGCTCATGCACCGGATGCTCGCCAGGGCGGATGTGTTCATCACCAGCACCCGCACCGCGGGACTGAAAAAGCTGGGGCTGGACTGGGAAACGCTGCACGCGCGGTATCCGAAGCTCGTCATGGGGCAGGTCACCGGCTACGGCATCAACGGCCCGCTCGTCAATCGGCCCGGCATCGACGCCATTGCCTACTTCGGTGCAAATGGCGTGGTGCTGGACACCCGCACTGACCCCAACAGTCCGCCGATCTACCCGCCGGCCGGCATGGGCGATACTACAACGGGCATCACGCTGCTCGGCGGCGTGCTGGCTGCGCTGCTGGCGCGGGAGAGAAGCGGCAAAGGGGATTATGTTATGACCTCGCTCTACGGCACGGGCAACTTCGTCACGGCCGGCTTCGCCACGAACTGCAACTATGGCTATGAATGGCCGCGTGAGGCGCACACCATGAGTCCGATGGGACAGGGTTATCTTTGCAAGGACGGAAAGTATATCTACACATTTGTGAACGACTATACCAAGGCGTGGCTGGCGTTCGTGCATGCGTTCCGCTTGCCGGACGCGGTGCGGGAGGACCCGCGCTTTTCTACCAAGGAGGCAGCGACGATCATCGCCAACCGCTCCGCGCTGGTCGATATCATCCGGGAGCACGCGCTTCAGCGCACCGCGCAGGAGATTCTGGACGATCTTGTGGAAGGCGACGTACCGAGCTGCATCCTCAATCAGTACAAGGATCGCTTCCAAGGCGAGTGGCTGGAGCAGTCGATTGCCAACGGCTATCTCGCGGAGCACACCTATGCGTCCGGCAACAAGGTCTATCTGGCGCAGATGCCGATTTACTTTGACAGCATGGGCGTGCAGGATTACTATGCGTGCCACAGAAAGCTTGGCGAAGACAACGAGGCGATTTTTGCGGAGTTCGGCGCGGACGAAGCATAGCATCCCGATCCGGTGATTGATACTCGCCGATACAGCGAAAGGAGAAAAGAGCAACAGATGACAAAAACGATCAAAACCGCGGTCACAGAGCGGCTCGGAATTGAATATCCGATTATCCAGGGCTGCATGCAATGGATCGCGCGCGCACCGCTGGTTGCCGCTGTCTCAGAGGCGGGCGGTCTCGGCATGATCTCGTCGTCTACATTCCAGACGGCGGATGACCTACAAAACGAGATCCGCATGGTCAAGTCTCTGACCGATAAGCCCTTTGCGGTGAACCTGACATTGATGCCGTCGCTGGTCGTGCCGGATTACGCGGGATATATCCGCGTGTGCCGGGAGGAGGGCGTGAAGGTCATGGAGACCGCCGGCCGCCCCCCGAAGGACGACATGGTCAAAGCCATCAAGGACGCGGGCATGACGCTGATCCACAAGTGCACCACCGTCAAGCACGCGCTCAAAGCGCAGGCCATCGGCGCAGACATGGTTGTGGCTGACGGCTGCGAGTGTGCCGGCCACCCCGGAGAGAATGACATCACGACCATGGCGCTGACGCCTGCGTGCGTCGAGGCGCTGGACATCCCGGTCATCACAGCCGGCGGCGTCGGCACCGGGCGGCAAATGGCGGCGGCGCTGATGCTCGGCGGCGAGGCAGTCTATCTCGGCACGCGCTTTTTGCTTTCAAAGGAGTGTCCCGTGCTGCCTCAGGTCAAGGACTATCTGGCGGAGAATGCCACAGAGATGGATACAATTATCCTCCTGCGCTCGTTCACGAACTCCACGCGCATGTATAAAAGCGAGGTTGCCAAGCGCATCTATGCCAGGGAACAGGAGCACTGCGAGTTCAAGGACGTGCAGCAGGACATCGCCGGCGCGACGGCCTGCAGGATGTTCTTTGAAAACGGCGATGTGCAGGGCACCGGCACGATCTGCATCGGCCAGACGGCCGGTGTGATCCACGACGTGCTGACCTGCAGGGAGATTATCGACGGCCTGATGCAGGAGTGCGTTGCCACACTCGGAAAATTTGACGTGTAACACGGAAGATGAAAAACAGACTGAGGCGGAGCTGATTGCATCAGCTCCGCCTCAGTCTTTCAAACCCGATGGCCGTATGGCCCGGATCGGGCGGTTTTTTTGTTGCGAATGGCTCAGCCCTTCATTTCCTCCGGCCAGTAGGCGTGCGGGTCGGGGCTTTCCTCCCGATAGCCGGTGGCGATGTCAAACTGCTTCAGAAGCTGCGTCACGCCAAACTTGGTGGTCATCAGCTCCTCGTACGCGGCGTCGCGGGTGTTGCCGTTTTCCCGGCACTCCTCGATGGCCTCGATCAGGTCCGCCTCCTCCACGGCGCACTGCTCGTAGAGATCCTCCAGCTTGCCGAGCGCGGTGACGGTGTCGTCGGGGTTGTTTTCCGTCGGGCAGGCGGCCTCAAAGCGGCGGCCGATGCGGACGATGGAGTTGTACGCCGACATGAGCATCGCAAAGGACAAAACCCCCTCGGGGCCGGCGTTCATCGCCTCTTTCATGCCCTCCTCCATGTCGCCGATCTGCGTTTTCCACGTCTGATGCACGCCCTTGAGCTGCTCCAGGCGCTCGGAGAGCGCCTCCTCCGGGTGGCGGTTGGCGGAATATCCGCCCTTTTTCAGTTTTTTCGTCAAGCGATCCATATGGGTGCCTCCAATTCGTTTTTTATCAGTCGTCTACGTCCAGCGCTTCCAGTCCCCTGGCCGCGACGGGGCGGCTGTCGCCATGCCGGACGAACAGCATCGTCACGAACGCGAGCGCCACGAAAACCGTCGCGTACGGGAAGAGCACCGTCATGCCGAGCCGGTCCATCAAATAGCCGGAGAACATCGGCGTCACGACCTGCGCGGCCATGCTCGCGGTGTAGTAAAACCCGGTGTATTTGCCCACATCGCCGCCGGAGCAGAGCTCCACGACCATCGGAAAGGAGTTGACGTTGATCGTCGCCCAGCCGATGCCGGCAAGCGCGAACATGCAGTTCATCAGCAGCGTCGGACTGTTGGCGCGCAGGAAGGACGCGACACCGAACGCGACGCCCAGCATCACAACGCCCGCGAGGATGGTCTTCTTGCGGCCGACCTTGGAGGCGACCATGCCCACCGGCAGGTAGGCGAGAATCGCCGCCGCCTGCGCGAGAATGAGCGTGAGATTATAGTCCTTGTGCAGGATGTTGCTGGCGTAGACGGAATATTTCGACGTGACGGCGTTATACCCCATGAACCACAGCACGATCGAGAGCAGGATGAAGATCAGCGAGCGCTTTTCCGGGCCGGAGAGCCTGCGCGCCTCGCCGGCCGCCTCCGCCGCGTCCTCCTCGATGCCGAAGCGCTTGCTGTCCGCGTGCATCTGCTGCACGAGCTTCGGTTCGTTCACGGTCAGCCGGAAGATCAGCAGAGCCAGAAGCATGATGCCCGCGATGACGCTGAAATAGACGGTATAGGTCATCATGGAGTTTTTCACCGCGCTCGTGGCGAACACCATGCCGAGAACGAGCACGAGGATGCCGCCCGCGCTGCCCATCAGGTTGATGACGGCATTCGCCTTGCTGCGCAGCGGTTTTATGGTAACATCCGGCATAAGCGCCACGGCCGGAGACCGGAACGTGGACATGGCGAGCAGCGTGATGAGCAGCAGCGCGATGAACAAAATGAGCGTGCCGGGGCTGCTCCTTGTGATGGCGTGCGCGCACGCCTGCCGCGCGGGCGTGACATAGTTTGTGTAGTCGGGATTCGTGTAGAGCGCCTCGTCCCCCTGGAGCTGGCTCTGGATGGCGGTAAACTCCTCCTCGGTGAAGAGCTCGTCGAGCACAAAGCTCTCGCCGTCCGGCGTCTGAAGCGTGGCGTCGTGCTCGCGCGCATAGATTACCTGCAGCGCCGCCGGGTCGTCGATGGCGGAAATCTCGTCGAGCTGCTTCAGCTGCTGCGCGTCCACGAACGCGAGCGCGATGAACGCGACGGCCGCGATGATCGTGCCCCGGACGATGAACGGCGTGCGCCGCCCGCGGGGATTCCTGCTCCTGTCCGAAATCGCGCCGAACAGCGGCAGCAGGAACAGCGCCAGAATATTGTCCAGCGCCATGATGACGCCGGACCACGCCTGAGACATGCCGAACTTGTTCGTCAAGATCAGGGGAATGGTATTGTCATAGGCCTGCCAGAATGCGCAGATGAGGAAAAAGGCGAGGCCGACGAGGACGGTACGCTTATAATTGAGCTTCACGCGGCACCTCCGAGAAAATATTGTCCATATTGTACAATAATCGCGCACATATTGCAACGGGGAATTGACGCGGGAACAAAAATGTTGTTTAATAATCACAGAGGATCAAAAGGAAAGGGAGGCGCTTTTCGTGAAGCCAAAGCTGGTAAGAGGAGTGGCGGCGCCCGCGCTGGCCGTGGCGGGGGCGGCGTTTCTGGTCGCGCCGGGCCATGCGACCAGCGCGCAGAGGGCGCCGTTTGCGGATCGGAACTTCGCCCATCGCGGCCTGCACCGCAGAGACCACAGCGTGCCGGAAAACTCGATCCCGGCGTTTCAGGCGGCGGTGAAGGCGGGCTACGGCGTGGAAATGGACGTCCATCTCACGGCGGACGACGCGCTCGTCGTGTTTCATGACGACACGCTGCTGCGCGTCTGCGGCGTGGAGGGGAACATTGAGGACAAAACGCTTGCGGAACTGCGCGAGCTGCGGCTGTATGACACGGACTGCACCATCCCCACGCTGGAGGAGGCCCTTCGCGTGCTGGCGGGCCGCGTGCCGCTGATTCTGGAGATCAAGCGCGGCGGGCGCAACGATCTGCTCTGTGAGAAGACGTATGCGGCCCTGCGCGGCTATCGCGGCCCGGTCTGCGTCGAGAGCTTTGACCCGTTCATCGTGCGCTGGTTCAGGCGCAACGCGCCGGAGCTGATGCGCGGCCAGCTCAGCCAGCCGCCGAAGGCGTATGCCGGCGAGACGTCAAAGCTGGCGGCGTTTCTTGCGGGAAATCTGCTCACGAACGTGCTCTGCCGCCCGCAGTTTGTCGCGTACAGGATCGGGAAAAAGTCCGTCACGGTGCGCCTTTGTGAGCGCATGGGCGCGATGCGCGCCGCGTGGACAAGCCGCGAATGGGAGCATGAGGACGGCAACGACATGGTCATTTTTGAGCACTATAAGCCCGGCGTGTGGCTGAAGAGCAAATAGAGCGTTTTAAAGACGCAGAGAGACCCGGCGACCGCCGGGTCTCTCTGCGTTGATTTTCTGTTTGCCTTTACATGGACATCTTTTGCCTGACGCGCGCGCCGGTCGGCGTTGCGGCGAGGCCGCCCAGGCCCGTTTCCCGGATGCTTGCGCTCATGGCCCTGCCGACGGCGCGCATGGCGTCGATCACCTCGTCCGGCGGCACGCGGCTCTCAATGCCGGCCAGCGCCATATCCGCGGCCGTGACCGCGTTCACGGCGCCGATCACGTTTCGCTTGACGCACGGCACCTCCACGAGACCGGCGACGGGGTCGCACGCGAGACCCAGCAGATTCTTCAGCGCCAGCGCCGCGGCATTGGCAATCTCCGCCGCGCCGCCGCCGAGCAGAAACACCAGCCCGCCTGCCGCCATGGCGGACGCCGAGCCGATCTCGGCCTGGCAGCCGCCCTCGGCTCCGGAAAGCGAGGCGCGGCAGGCAATCACGCCGCCGATGCCCGCGCTGATATACAGCGCTTTAACCATGACCGCGTCGTCAAGCTCCAACTCGCGCTGCGTGCTCAGAAGCACCGCGGGGAGCACGCCGCAGGAGCCCGCCGTGGGCGCGGCGACGACGCGCTTCATGCAGGCGTTGGATTCGCTGATCTTGAGCGCGCTTTCCATCACAAGCCCCAAAAAGCCGCCGGAGAGCAGCCTGCCGGATTCCCGCCGGCGCTGCATCTTCTCGCCCGCGCCGCCGACCAGACCGCTCGCGGAGCGGAGCTTGCCGTCATACTGCGCGAGCGTGTCGCGCATGGCGTCATACATGCCGCGCATCTCGGCGAACGAGGCCTCCGGCGTGATGTTCTGCTCGCGGCAGTCGTCGGCCTGTACCAGCTGCCAGACCGGCGTGCCGGTGCTTTGCGCGCGTGTCATGAGCGCTTCCAGAGAATCATACATCGTCTGTATCCTCCATGAGACTCAGATAGGTGACCTTCCGGATGCCTTCCAGGTGCTCCAGCCATTGCAGCGACGAGCGCGGAACCTCCTGGTCGCATTCCAGGATCATGACAGCGTCCTGGCCGCGGCCGGAGCGGTAGAGCTGCATGTTGGCGATGTTGACGGATTTGTGCTGCAGCATGGACGTCACCTCGGCGACGTGGCCGGGCTGGTCGAGATTGTGCACGATCAGCGTCGGATAGTCGCCGCTGAAGTTGGCGGAGAGTCCGTCGAGCTGCTCGATGCGCACGCGCCCGCCGCCGATGGAGGCCGCGACCACCTCCAGCCGCTTTCCATGGCTGCCGGTCAGGTTGAGCCGCACGGAGTTCGGGTGCGCGTCGTCGCCGAGATCGACGCTGCCGAACGAGACGGTCAGTCCCGCCGCCTCCGCCAGCCGAAGACTGTCCGGAATGCGGGGATCGTCCACCACCAGGCCGAGCAGCCCCGCGACGAGCGCCCTGTCCGTGCCGTGCCCCTTCCCGGTCGTGAGAAAGGAGCCGTGCAGCAGAATCTCGGCCCGGGCCGGCGGCTCGCCCAGCAGCTTCCGGCAGATGTTTCCGATCTTTACGGCTCCCGCGGTGTGGGAGCTGGACGGCCCGACCATGACGGGGCCGATGATATCCGTCAGTTTCAAGCGCGCGCCTCCTCTTTTGCTCTCAAAATTTCCGCAAGCGCCGCTACATCCCGGAACACATAGTCGGGCCTGACGTCAGAATGTTGGATGTCCGCCTCGCTGCTCTCACCGGAGAGGACGCACACGGCCACGGCCCCGGCGTTTTTCGCCACGGCAATGTCGGTGTAAAGCCGGTCGCCCACGCAGGCGATCTGCGCGTTGGGAACGCCCGTCTGCGCGGAGATGACGTCCACCATGCTGCGGTTGGGCTTGCCGATATAGGTCGGCTCCGCGCCGGACGCCGCCGTCAGCAGCGCGCAGATGCTGCCGCAGTCCGGCAGCACCTCCCCCGCGGGCATGGGACAGACCCAGTCGGGATTCGCCGCGAGAAATTTCGCGCCGCGCCGCAGAAAATGCACGGCCCTGTTCAGCTTTTCATACACAAGCTCCGTGTCGAAGCCGACGACGACGATCTCCGCGTCCTCCTCCGTGAGCGGAACTCCGTAGCGCTCCAGCTCGCCGCGAAACGCGCGCGTGCCGACGAGATACACCGGCTTGCCCGGATCGTGCTGGTTCAGATACAGCGCCGTCGCCATGCCGGAGGTGAAGACATTTTCCGCCTCGCACGGGAAGCCCAGCCGCCGCAGGCGGGGGATATAGTCCGCCCCCGCGCGGGAGGAATTGTTGGTGAGATAAATATATTGCCGCCCGGTTTGCCGGAGCGTGCGGATGAATTCCACCGCGCCGGGGAACACCTCGTCCCCCAGATAGAGCGTGCCGTCCATGTCCAGCAGGAACAGGCGGCAATCCAGCAGGCGTTTGAGATCGGTCAAGAAAAGCACCTCCGCAAATCGGCGGTTGTTTCACAGCGCAACCGCGCACGCGGCTATTATATCTGAAAATTTAAAGGGTGACAATAGGAGAATGTTGCATTTGACCGGTTGAAAAAGGGCAGTCATATGGTGTATAATATTCTGACACATTATTTGTAATTTCATTTTGGAGGCAAATATACGTATGGCAAAGAAACAGTTCAAGGCAGAATCCAAGAGAATGCTGGACATGATGATTAACTCCATCTACACGCACAAGGAAATTTTTCTGCGTGAGATCATCTCCAACGCATCGGACGCGATCGACAAGCTCTGCTACCTGTCGCTGACGGATGAAAACGTCGGCATGGAGCGCGGCGATTTCAGGATTCGCATCGCGGTCGATAAGGACGAGCGGCGCATCACCGTGTCCGACAACGGCATCGGCATGACGAAGGAGGAGCTGGAGAAGAATCTCGGCGTCATCGCGCACAGCGGCTCGTTGAAGTTCAAGGACGATCTCGGCGAGGACGCGCAGGAGGACGCCGCCATCGACATCATCGGCCAGTTCGGCGTAGGCTTTTATTCCGCGTTCATGGTGTCGGACAAGGTCACGGTCATCAGCCGGGCCTACGGCTCGGAGCAGGCGTATCAGTGGGAGTCCTCCGGGGCGGACGGCTATACGATCACCGAGGCGGAAAAGGAGACCGTCGGCACCGACGTAATCATGCACGTCAAGCCCGACGACAGCGCGGGCGAAAAGTACAGCACCTATCTTGAAACCTGGAAGATCATGATGCTCGTGCGCAAGTACTCCGACTATATCCGCTGGCCGATCGTCATGGATGTGGAGAAAAACGACTGGGTCGAGACCGGCGAGAAGGATGAAAACGGCGAGCCGAAGATGCAGATGGTCAATACCGTCGAGGAGCAGACCGTCAACAGCATGATCCCCATCTGGCAGCGCAGCCGCCAGGAAGCGACAGATGAAGAATGCATTGCGTTCTATAAAGAGAAATATCATGATAACGACGACCCGCTGGCCGTCATCCGCGTAAACGCCGAGGGGCTTATCTCGTACCGCGCGCTGCTGTTCATCCCGTCCAAGACGCCGGAGAATTTCTACACCCGCGAGAGCGAGCCGGGTCTGGAGCTGTACAGCTCCGGCGTGATGATTATGGACAAATGCGCCGACCTGCTGCCGGACTGCTATGCGTTCGCGCGCGGCGTGGTCGATTCGCCCGATCTGTCGCTGAACATCTCCCGCGAGATGCTGCAGCACGACCGGCAGCTCAAGCTCATCGCCTCCAATCTCAGCAAGAAGATGAAGGCGGAGCTGACGAGGCTCCTCAAAAACGACCGCGAGAAGTACGAGACGTTCTACCGCAGCTTCGGCATGGTGCTGCGTGCCGGCGTCATCTCCGAGTATGGCGATAAGCTCGACGAGATCAAGGACCTGCTGCTCTACAACGTGGACGAGACGAAGCTCGTCACGCTCCGGGAATATGTGGACGCGATGCCCGTCGAGCAGGAGAAAATTTACTATGCCTGCGGCGACAATATCCGCCGCCTGCTCAGCCTGCCGCAGGCGGAGCAGCTGCACGCGCGCGGCTATGAGATTCTCTGCATGACCTCGCAGCTGGACGAATATTTTGTCGATACGATGAAGTCCTACGACGAGAAGCCCTTCTGCAACATCGCCGCCGAGGATCTCGGTCTGGAGAGCGAGGAGGAGAAGAAGGAGACCGAGCAGAAGGAGGCCGAAGCCAAGGAACTGCTCGATTTCGTGAAGGAGACGCTGGGCGAGGCGGTGAGCTCCGTGAAGCTGTCGCACAAGCTCGTGAGCGGCGCGGTCTGTCTCAGCACGGAGGGCGGCGTCACGCTGGAGATGGAGCGGTATTTCCGCAGCATGCCCGGCGCGCCGGACCATATCAAGGCCATCCGTGTGCTGGAGTTCAACGGCGGCCACCATGCGTTTCAGGAGATGCGGGAGGCATTCGACGCCGGCGACCGCGAGAAGGCCGCGAAGCTCGCGAAGATTCTGCACGCGCAGGCGCTGCTCATCGCGGGCGAGCCGCTGGACGATCCCGCGGCGTATTCAGAGCTCGTCTGCGAGCTGATTTGACGGACGCCCCGCACCCCCGCGGCGGACGGCCGGACGCTGCACGCCGCGGGGCCGCGCGGGACGCTTTGAGAAAGGAGCGAGGACGCCATGGACGCACGGCTTGGGCTATATCTTCATATTCCGTTCTGCGCGAGCAAGTGCGGCTATTGCGACTTTTACTCCAGGGCCGGCTGCGAGGGCGACATGCCGCGCTATCAGCAGGCGCTGCTGACGCACATCCGCGAGGCCGCGCCGCGCATTGCGCCGGCGTACATCGACACGGTGTACTTCGGCGGCGGCACGCCGAGCTATTACGGCGCGAAGCGCCTGTGCGAGCTGCTGGACGAGATCAAGGCCACGGGCCGGCTGCTCAAAAGCGCGGAAATCACCGTGGAGGCGAATCCCGACAGCATGAAGCGCGCCGACCTGCGCCAGCTGCGCAAGGCGGGCGTGAACCGGCTCTCGATCGGGATGCAGTCGGCCAACAACGACATTTTGAAAATGATCGGCCGGCGGCACAACTTCAAGCAGGTTGAGCTGGCGATGCGCGATGCCCGCGCGGCGGGCTTTGACAACATCAGTCTCGATCTGATCTATGGCCTGCCGAGCCAGACCCGGGACGAATGGGCCGACACGCTGGCGCGCGCCATTGCGCTGCACCCGGAGCACATCTCCGGCTACGGGCTGAAGCTGGAGCCCGGCACTCCGATGTATGAATATGCCGACTCGCCGCTGCTCCCGGGCGATGACGAGCAGGCGGATATGTATCTGTCCATGGTCGATACGCTGGAGCGATACGGCTATGCGCAGTATGAAATATCAAATTTCTGCATCCGGGGCTACGAATCGAGACATAATCTGAAGTATTGGCGGCTGGAGGACTACATGGGCTTCGGCCCCGGCGCGCACTCGTGCATGGGCCGGCTGCGATACAGCTACGTCCGCGACCTGGACGGGTATATCGACGGCGTTCTCGGCAGCGGCAATATGATGGATGAATATGAGCAGATCGACGATTTTGAGCGCGGCGCGGAGTATCTGATGCTGGGCATGCGCACGGTGCGGGGTATCGCGCGCGCGGAGTACGCCGCCATCTACTGCAGCAGCTTCGACGAGATCGAGCAGCAGCTGCGGGAATTTGAAAAACGCGGCTGGGCGCTGGAGGAGAAGGGGCGCTGGCACTTTACGCCGGAGGGTTTTTTGCTCTCCAACACGCTGATCGGAAAGCTGCTCGAGGCGCAGACCGACCGCAGGGCGGAGCGCAATCCGTGGATGAAATCACAGATAGAGAAAGAAGAAAGGCAGGCGCTGCCGATCAGTGCGGAAGAGGCGCTTGCAGATACATATCGCAGGAGTGTGCTCCTGCAAAGTGGGGACAGGGATGAAAGCGTATGAACAATGAAACCAAACAGAAGCTGGAACAGTCTGCGCGGCAGGAGGCCGCGGATTTCGCGCGGGCGGAACGGGAGGCGCGCCGCGGCGCGGATCGCGCCGCCGGCAAGGCCGCGCCGGCAAAGCCGCGCGCGGCGGAGCAGTCCAGACAGCGGGCGGCCGCGGCAAAGGCACAGCCGCCGCGAAATCCGCATGCGAAAAAGCGGTCTGGCGGGCGCAGGGCGGCCCTGATTGCGGGCGTCGTCGTCGCGGTGCTGTGCGTCGCGCTGCTTGTCGGCGCGCTCATCACGGCGCAGCGGGACACGATTTTTCCGAATGTGACGTTCAACGGCACGGACCTGGCCGGCATGACGCAGGCGGAAGCGGAGGAGACCATCCGCGAGACCGGCTTCGCGGACGCGGACGCCACCGTGCTCACCGTCACGCTGCCCGGCAGCGTCACGCTGGATGTCACCGCCGGCGACACCGGCTTTACTGCCACCGCGGAGGAGACCGCGCAGGCGGCGTGGAATTACGGCCGGGACGGCAATCTGATTACGAATTTCTTTACCTATCTGCGCGCCGCGTTCTCCGGCAGGGAGCTTGCCGACGAGCTGAGCGACGGCGTGGACGAGGCGGCGCTTCGCAGCAAGGTGGAGGCGGCGGCCGCCGCGTCCAACGACGCAATCTCCGAGGCCAACATGGGCGTGGATGAGGAAGCGTCCGAGCTGCGGCTGATTAAGGGCGCGGCCCGCCTAGCCGTGGACGCCGACACGCTTTATGCGCTGGTGACGGACAGCCTGCGCGCACACACGCGGGAGGCGGCATACGACATCGGCGCGGAGGACGACACGGAGATCGACATGCAGGAGCTGCACGACTCCGTGTGCGGCGATCCCGTGAACGCGCGCTACGACTCCGAGACCAAGCAGATCGTGGAAGGCAAGCCCGGCGTGGAGTTTGACGTGGATGAGGCGCAGCGGCTCTGGGACAGGGCCGAGCTCGGCGAGCTGGTGCGCATCCCCGTGACGCTGACGCAGCCGGATTTCCTGGCGGCGGATGTCACAGAGCTGTTTCACGACAAGCTTTCGGGCAAGACGACCTCGCTCTCCGGCAGCTCCGGCAACCGCATCACGAACGTCACGCTCGCGGCGCAGCATATCGACGGCGTGATCCTGGAGCCGGGCGACACGTTCTCCTATAACCAGACGGTCGGCCAGCGCACCACGGCCAACGGCTTCAAAGAGGCTGGCGCCTACGCCAACGGAAAGGTCGTGCAGGAGGTCGGCGGCGGCATCTGCCAGGTGTCCTCCACGCTGTATTACTGCACGCTGGTCGCGAATCTGAAGATCGTGTCCCGCACGAATCACTATTTCACCGTCGGCTATATTGAGCCGGGCATGGACGCCACAGTGAGCTGGGGCGCGCCGGATTTTCAGTTCCAGAACGACCGCACGTTCCCGATCAAAATCCACGCCTATGTCAGCGGCGGTTCGCTCACGGTGGAGATCTGGGGCACGGACGTGGACGGCAGCTACGTGAAAATGGACTATACCGTGAGCGGCCTCACCGCCACGACCTACCGCGGCGTTTACGCGGCGGACGGCACGTGCATCAGCCGCACGCAGGAGGCCACGAGCGTCTATCACTCGCACGATACGACCCCGTCGCCGACCTCTACGCCGACGCCGGTCTCCACACCGACAGCCGAGACGCCAACGCCGGAAACGCCCACACCCGAGACCCCGACGCCCGAGACGCCGGCCGAACCGGCGACGCCGGAGGCGCCCGCGCCGGATGGAACCGGGGAAACCGGCACAGAATAAGTTTTATACCAAAGACTGAATATAGAGGAGACGAGAAACATGGCAAAAGAGAAGTTTTTCATCACGACCCCGATCTATTATCCATCGGATAAGCTCCATATCGGCCATACCTACTGCACGGTCGCGACGGACTCCATCGCGCGCTATAAGCGGCTGCGCGGCTATGACGTGCTGTTTCTCACGGGCACCGACGAGCATGGCCAGAAGATCGAGGAAAAGGCCAGGGAGGCCGGCGTGACGCCGAAGCAGTTTGTGGATCAGATCGTGGAAGGGCCGGGCGGCATTCTGGACCTGTGGAAGCTGATGAACATCTCCAACGACCGGTTCATCCGCACCACGGACGACTATCATGTCGTGGCCATCCAGCGCATCTTCCGCAAGATGTATGACAACGGCGACATTTACAAGGGCAAGTATTCCGGCATGTACTGCACGCCGTGCGAGAGCTTCTGGACCGAGAGCCAGCTCGTGAACGGCAAATGCCCGGACTGCGGCCGCGATGTGAAGTACGCCGAGGAGGAGGCCTATTTCTTCCGGCTCTCCAAGTATGCCAAGCCCGTGCGCGACCTGCTGGAGACCGGCACGTTCCTGGAGCCGGCCTCCCGCGTGAACGAGATGATTAAAAACTTCATCGAGCCGGGGCTGGAGGACCTCTGCGTCTCCCGCACGAGCTTCTCCTGGGGCATCCCCGTCGATTTCGATCCGGGCCACGTCGTCTATGTGTGGATCGACGCGCTTGCGAACTATATCACCGCGCTCGGCTATGAAAACGACCGGTATCACGACTATGCGGACTACTGGCCCGGTGTAAACATCGTCGGCAAGGAGATCGTGCGCTTCCATTCCATCATCTGGCCGGCCATGCTGATGAGCCTCGGCGAGCCGGTGCCGAAGAAGGTGTTCGGCCACGGCTGGCTGCTGATCGACGGCGGCAAGATGTCCAAATCCAAGGGCAACGTGGCGGACCCCTATCTGCTGGCGGAGCGCTACGGCGTGGACGCGCTGCGCTTTTTCCTGCTGCGCACGTTCCCCTTCGGCTCGGACGGCAACTTCTCCAACGAGCTGCTCATCTCCTGCATCAACGCCGACCTTGCAAACGATCTCGGCAACCTTGTCTCCCGCACGACGGCGATGGTGCAGAAGTATTTCGGCGGGCGACTCCCGGCGGAGCAGGAGGCCGACGACGCGATGGACGCGGAGCTCGTGTCCATGGTGTCCGCCCTGCATGCGCGCTACGGCGGGGAGATGGACCGCTTTGCGCCGCAGAACGCGCTTGCGGAGGTCTTTAAGGTTCTCTCCCGCGCCAACAAGTATATCGACGAAAATACGCCGTGGATCCTCGTCAGGGACGAGGCGAAAAAGCCGCGTCTCGCCCGCGTGCTGTATAACCTGCTGGAAACCATCCGCATCTGCGCGGGACTGCTGACTCCGTTTATGCCGGATACCGCCGCCGAGATCGAGCGGCGCATCCACGTCGAGCCGGCGACATGGGAGTCGCTCGGCCAGTTCGGTCTGCTGCCTGCGGACGCGGCCGTGACGCCCGGCGAGGCGCTCTTCCCGCGTATCGACATGGACAAGGAGCTGGAAGCGCTGGAGGCGCTCAGCGCCGCGCAGAAGGAGAAGGCCGCGCAGCCGGCAAAGACAGGCGTGCCCCCGGTGCTGCCGGAGGTGAGCATTGACGATTTTGCCAAATGCGATTTTCGCGTGTGCAGGATCCTTGCCTGCGAGAAGGTCGCAAACTCGGACAAGCTGCTCCGGTTCACGCTGGACGACGGCAGCGGCGCCGAGCGGCAGATCCTCTCCGGAATGGCGCCATATTATCCGGAACCGCAGGCGCTCGTCGGAAAAAAGGTCGTCGCGATTTTGAATCTGCCCGCCCGCAAGATGGCCGGTCTGGAGTCGAACGGCATGCTCCTCTCCGCCGAGCGGGACGGGAAGGTCTACCTGACCATTCTGGACGACGCGGTCCCCGCGGGCGCCCAGATCAGCTGAGCGGAACCTTTCTGACGGCATGCACGTCCTACCGTGCAGAAACCTTTGAAGGAGCGTAATGCGCCATTGAAACTCTTTAGTTCGAAACCATTGTTGCCTACGGGGCCGGCCGCGGCGGCCCCCGAAAGGGAAGCTCAGCCGTCGCCGCGGCGGGAGACGGCAAAGCGTCCGGAGCCGGAGGTCGATCCGAATCCGGAGTCCGCGCCGGACGCGGCGCCTGCGCCGCTGCCGGGGTTTGCCCCGGAGGCGGACAGGCCGGCGGCGCACGACGCCGTACATACGGCGGACGACGATGCGCCCCCCAAACGGCGCAGACGCCGCCGCAAAAAGAAAAAACGGAGCATATTCCAGCGGCTGGCGCGGCTGATCGTGGTGCTGGCGATTCTGTTCGGCATGTACCTGACGGCGGTGTTTTCCGACATCCCCTTCATCGTGAAGTGGCGCACGGCCTATATCGAGACCGCGATGGCGACGCTCAACCACAAATGGCTTGCAACGGCGTTTATCCCGCAAAGCGTCATCGACGAGGTGATGGATCGGCTGGAGGCCTCCCGCCAGGAGCAGGTCGGAAAGAACAGCCAGTGGACCAGACCGGTCACAACGCCGAGAGTCGAAGTGGTGCACCGAAACAGCACGCTCACCGATACGACGGGCATGTCGGACGAGGAGATCGCGTTTTTTGATGATTTCTGGGAAGTCGATGTCCCGTCCATGCTGGAATATGTGCGGCAATACCCGTCGGTGCTGCGTAACGGCTGGGCGCGCATCAACATCAATGAGGCGGGGCTGGACGACAGCGGCACCACGATTCAGACCGTGATGGGGGAGCAGGTGCTCGCCATCAACGCGGAGGAGCGCATCCTGATCGTGCGCGAATCCGGCACCGGCTACCGCGGGCTGCTCGTCGTGGCGAAGGACCCGGCCCGCCTGAGCCTGCAGGCGTCGGCGACGATTGGCACCGAGGGACAGCGCGCGGGGGAAATTGCCGCGGCGCACAACGGCATCATCGGCATGACCGGCTCCGGCTTCTATGACGAGGGCGGCGTCGGCAACGGCGGGTCCATCGCCGGGTACTGTATGTGCGACGGCAAGGAGTACGGCTATCACATGGGCTCCGGCTGGAAGCGTCTGGAGCTGCACAAGGATGACCTGTTCTACGTGCGCGACGCGGGCGACCCCGTCTCGCCAGACGTGACCGACGCGGTGGAGTTTTCCCCCGCCATGATTATCGACGGCGAAGTGCTGATCGACGGCAGCGGCTGGGGCTGGACGGATCTGCAGCCGCGCGCGTGCATCGGACAGTCGCAGTATGGCGAGATCATCATGTTGCTGATCGAGGGGCGCCGCCCCGGCATCTCCATCGGGCTCGGCGTGCCGGAGTGCGCCCAGCTCATGGCGCAGCACGAGTGCGTGCAGGCGATGAATCTCGACGGCGGCACCAGCGCCATGATTTGGTACGACGGGGAGTATATCATGGAGAGCTCCAACCCCGTCATGACAAAAGGACGGCTGCTGCCGAACGCCTTTGTCTACGCGAGAAAATAATCGATTCAAACGACAAACAACGTCCCATGCGTCGAAAAAACGGCGCATGGGACGTAATCTATGTCTTGCAGGCGTGGATGCTCAGAACATCCACGCCTGAGCCTGTCGAAAAACTTTTTTCGACAGGAGGAGATTGCGCTCCATGGATTGCCCTCGTTTGTGAATGCGATTCACAATAGGAGGGCAATCCATTCCGCGAGAAGTATTTTTGCCCCACGGCAAAGCCGCGGGGCAAAAATGATTTGGTTCTATTCGCGCCTTCGGGCGCGAACTCTGCGAGGCTTTTTTGATAAGCTGAGGCGTGGATGCTCAGAACATCCACGCCTCTTTTTTTGCGGGTGGAAAGCGTGACGCGGCGCGGCGGCCGACCGCCGCACGGGAGCGGATGGCGCCGGCTCAGTCCGCGGACGGTTCGGATTTGCGAATCTCGTCCAGATACGAGTACAGCGTGAATTTGGAAAAATCGAAAAATTCACACAGGCGGACGCTGGCCTTGGCCATGTGCAGCACGCCCTTTTCCTCCAGATAGCTGAGCGCCTCCAGCTTCTCCTTTTTCGTCATGTCGCGGGCCGCCTTGCCGCAGCGGCGCTCCACCTCCCGGAGGTGATACTCCATCAGATCGTCCAGCGAGGCGACGAACAGCTCCCGCTTTTTGGGCGCGGTGTCCTCGCCCAGAAAGGCCATCAGCTCCCGCTTGCCGCGCGCGGCGCTGGTGACATCCATGTTCACGCACACCGCGCCCACGACCTTGCCGTTTTCGCGGATGAAGGTGGTGGAGGACTTATACATCTTCCCATCCGGCATTTCCGTGAAATAAAAGGGGAGATCCGCAATGTCGCCGGTGGTCATATCAAAATTTTCAAAAAAGAGATTGGTGGGAGCGTCTCCCACCGCGCGCCCGGTGAGACTGTTGTAAATACGCACGATCGTGTGCTCGAACCCGTTGGTAAAATCATGGATCACGATCTCGCAGTTTTTTCCCATCATCTGAGAAAGATTTTCACAAAATCGCTCCAGCAAAGACCATTCCATACGTGCCCCTCCCCGTTTTGATCTGCATCAATCTTACCATTTGTCAGATTCGCGGTCAAGAGAAAACAGAATATTTCTTTTGACAATCTGACAAAATTTTAGATTTATTTTGATATACTTACGACAAAATTGCATTTTTTCTAACAAAAAGTATGATTTAATATTGACAACATGACTTTTTGTTAGTACAATCCAATCAAAATCTAAAAATTTGTTAGGAGGCAATGCACATGAAAATCGAACAGAGGCTTCAGGCGCTGGGCATCGCGCTGCCGGAGGCGGCAAAGCCGCTGGCAATGTATGTCCCGGTGAAACAGACGGGGAAGATTCTGTACATCTCCGGGCAGATTCCCGCCGTGGATGGAAAGCCCGCGTTTCTCGGAAAAGTGGGCGAGGACGTGACGCTGGAGCAGGCGCAGGAGGCGGCGAGACTCTGCATCGTCAACATGCTCTCGGTGGTAAAGGGCCACATCGGCGACCTGGACAGGGTCCGGCAGGTGGTGAGCATTCAGGCCATCGTGGCGAGCAGGACCGGCTTTGACCAGCAGCATGTGGTGGCGAATGCCGCGTCGCAGCTCTTGTGGGACGTGTTTGGCGAGGCCGGGCGCCACGCCCGCACCGCCGTGGGCACCAACCAGCTCCCTTTGAACGTCCCCATTGAAATCATGGGCGCCTTTGAAATCGAAGCGTAATCGGGAAGCGAAAACAGAGCGCTTCCATTCATGACATAAAGGAGAATTGAAGATGACAGTTGTTCTTGCTTTTACAGCGCTGGCCGCGATGCTGGCCGTGGGCGACGTTGCCGCCATCAAGACCAAGGCGGTCCTGGGGCAGATGTTTGTGTTTGCGGTTTTGCTGCTGGCGGCGTTCTGGTGCGGAATGCCCACGAATTTCATCGAGCTCACCGGCGCGACGACGATCGGCGGCCTCTGCGCCGCGCTGATGCTGGTGAGCCAGGGCAGCGCCCTGACGCTGCGGCAGTTTGCGAGGGAGTGGAAGACCGTGGCGATCGGGTTCATCCAGGTGGCGCTGGTCTGCGTGTTCTGCATCCTGTTCGGCGGCTTCATTCTGGACAGGATCATGGCCTACGCGGGCGCGCCGATCGTGTCCGGCGCGCTGGTGGCCTACCTGGTGATGTCTGAGCCGCTGACGGAGGCCGGCATGTACGACGTGGCTGCCTTCTGCATGATGATTATGATCCTGCAGAACTTCGTGGGCATTCCCATCGCGGGCGCGCTCATGCGCCGCGACGCCAGGAAGCTGATTGCCAGCGGCGAGATCGAAAACTATCGCGGCCTCGCGGCCGACTCCTCCGCCGGCAGAGAGAAAAAGAAGCCGATCCCCGCGCTGCCGGAGAAATTCCGGAAGCCCACGGTTCTCATTTTCAAAGGGGCGCTGATTGCGCTGCTGAGCTTCTGGGTATCGGGCCTGACCAACGGCACGGTGAATGCGCTGCTGCTGTGCATGATCTTCGGCGTGGTGTTCTCTGCCCTCGGCTTCCTTGAGAACAACTATCTGGAACAGGCCAATGCGCAGGGCATCGTGCTGATGTTCGTGGTGTTCTATATCTTTGCGTCATGGTCCAACACCACCCCGGAAATGGTTCTGAACAATCTTTTCCCGGTGGTGAAAATTCTGGCGCTGGGCGTGGTGGCGATCCTGTTCGGCGGCTTTGTCTGCTCCAGGCTCTTCAAGGTCAGCTTTGGCATGGCCACGGCCATCGGTCTCACGGGGCTGTTCGGCTTTCCAACGACGTATTACATTGCCAAGACGGTCTCGGAGACCGTGGGGGAGAACGACGCGGATCGTCAGGCCATTGAGAACTACATGCTGCCGAAAATGCTGGTAGCCGGCTTTGCCACCGTGACCATCGGGTCTGTCGTCGCGGCGTCTCTGATGCTGCCGCTGCTGAAATCTCTGCTGTAAAAAACAGATCGGGAGGTATGGAAATGACGGTTGAGGAACTCAAAAAAACTGCCTGCGACGCCATTGACGCGCACAGAGAGGACATCATCGCCCTGGGCGAGCGCATCGCCGCGGAGCCGGAGCTGGGCTTCAAGGAGGTTCGGACGGCCGCCAAGATTCAGGCCGTGCTGGACAGCCTGAATCTCCCGCACGAGGACCAGGTGGCGATCACCGGCATCGTCGCCCCGCTGAAGGGGCGGCGCAGCAAGCTGAACGTTGCCATCCTGGGCGAGCTGGACGCCGTGGTGGTTCCCGGTCACCCCAAGGCCGATCCTGTGACCGGCGCTGCGCACTGCTGCGGGCACCATGCGCAGTCCGCCGCGGTGGCGGGCGTGGCCTACGCGCTGGCAACCACGGACCTCATGCGGCATCTGGACGGCGATATCACGCTCATGTTTGTCCCTGCGGAGGAGGGTGTGGAGCTGGAATACCGCAGGGGACTCATCGACGCGGGAAAGCTCTCCATGCTGGGCGGCAAGCCGGAATTTATTGTGCGCGGCGTGTTTGACGACGTGGACATGATGCTCATGCAGCACACCGACTGCACGGAAAACGGCGACCGCGCCTGCAAGGCCACCGGAGGAGGCACCAGAGGTGCGCTGGGCGTCATCGCGAAGACCGTGCGCTATATTGGGAAGGAGGCCCACGGCGCGAGACCGTATGAGGGCATCAACGCGCTGAACGCCGCCGAGCTGGGGCTCATGGGCATCCATGCCCAGCGGGAGACCTTCCGGGACGAGGACAACATCCGCATTCATCCCATCATCACCAAGGGCGGCGACCTGGTGAACGTCGTCCCGGCGGACGTCCGGATCGAGACCTACGTGCGCGGCAGCAGCAACGAGGCCATTGCCGACGCCTCGGAAAAGGTGAATCGCGCCCTCCGCGCGGGGGCCATGGCGGTGGGCGCGCGGTGTGAGATCACGGAGATGCCCATCTGCATGTCTCTGGTGGAGAGCGAGGAGCTGAAGGACGTGGCCTACGACAATCTCCGCTATGTGTTCGGCGAGGAGCGCTGCGCCCGAAACGGCGAGGGCGTCTGCTCCGAAACGAGCGATGTCTCCAATCTGATGCCCACCATCCAGATGATGATCGGCGGCGCCAGCGGCAAGCTGCACGGCGACGACTTTCGGATTGCCGACCCGGACCTGGCATATATCGGCGCGGCGAAGGCCCTGGTCTGCACCGCCATTGACCTACTTGCAAACGGCGCGGAAAAGGGGCAAAATGTAAAAGACCGGTTCCATGCGCCGCTCACCAGGGAAGCGTACCTGAGAGATTGGTGCAAGCTCCCGGAGCGGGTGTAGCTGTCATGGTGCGGGGCACTGCGCCGCACCACAGGAAAAATAAGATTGCGGAAACAGGAGGCTGTCAAAAAGATGAGCGAACATCTCTATGCGAACACGGCGCTGTGGGAGGTCCCCGCGCTGTCCATTCCCGGAAAAACCGTGCGCTTCAAGATGGAGGCGTTCCAGCCCTGCGGCTCGTTCAAGCTGCGTGGTATGGAGTGCGCCTGTCGGGACGCGTTGGCAAACGGCGCGACACGGTTTCTCTCCTCCTCCGGCGGCAACGCCGGCCTTGCCGTGGCGTATGTTGGAAACGCGCTGCACGTCCCGGTCACCGTTGTGCTGCCGAAGACGACGGCCGACGCCACGGTGGAGAAGCTGCGCGGCCTGAACGCCGAGGTCGTCATCCACGGCGACGCATGGGACGAGGCGCACGCCTACTGTCTGGCGCACAGCGGAAGCGACGCCGCGGTTGCCTACATTCCGCCGTTTGACCATCCAAAGCTCTGGGAGGGGCACGCCACCATCGTGGATGAGCTGGCGGAGCAGTGCGCCGGAGAGCCGGATCTCATCATTGTCTCCGTGGGCGGCGGGGGGCTCCTGTGCGGCATCATGGAGGGCTTGAAGCGCAATCACTGGGAGCACACCCACGTGCTGGCGGTGGAAACGGTGGGCGCGGACTCTCTGAACTGCGCCTGCGAGGCGGGCCATCTCGTCACGCTGGACGGCATCCGCTCCGTGGCGAAAAGCCTCGGCGCGAAGCGCGTGTCGGAAACGGCGCTGGCCTATGCCCGGACAGAGCGGGTCACGCCCCTGCGCGTGGAGGACGCGCGCGCGGTCGCCGCGTGCCTGCGCTTTGCGGATGAGGCGCGCGTTGTCGTGGAGCCCGCCTGCGGCGCGACGCTGGCGGCCGTGCTGGACCAGATGGAGGCGCTGGCGCCGTATGAAACCATCGTCGCCGTGGTGTGCGGCGGGGCGAACGTGGATTTGCGCACGCTGAACCAGTGGAAGGAGACCTTCGGGCTGTAACGGCCAGGCGGACGCGCCCGCGCGAAGCGATTTTGCTGGTTCATTTGACAGACAAACGGGCCGCCTCCGGGCGGCTCGTTTGCACATTGCGCACAAAATGAAAAATAGGGCTTGCAATTTGTGCGATACCGTGTTAAAGTATGGGCATCCGAAAAACCGATGACCGAGAAGAGTAGCCATGGCGGAAGCTTTTAGCGAGCGGCAGACGGTGGAAGTGCCGCAGGGGAAGCATGGTGAATGGACTTGCGAGGGCAAACCGATTGCGTTGCATGAGGGGCGACGGCGGACCGCGGCCGTTATCCGGCGGAGCGTATGATGGTACGCAGCGAGAGGGCGCCGCGAGGCGTCAATGTGGGTGGCACCGCAGGATGTTCAGTCTTGTCCCATGAAGCGAAGGCTTCGTGGAGCAGGGCTTTTTTGTTTGTGCAAAAAGCATCAAGATCCGTCAAAAATGAGAAAAGGAGAATCGCAATGAATACGAGCATTCGGAAAATCCTCTGTTTGGTCCTTGCGCTGGCCTGCGTTTTCGCGCTGGCGGCCTGCGGCCAGAAGACCACGAGCACCGAGCCGGAGGGCTCCGCCGCCGCGCCGTCCGAGGCCGGCGCGGTCTATACCGTCGGCATCGTCAAGTTTGTCGATCACCCGTCCCTGAATCAGATCGTTGACAACATCCAGAAGCAGCTGGACGCGCTGAGCGCCGAGCTGGGCGTGACGTTTGACTACAGCGTCTACGACGGGCAGGCCGACGCCACCACGCTGAACCAGATCGGCGCGGAGCTGGTCGATCAGGGCGTGGATATCATCGTTCCCGTGGCCACCCCCGCCGCGCAGGTCATGAAGTCCGTCACCGAGGGCACGGATATCCCCGTGGTGTTCGCCGCCGTCTCCGATCCCGTCTCCGCCGGCCTTGTGGATAGCATGGACGCGCCCGGCGACGCCATCACCGGCACCTCCGACAGTCTGAACACGCAGGCGATTCTGGACCTGATGTTCGCGGCCGATCCCGAGCTTGACTATGTGGGCCTGCTCTACTCCAAGAGCGAGGACGCCTCCGCGCAGCCCATTGCCGACGCCATCGCCTATCTGGAGGCGAAGAACGTGCGGTATATCGAAAAGACCGGCACGAGCACGGACGAGATCATGTCCGCGGCTGACGCGCTGGTGGCCGAGGGCGTAGGCGCGGTGTTCACCCCCACGGACAACACTGTCCAGTCCGCGGAGCTCGCCATCTATGAGAAATTCCTCGACGCCAACATCCCGCACTACGGCGGCGCGGACTCCTTTGCGCTCAACGGCGCGTTTGCGGGCTACGGCGTGGACTATGCCGTGCTGGGCGCCGCCACGGCCGATATGGTGGCCGACATTCTGGTGAACGGCGCCGACCCCGCGTCCATGGCGGTTCAGACGTTTGACAACGGCATCGCCACGATCAACACCGACACCTGCGCGGCCATCGGCTTCGATCTCGACACGATCCGGGAGGCGTTCAAGGATCTCTGCACGCAGCTCGTCGAGACTACCACGGCGGAGGAGTTTGAATAATTCCGTCATTCGCACACCGGGCGCCCGTACCGGACGCCCGGTGTTTATCCCATGAAGGAGGGAAATCTGTCATGGCAGGCTTCTTTTCCCTGAACGTTTTGCAGACGGCGCTGGAGGTCGGCCTGATCTATGGGCTGGTCGCCCTGGCGCTGTTCATCAGCTTTTCCATTCTGAATATCGCCGACCTTTCCACCGACGGCTGCTTCACGCTGGGCTGCGCCGTCGGCGCAATGCTGACCATCGCGGGACACCCCATCCTCGCGCTCTTCGCGGCGATGGCGGCGGGCGTCCTCTCCGGCTACGTCACGGCCTTTCTGCAGACGCGGCTGGGCGTGGAGAGCATCCTCGCGGGCATCATTGTGAACACCGCGCTCTATACGATTAATCTTGCCGTGATGGGCTTTTCCTCCAATGTATCCATCTTTGGACGCGACACGGTCTTTACGCTCACGCGCGGCCTGCTGGGGGACAGCCCGACGAGCCGCATCCTGGTGCTCGCGGCGCTGCTGGCGGTCGTCTGCATCCTGCTGATCCGCTTTTTCGGCACGACGCTGGGCCTTTCCATCCGCGCCACGGGCGACAGTCCGGATATGGTGAGCGCCTCGTCCATCAACCCGAAGCTCACCATCACGGTCGGCCTCTGTCTCTCCAACTCCCTCACGGCGCTCTCCGGGTGCCTGATCGGGCAGTATAACAAGACCTGCGACATCAATCTCGGCACCGGCATGGTCACCATCGCGCTTGCCAGTCTCATCATCGGCGAGGTGTTCGCCGGGAAGAAGGGCGGCGTTGCGCGCCGCGTCTTCTGCGTGGTGCTCGGCAGCATCGTTTACCGGTTCATCATTGCGATCGCGCTGCGCCTGAATATCTCCACGGAGTATTTCAAGCTCGTCTCCGCCGTCATTGTGGCCGTGGCCATCGCGACGCCGCGCGTCCGCGAGCGCGCGAAGCTGGAGCGCATCAAATCCATGTCGCGCCGGATGCGCGCGGAGCGGAAGGAGGGCGCCGCCGATGCTTGAAGTGCAGCGGATCTCCAAGACCTTCAATGCCGGGACGGTCAACGAAAAGAAGGCCATTCAGAACCTGAGTCTCACGCTGCGGGACGGGGAATTTGCCACCATCGTCGGCTCCAACGGCGCGGGAAAGTCCACGCTCTTCAACGCCATTGCCGGCACGTTCTACGTGGACCAGGGCTCCGTGACGCTGAACGGCGCGGACATCACCTTTCTGCCGGAGCATAAGCGGAGCAGCAGCATCGGGCATCTGTTTCAGGACCCGCTTAAGGGCACGGCGCCGCATATGACGATTGAGGAAAATCTCGCCGTGGCGTATTTGCGCACGGCGCGGCGGGGATCCCTGTTCAGCCGCGTCACGAAGAAGGACCGGGAGCTGTTTCGCGAGAAGCTGCGGGAGCTGGATATGGGGCTGGAGGACCGGATGAAAACGCCTGTCGGCCTGCTCTCCGGCGGGCAACGGCAGGCGCTCACGCTGCTGATGGCCACGATGGTCACGCCGGAGCTGCTGCTGCTCGACGAGCACACCGCCGCGCTCGACCCGGTCACGGCGGAAAAGGTGCTGGAGCTGACCAAGCGCGTGGTCTCGGAGGGGAAGCTCTCCTGTCTCATGATTACGCACAATATGCAGCAGGCGCTCTCCCTCGGCACGCGCACCATCATGATGGACGGCGGGCGCATCGTGCTCGACCTTTCCGGCGACGCGCGCAAGGGGATGACGGTGCCGGACCTGCTGGAGCAGTTTGCCGCCAAGTCCGGACAGAAATTCGACAACGACCGGATCCTGCTTTCCACGATCGAGGAGCAGGAATAAACAACAGCGAAAACCCGCCCCTGCGGCCAAGCGGCCGCAGGGGCGGGTTGCGCCGGTCGAAAAACGAGTTTTTCGACCGGAAGGGCTTGCGCTGCATTCCTTGCCCTCGTTTGCGAATGCGATTCGCAATATGAGGGCAATCCATTCCGCGAGAAGTATTTTTGCCCCCGCGGCGAAGCCGCGGGGGCAAAAATGATTTGACCTGATTCGCGCCTCCGGGCGCGAACTCTGCGAGGCCTTTTTCGACAGACTCAACCCACCCCTGCGGCCAAGCGGCCGCAGGGGCGGGTTTTGCATTTTTTCAGATCAGCTCTGATGCAGCAGCGCGGCGGCGGCGGTGCCGGTCAGCGTCGCCTGCTCCACGCCCTTGCACACGCTGTAGACCCCCATCTCCTGCAGCGCAAAATCGCGCATCGCGTCGGCAATGGAGTCGTGCATCAGGAGGCTGTTGTTGTACAGCGAACCGTCCACGCATATAATCAGCGGCTTGTAGCGTTCGACCGGTTTTCCGACGAGCAGCACCAGCGCGACGACGTTCGCCGTGACGGCGCGTGCAGCGCGGCGGAACAATGCCGTGATGATCTCGCGGGCGATGGCGCGGTCCTGCTCGGAGGTGCCGGCCAGCGCTTCGATCGCGCCGCACGCGGGATCGGCGGCAAAGCGGTCGGCCGTTTCGGAGCTGAGCGTCTCCAGCGCGCGCAGCTTCTCCGCGGCGTCGGAGGAGAACAGCCCCTCCTCCGCGGCGGCGGCAAGCGCGAGACGGCAGAGCTCGCCGAGATAGCGGCCGCTGATCATTTTTTCGAAGAGATACGCGCCGGGGTTCTCCGACGCGGCGTCGAGCGCCCGGTCAAAGTCGCCCTGCGGCACGTCGGTAAAGGAGCCGGACTCCAGATTGACGAGCATGCGCGCGCCCGCCTCGCTCTGTCCCAGCTTGGGGATGCGCTCCGCCGGCAGCACACAGCAGGTGTTCATCCCGGTGCCCATGACCATGCCGGCAAAGCCGCTGGCATAGCGCGGCGGGATGGTGGTCTTGCCCAGGAGAAGCGCCGCGGCGGTGTCGTTCAGCGCGGTAAAGGTGAAGCCGGTCCGGCCGCGCCGCTTCAGCTCGGCCGCAAGGGAGGCGCACACGAGCTGCCCTTCGCAGCCGCTGATCCGCACCTCTTTTGTCATAGTCTGCACGCGGAGATCATGCTCCGGCGTGGCCTCGGCGGGATAGCAGAAGCAGACGCCGATATGCCGGACCTCATCCAGCCGCGGCTCCAGAAGATCGACCGAGGCGGCGATGAAATCCTCCCACGAAACCGGCGCCTTGCTGCCGGGCAGCGGCAGCGTTTCACTCTGCGTCACGAGCGTGCTGCCGTTGTGGGTGGAAACGACGGCGGCGCGCAGGTGCGTCCCGCCCGCGTCCAGCACGGCGACGGGCGTCTCGCCGGGCAGCGTCCCCGCGTCGGAGAGATAGGTCGGCATCATGGGCAGACCGCCCTCGCCGCGCAGCCCGGCCTCCATTGCGGACCGGAACGACGCCGTCAGCGCCGCCATGTCCAGCTGCTCCGGCGCCTGTCCGTGGCGCTGCAGAAAGGCCGTGACCTCGGGGGAAATGGGAAGCGCCGGCTCGTCCAGCTCCGTCTTCAGCCGCGCCTGCGTGTAGATTTCCTCCCTGGTGCGCACGTGCGAGGATACGCCCTTTGGAATGATCTGCTGCTTTGTCATGGGAATTGCGGAGGGCTCTGCGGGCTTCTTCTTTAAAAAGGGTAATTTCATAGGTTGATCCTCCCGAAAATTACCGGGCCGGAAGGTTCCGGCCCGGTAAGTGTTTGCCGGATTGGGATTACTCCGCCGTACCGGCGCCGTCGGTCTTTACGCTTTCAACCAGTCCGGCGGCGAGTCCCGCAATGCCCTGAATCTCGGACGGGATGATGACCTTGTTTGCCTTGCCGTCGGCCGCGGCGGTGAACGCCTCCAGGCTCTTGAGCTTGAGCACGGCGTCGGTCGGCGCGGCCTCGTTGATGAGGCGGATGCCCTCGGCGGTCGCGCGCTGCACGGCGAGAATCGCTTCCGCCTCGCCCTCGGCCTCGAGGATCTTCTGCTGCTTTCTCGCGTCCGCGCGCAGGATGGCGGATTCCTTTTCGCCCTCGGCGGTGAGAATCGCGGAGCGCTTTTCGCCCTCGGCGCGCAAAATCGCCTCGCGGCGCTCGCGCTCGGCCTTCATCTGCTTTTCCATCGCCTGCTGGATTTCGCGCGGCGGCAGGATGTTCTTCAACTCCACGCGGTTGACCTTGATGCCCCAGGGGTCCGTTGCCTCGTCGAGGATCTGGCGCATCTGGGAGTTGATGATGTCGCGGCTGGTCAGGCACTGGTCCAGCTCCAGGTCGCCGATCAGGTTTCGCAGCGTCGTGGCGGAGAGATTCTCGATGGCGAGGATCGGCCGCTCGATGCCGTAGGTGTAGAGCTTCGGATCGGTGATCTGATAGTAGACGACGGTGTCGATCTGCATGGTGACGTTATCCTTTGTGATAACGGGCTGGGGCGGAAAGTCCGCGACCTGCTCCTTGAGGGAGACGCGCTTGGCCACCGCCTCGATGAACGGCACCTTCAGATGCAGGCCGACGCCCCATGTGGTCTTGTATGCGCCGAGGCGCGTGATGACATAGGCCTGCGCCTGCGGAACGATGCGGATGTTGCGCACAAGGATGATGAGCGCAAGCACGATGATAATAATCAGTGCATATGGCATTTGGATTCTCCTCCTGTATTTTTATGCTTCTGCATCCACGGGCTCGTGGATGGGGTCTACAATGAGCTTCACGCCCTCGATCCGCTGCACTGTGGCGCGCGAGCCCTCCGGCAGTGTCGCGCCGGTCAGGCTGCGGGCGGTCCACACCTTGCCGCCGACGGAAACGGCGCCGCGGCCCTCCAGATTGTCGATGGTCTCGGTGACGACGCATTCCCTGCCGAGATACATGTCGGCGTTCGTGGGCTGCGTTTTGCTGTTGACGTATTTTTTTGCGAGCGGCCGGGTCAGGGCGAAGGCGGCGATTGAGACGACGAAAAACCACACGATCTGCAGCCAGACCGGCGCATGGAACATGGCGGCGATGAGCGCGGCAAGCGCGCCGACGGCAAACCAGATCGTCACAAGGCCGGCGGTGATGCCTTCCAATATGAGAAATACAATAATGGCGATGACCCACAGTCCGACCATGGACAGGGAATATCCGCCGAAAAACACAGTCATACGCGCTTCCTCCTGACGCTCCAATCCGACAAGCTGTACGAATTCTTTTGTTCATATATTAACGTATCTGACGCGCAATTGCAAGTGGTTACCTGTGAAAATACAGCAAAAATAAGATTTTCCAGAGCGGCGCAAAAAATGAAATCAACGCGCGATGGTTTTGGTGTTTACTTTTCCTCGATTGTCGTGTAAAATGACAGTGGGTTAAAGCGATAAACCGGCGCGCCGGACGCGGGGAGGACCTCTGGCGTCCCGCGCCGGAAATGCGGGATAAGGAGAAGCTATGTATAAACGCAATAAGGGGATGCGCTGCGAGGAGCTGTATGACGCGATCCTGACGCTGCAAACACCGGAGGAGTGCAAGAAGTTTTTTGAGGACCTCTGCACGGTGAGCGAGCTGCAGGCCATGGAGCAGCGCTATCAGGTCGCGTCCTATCTGGACAGCGGGATGATTTACAATGACATTCTGGAGCGCACCGGCGCTTCCAGCGCGACGATCAGCCGCGTGAACCGCAGCCTGCAGTACGGCGCGGGCGGCTATGCCATCGCGTTTGAGCGGCTGGGGCACGCGGGCGGTGGGAAGTGAGCGCATACGGGGCGCTCGCGGCGTGGTATGACGCGCTGACGCGCGATGTGGACTACGCCGCGTTCGCGGATTTTTATGAGCGGTGCTTTCGCGCCGCGCCGGGGGAGACGCACACGCTGCTGGATCTCTGCTGCGGCACGGGAACGCTGACGTGCCTGCTTGCCGCGCGCGGCTATGAGATGATCGCGGCGGACGTGTCTCCGGAGATGCTCGCACAGGCGCAGATGAAGGCGGCGGCGCTCCCGGACGGGAGCGTTCCGCCGCTGCTGCTGTGTCAGGCCGCGGCGGAGCTTGATCTTTACGGCACGGTGGACGCGGCGGTCTGCTCGCTCGACGGGATGGATTACATCCCGCCGCAGGAGCTGCCGGAGGTGCTGCGCCGGCTGCATCTGTTCATTCGCCCCGGCGGGCTGCTGATTTTCGACGTTCGCACGCCGGAGTCGTTCCGCGCGCTGGACGGCGGCGTGTTCGTCGATGAGACGGAGGATGTGCTCTGCCTCTGGCGGGCGGATTTTGACGCGGCGCGGGGCGTCATGCGCTATGGGATGGACCTGTTTGAGCGGCGCGGCGCGCTCTGGGCGCGGTCGGCGGAAGAGCATGTGGAATACGCGTACACGCCCGAGTGGCTGACGCGGCGGCTGGATGAGAGCGGCTTTGCGGAGATCCGCACGTATACGGACGGGCCGCAGTGCGCCGCCGGCCGGCTCTTTTTCACGGCGATTCGGAATTGAAGGGGTAGAAACTATGGACGAGATCATTCGCGCCGTCTCCGCAGACGGCTTTGTCAAACTGTCGGTCATCACCGCGCGGGACACGGTGCAGCGCGCGAACGCCATTCATCGCTGCAGCCCGACGGCGGCCGCCGCGCTTGGGCGGGCGCTCTGCGCCGCCTCGCTCATGGGCGACCAGCTCAAGGAGGAGACCGGCACGCTCACCATCCGCATCAACGGCGGCGGCGGGCTGGGCAGCGTCATCGCCGTGTCAGACAGCGGCGGCAACGTGCGCGGCATGGTGGGCGATCCGAGCTTTGATCTGCCGCCGCGCGCCGACGGAAAGCTCGACGTCGGCGGCGCGGTCGGCAAGGCGGGGATGCTCACCGTCAGCCGGGACATTGGCCTGCGTCAGCCGTACGTCGGCAGCACGGAGCTGGTCAGCGGCGAGATCGCGGAAGACCTCGCGGCCTATCTTGTGGAAAGTGAGCAGATTGCCGCGGCCTGCGGGCTGGGCGTGCTGGTGGACACCGACCGCACGATCCGCGCGGCGGGCGGCTTCATCGTGCAGCTCATGCCCGGCGCGCCGGAGGCGCGCATCACCGCGCTGGAGGACAACATCTTTTATATGGACCAGCTCACCACCATCCTGGACGAGGACGGCCCGGAGGAGGTCGTCGCGCAGGTCATGAAGGGCCTGCAGCCGGAGATCGCAGAGCGGCATCCGGTGGAATATCGCTGCTACTGCAGCCGGGAGCGCGTGCGCGCGGCGCTGCTGGGCTGCGGCGCGGACGCGCTGCGCGAGATGATCGACGCCGGAGAGACCATTGCCGTCTCGTGCCAGTTCTGCGACGCGGACTATTCGTTTCAGCCGGCGGAACTGCTGGAGCTGCTGCCCGAAGCGGAGGCATAAGAGCGGGAGCCGGCGGCCGCCGGATCGGGCGCGCCGCCGGTAAAAAATTCAGGAAAATGTATTGACAATTCCGAGTGAGTCTTGTATAATAAGCAAGCTGTGAAACGGGAGCATAGCTCAGCTGGTTAGAGCACCTGCCTTACAAGCAGGGGGTCACTGGTTCGAGTCCAGTTGTTCCCACCAGGGGAAAGACAGCAAACGCGCCTCTGTAGCTCAGATGGTAGAGCAGCGGACTGAAAATCCGCGTGTCGTTGGTTCGATTCCGACCGGAGGCACCAGAATGCGGGCGTAGCTCATCCGGTAGAGCGCCACCTTGCCAAGGTGGAGGTAGCGAGTTCGAGCCTCGTCGCCCGCTCCAGATTCTCAAACCAAAACAAAGCGGATGCTTTGTTTTGGAGAGGAAGAACAGGGAAGCGGAAATGAAGCCGGCGCGCGAGAGCGCGGCTGCGAAATGGAGC
>CACWHX010000003.1 GCA_902760845.1 Oscillospiraceae bacterium
AGCCGCCCGCCGGTAGGGCCGCCGGCATTCCCGCCGGATCGAGCGGGCACGGACGCCGGCAGGGCGCTTTCTTGCGAAAGCGCGCCGGTTGTGCTATGCTCTCGTTGGAGGCAGCCCGCCCGTCGGGAATCCACCTGCCGGAAAGGATCGAACACACATGGATGCAGAATCCCGGAGAAATCCGGCCAACGCGCTCTCCTATGACGCGATCATGGGGGCGCTCTTTGAAAATTACGAGTGCATTTATGATATCGACGTGACGACCTCCGCCTATCAGCGGTATTATGAAAGCGACTCCTACAGCGAGCTGAAACTCGCGCGCGGCGGAAGCGATTTTTTCACGTCCCTGCCCGAGGATATCGCCAAGGCCGTTTACCCCGAGGATCAGGAATACGTGTCCAGCATGCTCAGCCGGACGGCGCTGCTGAACGGTGTGAAAAAAGGGAAATACTATACGTTTATATACCGGCTGATGGCGGACGGGGAGCCGGTGTATCACAAGATTCGCGCGACGATGTGCCTGATCGGCGGACAGCCGCACATTCTGCTTGGCGTGCGCAATATCGACACGGAAATTCTGACCGATCAGGCGCACCACGCGCAGCTCGCGTCGATACACCAGAAGGAGAAAAACCATATGGAGGCGATTCTGGGCAGCGCCGCGGGGTATCTGGAGGCGAATCTCACGCGCGATCTGGTCCTGGAAATGTCCCCGACGCTCCTGCACGACGACGCCGCTCCGGTGCTGGCGGGAAAGACGATGAAATACAGCGAGCTGGAGGCGCTGCTCTGCGCGGAGTTTGTCGTGGCGGAGAACGAAAAGTACGCGCAGATCAGCAACCGCGACTATTTGATATCCTGCTTCCAGCGCGGCGAAAAGCGCGCGTCGGTCTCGTTCTCCTCCCGCACGGCCAACGGCGACGCGCAGCCCTGCAAGAAGGTCTTTTATCTCTATCAGGACGCGGCGTCCGGCGACATTCTCTCTTTTTGCGTCATTTATGACCTGACCGAGCAGCAGCGCAAGGAGATGGAGCTGGAAAAGCTGGAGGAAGAGCTCCGCATGAGCCGCATCCGAAATTTCACCAGCCAGATGCAGCCGCATTTTTTATACAACGCGCTGGGCTCGATCCAGGAGATCATCCTGGACGATCCGCAATATGCGTCTGAGCTGGTCGGAGACTTTACCGTGCATTTGCGCAGCTGCATCCGCGCGATGGCGAGCGACCAGCCGCTCCCGTTTTCGCAGGAGCTGGACAACATCCGGGCATATGTCAACATCGAGCGAATGCGGTTTGGCGAGAAGCTGAAGATTCGCTACGAGATCGAAGCGGATCGGTTTTCGATCATCCCGCTCAGCATTCAGCCGCTGGTGGAAAACGCCATCCGGCACGGCATCTACGAGCGCGGCGCCGCGGGCGGCACCGTCTCCATCCGCAGCAGGGAGCTGCCCGAGGCCTGGGAGGTCCGGGTGGAGGACGACGGCGTGGGCTTTGACGTTGACGCGCTTCAGAGAGACCTTGCCGGCGGGATGCGGGACGCGACCGGGCTGAAAAACATCATTTTCCGGCTGGACAAGGTGATGCATGCCAGCGTGACCATTCACAGCACCATCGGTGTAGGAACCAGTGTAACCGTAAGGATTCCAAAAGGAGGCGTCAGCGAGTGAGAACCATTGTAGTGGATGATGAAGCCCTCATGCTCAGACGGTTTGTTCGGTTGAGCGAGGATATCCCCGAGCTGAATATCGTGGGCCAGTTTGAGTGCGCCAGGGACGCTCTGGAATATGCCGAGGCGCATCCGGTCGAGCTGGCGTTTCTGGATGTCAAGATGCCGGTCACGAACGGGATCGAGCTCGCAAAGCGGCTGCGCCGCCTGCGCTCGGATATCCTGATCGTGTTCGTCTCGGCATACGACGAGTATATCTGGGATTTCAACCAGATCGGCGGCGACTACTATATCATCAAGCCGTACACCCGAGAAACGCTGGAGATGGCCATGGAGCGTATCCGGCTGATCGCGCGGCGGCAGCACAAGGAGCTGTATATCCAGACGTTTGGGCGGTTCCTGGTTTTGAAGGACGGCGTTCCGCTCGCCCTGACCGGAAAGGCAAAGGAGATTCTTGCCCTGGTCGTCACGCGGCGGGGGCGGGAAATCAGCAACGAAGAAATCTACGGAACGATCTGGAAGGGGCGCGAATACAGCAACGCCAACATGAGCGTGCTGTACAACGCGCTGCACCGGCTGAAGCAGGCGCTGAAGCGGGACGGCGTGGAAAATCTGCTCATCTCCACCTCACGCGGACAGATGATTAACACGGCGATGTTCGACTGCGATTACTATGCCTGGCAGGACAAGAATATGGACCTGCGGGACAAGTTTGACGGGGAATTTCTGTCCGAGTATTCATGGGGAGAATATATCCTTGCGAACATCCTGAATGAGGAATACTGACCGGCCAAAAAAGAGCCGAAAAAAGCTGCAGGTCTTTGCACAAAGACCTGCAGCTTGGTATTGTCAAAAAAGGCCTCGCAGAGTTCGCGCCCGGAGGCGCGAATGGGATCCAATCATTTTTGCCGCGCGGCTTTGCCGTGGGGCAAAAATACTTCTCGCGGAATGGATTGCCCTCATATTGCGAATCGCATTCGCAAACGAGGGCAAGGAATGCAGCGCAAGTCCCCGCCTGTCGAAAAATGAGTTTTTCGACAGGCTCAGCTGCAGGTCTTTGCACAAAGACCTGCAGCTTGGTATTGTAGAAAGGGCCGGATCAGACCGGTTCTGCGAAGGTGTCCGGGCGGTTGGGGTCGAATTGTTCGCTTGCCCACATGACCGTCACGAGCGGGTCCGTCTCGCTGAGATTGACGATGCTGTGCGCGTATCCCGGCAGTATCCGGACCGCCTGGAGCTTCTCTCCGCTGACTTCAAATTCGATCACTTCATCCGTCCCGAGCTTCCGCTCCCGGATCAGACCGTGGCCGGAGACCACGACAAATATCTCCCACTTGCTGTTATGCCAGTGCTGTCCCCTCGTTGCCCCCGGCCTGGAGATGTTCACCGAAACCTGGCCGTGATCGACGGTTTTGAAAAGCTCCGTAAACGAGCCCCGGTCATCCGCATGCATGGGGAGCGAAAACGCGGCCTTCTCCTTTGGGAGATAGCTCAGATACATCGAATACAGCTTCTTCTCAAAGCTTCCCGGCGCCATTCGCGGCATGAGCAGGGGCCGCGGCTGGTCGTGGAACGCGCGGAGACATTCCGCGATGCGGCCGAGCGTCGCCTTGTGCGTCACCGCTGCATAGCAGTAGGCCCCGTCTTCCGCCGGCCGGGGCGTCAGCCCGTCGTAAACGACCCCGTCGATCACGGCGTTCGCGTCCGGGTACGCACAGCGACGCGGATGGCCCTCAAGACAATCGTACAGCTCCTCCAGCAGGTCTTCCACAAATAAAAGCTCCAGCTCCACTTCCGGGTCCCTGACCGTGATCGGCAGATCGTTTGCAATGCTGCTGCAGAAGCTCCCGACGGCGCTGTTATGATTTGGCCGCACCCACTTCCCCGCAAGATTCGGAAAGCGATATACATAAACGGCGGCGCCGGTCTCCTCGCCATGGCGGAAGAACAGCTCCTCCTCGCCGCGCTTGGAAAGGCCATACTCAGAAACGCCGAAACGCCCGACGAGGGCGGCCTGAACAGAGGAGCTCAGCATCACCGGGCAGTTGTTTTTGTGCTTCTTCAGCGTGTCCAGAAGCGCGGACGCAAGCCCGACGTTCCCGGTTTGAAATTCTGCCGGGTCCTTCGGGCGGCTCACGCCCGCGAGGTGAAAAACGAAGTCCGCCCTTGCGCACCATTCGTCCAGCTGCTCCGGCGTGCTGCTTCGGCTGTATTCGTAGATTTCGTCGATGCGGAGGTTCGGTCTCGCCGCGTTTTTTCCATCGCGGATGGTTTTGAGATTTTCAACCAGATTGCGGCCCAAAAAGCCCGCGGAGCCCGTGACCAGTATGTTCATCGCAATGCCGTCCTTCGCTGTTTTTTCCGCTGACCGCGACCTGCATGCGCGCCGGGGGCAGCGCCCCGTGTGCGCGGGACGAGCCGCGCGCCGGAATCCGGGCGGTCAGCTTTCCTTGCGCCACACCGTTTGATTGACCACGCCCACGTAGGACTGGATGATCTTGACGACCTTATCGGACACGTTGAGATCGGTATAGTCCGGCACGGGGAGACCGTGGTCTCCGTTTTTCACCATCTCCACGGCAAGAGCAACGGATTGCAGCAGGCCGGCCGTATCAATGCCGGAGAGGAGGAAGCCGGCTTTGTCGAGGGCCTCCGGCCGCTCGGTGGAGGTACGGATGCACACGGCCGGGATCGGGTGGCCGACGGAGGCGAAAAAGCTGGCCTCCTCCGGCAGCGTGCCGGAGTCGGAGACAACGCAGTAGGCGTGCATTTGCAGGCAGTTATAGTCGTGGAAGCCGAGCGGCTCGTGCGCGATCACGTGCGGATCGAGCCGGAAGCCGGACGCCTCCAGGCGCTTGCGGGACCGGGGGTGGCAGGAATACAGGACCGGCATGTCATACGTTTTCGCCAGCTGATTGATTGCCGTGAAAAGACGGGTAAAGCGTTTTTCCGTGTCGATGTTCTCCTCCCGGTGGGCGGAGAGCAGGATGTACCTGCCCTTTTCCAGCCCGAGGCGCGCATGGATGTCAGACGCCTGAATCTTCTCCAGTTGCCCGGTCAGCACCTCTGCCATCGGAGAACCCGTCACATAGGTGCGCTCGCTGGGCAGGCCGCACTCCGCGAGATACCGGCGCGCGTGCTCGGAATATGCCAGATTCACGTCGCTGATGATATCCACGATGCGCCGGTTTGTTTCCTCCGGCAGGCGTTCGTCCTTGCACCGATTGCCCGCCTCCATATGAAAGATCGGGATGTGCAGGCGCTTGGCGCCGATCACGGACAGGCAGCTGTTCGTATCACCGAGCACCAGCACGGCGTCGGGCTTCAGCGCCGCCATCGCCCGGTAGGACGACGCGATGATGTTTCCCATCGTCTCGCCAAGGTCCGCGCCGGCCGCGTTCAGATACAGCTCCGGCGCCGCAATCGCGAGGTCCCGAAAGAACACCCCGTTCAGGCTGTAGTCGTAGTTTTGCCCCGTGTGGACGAGAAGCGTGTCAAAATACCGGCGGCACTTTTTGATTACCGCGGAGAGCCGGATGATCTCCGGTCTCGTCCCCACGAGGATCATCAGCTTGATCCTGCCGTTCTCTTTCCATTCCGGGTAGTCCATGATGCGTTATCTCCTATCCGGCCCGCTATGGCGGGCCGCCTTTTTGTTTCTTCCGGTCCCATACGAAATCACGCGCCGGGCCCGCCGTGGCGGAGACCTGCGTGGTGTTCGATCCCGTTCAGTTCCTCCTGGACGTAAGCCACGGTCAAGAGCTTTTGCACCGTGCCGTCCACGTCCAGCCGGTTGGTGTTGTGGCTGGTGTATGCCTCCTCCGCCATGGACTGCGCCTGGCCCTGCACGAAGTATTTGTCATAGTTCATGTCCCGATTGTCGGCGGCCACGCGGAAATACTGCCCCATATCCTCGGACCGCAGCCGCTCCTCCCGCGTCATCAGCGTTTCATAGAGCTTTTCCCCGTGGCGGGTGCCGATCACGCGGACCCCCGTGTCCCCAAACAGGCGCTGCACGGCCTTCGCAAGGTCCGCAATGGTGCAGGCGTCGGACTTCTGGATGAACAGATCGCCGGGGCCGGCGTGCGCAAACGCGAATCGCACAAGCGCCACCGACTCGTCCAGGCTCATCAGAAAGCGCGTCATCGCGGGATCGGTGACGGTGATCGGCTCGCTCGATCGGATTTGGTCGATAAACAGCGGGATCACGGAGCCGCGGGAGCACATGACGTTGCCGTATCTGGTGCAGCAGATGACCGGGCCGTTTCGCTCGGCGGCCACCCGCGCGTTGGCATACACCACGCGCTCCATCATGGCCTTGGAGATGCCCATCGCGTTGATGGGATAGGCGGCCTTGTCGGTGCTCAGGCACACCACCTTTTTCACGCTGGCGTCCATCGCCGCGTGGAGAACGTTGTCCGTACCCTCCACATTGGTTTTCACCGCCTGCATGGGGAAAAACTCGCAGGAGGGGACCTGCTTCAGCGCGGCGGCGTGGAAGAGATAGTCCACACCGGGCATGGCGTCCGCGACGGAGCGCGGCTCGCGCACGTCGCCCACGTAGAATTTCACCTTGCCCGCGTGCTCGGGATACTTTGCCTGAAGCGCGTGCCGCATGTCGTCCTGCTTCTTCTCGTCGCGGGAGAAAATCCGAATCTGGCCGATATCCGTGGTCAGAAAGTGCTTCAGGACGGCATGGCCAAAGGAGCCGGTGCCGCCCGTGATGAGGAGCGTTGCGCCCGAAAAAGCCGACATGGTGTGCCTCCCTGATTCAGGGAAAAGGTGATTCTGGTTTTTTACAGCGTCCACGGGGCGTCCCGTTTGCATGCCATCCCGTAAATCCATTTTGAACGTACGGTCGTCGCAAGAATCAAATCCTTCTCCGCGAATTTTACTCATTCTAACATTGCACACACGCATTTGCAAGAAAAAACAACCATATTCCGCGCGGCCCGCAATTTGGCGCGCATCCCGCCCGAGAGGCCCCGGAAGGCGGCCGATGGACCCACGGGCATCGCGGCAGGCGCGTTCGGATCCCTGGCAGGCGGCCGTTTTTTCGGCGTCGCGGCAAGGGATTTTTCTTGGGGCCGCGCCGCCCCGGAAAACGGGAAAAACGCCGGAATCCATTGGGTTTCAATCCATAGGGATACCAAACTCAGAGCATTGCAAGGCATGGGATATGCAATAATAACTTCCACCAAAGCAACGAAATCCGAACCTGGTGCCGATTGGCGACGGGTTCGGGTTTCTTGTTTTTATCGACTACTTCAAATAACCGTTTTCGCACATTCGACAGCAACGCCCTCCTTCGCTAAGATGGAACCATCAAACGAAGGAGGGCGTTTTTCATGCGTTATAAAATCAAAATCAACGACGATGAGCGGCAGTTGATCGTCAAGGCACTGTATGACTGGCGCAATGATCTGCCCAAGGACAGCCTGCTCCGTCCCGATTTGGAGCAGCTGATTCTGAAGATCATCGACACGCCGGACGCGAGCTTTTGGAGGAGAGTTTTGGAATGAGCGAAAAACTGACTTACCATTGGGAAGGAGATTATTTGATCCCAGATTTGCTACCGCCAGAATCACCGAGCATTGGCATCTGGGGTGAGCGCAGACGGCGGTTTCTCCGCAGTCATCAGAGGTCAGTATACGATGCCATGATGATGAAGGGGACTCTCAACGCACATCTGTCAGAGGTTGACCGTTCCGCGGAGGCGATGCTGGATCGACTGATGGAGCAAATGGCAAAACGCGAGAAAATTACAGAAAAACTGAAGTCTGAAAACCAGATGCTCTGGATTCAAAAGATGACCACCTTTCAGAATCAGGCTTCTGAGATCATATATCACGATCTGATCTGCGTATAAACAGCAAACAGCGGAGCGAGTGATCGCTCCGCTGTTGTGTTTTCTGATTCATTTTTCGGCTTTGTACGCCACGAGGGTGAAGATCGGAGTGGGGTTATAAAACTCGTCAATCTCGGCGTAGATCCGCTTCCAGATGCCGTTGTCCACATGGACCTGCTCGAAGCCCGCTCTCAGGAGCAGCTGCACATCCCACTGGGGACGGGGCTGCTGATAGGCCGCGACCTCCATGGTGATCTCGTCGTTTTCCTCGCTCATATCCCGCGGAATGTTCTTATGCGCGTGGTTCTCGGGCAGGTTGTCCGGATCGTTCAGCTCCGCGTAGTTGGCGTAATCCGCATCGAAATTGATGAGCACGCCGCCGGGCTTGAGCAGATGATACCACTCGTGATAGGCCGCCGGCAGATGCGGCAGCGTCCAAGTGAGGTTGCGCGTAACGAGCACATCGAAGCTCGCCTCCTCCAGCTCGGGATGCTCCGCGTCCATGACGCGAAAATCCACCGGGAGGCCGAGCGTCTCGGACGCCTCCTTCGCCTTTTCGATCATATGCGCCGTGAGATCGATGCCGACGACGTCATGTCCGTCGGCGGCAAAAAGAAAGGCAAAATAGCCCGTGCCGGTGCCGAGATCGAGCACGCGAAGCCGTCCGCCGTCCTTGGGCAGGTAGCGCTGAAGCTCCGCGAGCCAGCGCTCCCGCTTGGGATCGACGAGCTCGCGCATGCGCTGATCGCAGAACGAATCCGCGCGGCGGGTCCAGTATTCCATGATTCTCTGTTTCAACGGATCCATGAGAAAGCTCCTTGCAGTCATTTCGTAGTGCCTTATTTTACGACGAAACGTCGGTTTCCGCAACCCCCGGTGGGGGATATTCAGGCATGCAGATGTTTGGTGAAAAGCGCGCGGATCGCGTTCAGGACGGCGATGACCATGACGCCGACGTCCGCGAAAATGGCGAGCCACATGCTCGCGATGCCGAACGCGCCGAGGATCAGGCAGAGCACCTTGACGCCGATGGCAAACCAGATGTTTTCATAGACGATGCGCATGCACTTTTTTGCAATGCGGATGGCCAGCGGGATCTTCTTCGGGTCGTCGTCCATGAGCACGACGTCCGCCGCCTCGATGGCCGCGTCCGCGCCGAGGGCGCCCATGGCGATGCCCACGTCCGCGCGGGCCAGCACCGGCGCGTCGTTGATGCCGTCGCCGACGAAGGCGAGAACAGACTTCTCCGGCTTTGCGCGCAGCAGCTCCTCCACCGCCGAGACCTTATCCGCCGGCAGCAGCTCACAGCGCGCCTCGTCGATGCCGAGCTGCGACGCGACCGCCTCGCCGACCTTCTGCGCGTCGCCCGTGAGCATGACGGTGCGCGCGACGCCTGCATCATGCAGAGCGCGGATGGCCTCCTTCGCCGTGGGCTTCACAACGTCGGAGATCAGAATGTGGCCGGCGTAAGCGCCGTCGATGGCCATATGAACGATGGTGCCGACATGATGGCAGTCGATATACGGCACGCCCAGCTGCTCCATCAGCTTCGCGTTGCCGAGGGCGACGGTTCTGTCGTCGATCTTCGCCACGATGCCGTGACCGCCAAGCTCCTCCAGCTCCGTCACGCGGCTGCGGTCCAGCTTTCTTGAAGCCAGATCCGCAGGCTTCGGCGCGATCTCGCCGTCATCCTGCCAGGTGAGGCCCTCCAGATAGGCCTTCTGGATGCTCCTGGCGATGGGGTGCGAGGAGGCGATCTCCGCGTGGGCAGCCAGCTCCAGCAGCCGGTCGTTTTCCATGCTGCTGTGGTGGATGCCGTTCACCTCAAAGACGCCGTGGGTCATGGTGCCGGTCTTGTCGAAGGCGACGACCTTTGTCTTGGAGAGGGCCTCCAGATAGTTGGAGCCCTTGACCAGGATGCCTTCATGGCTGGCGCCGCCGATGCCCGCAAAGAAGCTCAGCGGAATGCTGATGACCAGCGCGCAGGGGCAGCTGATGACGAGGAAGGTCAGGGCGCGGTAGATCCAGTCGCCCCAGTTGGCGGCGGAGCCGCCCAGCAGCCGCACCACCGGCGGCAGCACCGCCAGCGCCAAGGCGCAATAGCAGACAATGGGCGTATAGTACCGCGCGAAGCGGGAGATGAAGTTCTCGCTCTTGGCCTTGCGGGAGGTGGCGTTCTCCACGAGATCGAGGATTTTCGCCGCGGTGGATTCGCCGAATTCCTTCGTGGTGCGCAGCTTCAGAACACCGGAGAGGTTGATGCAGCCGCTGACCACGTCGTCGTTTTCGTGCACGGTACGCGGGACGCTCTCTCCGGTGAGGGCGCTGGTATCCAGAGCGCTGACGCCCTCGATGACGGTGCCGTCGATGGGCACCTTCTCACCGGGCTGTACGACAATGACCGTGCCGACGGAAACCTCGTCGGGATCGACGCGCTCCAGCGCGCCGTCGCGTTCAATGTTGGCATAGTCCGGGCGGATGTCCATGAGCGCGCCGATGTTCTTGCGGCTCTTGCCGACGGCATAGCTCTGGAACAGCTCGCCCACCTGATAAAAGAGCATGACCGCGATCGCCTCGGTATAATCGCCGCTGCGGCTGATGAGCGCGATGGCGATGGCGCCGATGGTGGCGACGGCCATGAGAAAGTTCTCGTCAAAGACCTGCCCGTTGCGAATGCCCTTCCAGGCCTTCTTGAGAATGTCGTTGCCGACGATCCAGTACGGGATCAGGTACAGGAGAAACCAGATCGGCTCCTGCACATGCTCGCCGAGAAGCTCCACGGCGAAGTGCAGCACAATCATCAGCGCTGCGGCGATGAGAATGCGCCGCAGCATCTTTTTTTGCTTCTTTGTCATATCAGAGATAAATCTCGCAGTCGTCTTCGACCTTTTTGCAGTTTTTCAGAACCTCGGGCATGACGGCCTTGGGATCGGCGCCTTCGTCAAACTCCACGACCATCTTCTGCGCCATATAGTTCACGACGGCCTTCTGCACGCCGGGGGTCTTGTTGGCAGCGCCCTCCATCTTGTTGGCGCAGTTGGCGCAGTCCACTTCGATCTCATAGGTTTTCTTCATGGTTTTCCTCCTGATGTTGAAAATGGGGGTGCTGCGTGTTTTGCAGCACCCCCGGCTGTTTTGCGGGATGGATCAGGCAATGTCCAGATCGGCAGTGACCTGATAGTAGTCGCAGGCGTGGGCGGTGTAACCCGTCACATTCGCCTTGGAGATCATGTTCATCTGCAGGAAGGAGCAGAAGAGGTAGGCGTTGTCGTCCAGGATCTTCTGCTGGAGCTGGACAGCCAGCTCGCCGCGTTTGGCGGTGTCGAACTCGGTGGCGAGCTGCTCCATGAGCGCATTGACTTCTTCGTTCTCATAGGCGCCGAAGTTGTAGCTCTGGCCGGGCAGGCAGCTGGTGGTGAAGAAGTACTGGGGATCGCCGGAGGGGGCCGTCACCAGGGCGGAGGCGTAGACGTCCCAGCTGGTCATGTCGGCGAGGAACTCGCGGCGGTTGGCCGTGCAGTTGATATCGACTTCCATGCCGATCTTCTTGAGGTCCGCCTGCGCAGCCTCAGCCAGCAGCGGGAGCTCCTGACGGCTGGGATAGGTCAGCCAGCGGATGACGAGCTTGGTGCCGTCCTTCTCGCGGATGCCGTCGCCGTCGGAATCAACCCAACCGGCCTCCTCGAGGAGCTTGGCAGCGGCGTCGGGATCATACTCCTCGGTCTTGACCTTGTCGCCGCCGAAGGTGGAGAAGCCGTCCGGGAACGCACCGTGGCCGACCACGCCGTGGCCGTCGAGCAGCGTTTCAACGAAACCCTGCTTGTCGATACCCATGGCCATGGCCTTGCGGACAGCGGGATCCTGGATCACGGGGCTGGTCATGTTCATGGAGCCGAAGAAGGCGCGGGAGGTCTGGATGCTGGAGAACTGGTAGTTGTCGTTCTCGAAGTTCGGATAAGCCTCGTAAGCCATGCCGTAGGCGGCGTCAATGTCGCCCGCCTGCAGGGCGGAGGAGAGGGTGTCGCCGTTGGAAATGGTCTTGATGGTGAGCTCATCCAGCTTGGGCTGGGTGTTCGTGAGGCCGCCCCAGTAGAGCGTATTCGGAACGAGGGTGACGTGGTCATCCGTGACCATGTCCTTCACCACGTAGGGGCCGGTGCCGACGGCGATGCCCTTGTCAAAGTCGGTGGCGTCCACATCGATGATGCAGCCGTAGGGGTCGCCCAGGTAGTTCATCAGAGCGGGGTTGGGCTCGCTGGTCTTGATGGTGAGGGTCATGCCGTCAGCCTCGATGGACTCGATCTTGGTGTCGGCAGGGGCGCGGTCGTGGACCTCGAGCAGGTGCTCGAAGCACTGCTTGACGGCAGCGGCGTCCATGTCGCGGCCGGAGGAGAACTTCACGCCGTCACGCAGGGTGATGGTCCAGGTGCAGTCGCCGTCATTCTCCCAGTCGGTGGCCAGCCAGGGCTCCAGCTCCATGGTATCGGTGTAGTGCACCAGAGTCTCGCCGATGCCGTAGCGAATGCAGGGCCAGCCGTTGTAGGTGGTGTGCGGATCGACGGTCTCTTCCCAGTTCTCACTGTTGAAGGTGGTGTCGCCGATGATCATGGTCTTGGTGCCCGCGGGAGCGGCAGCTTCTTCACTGCCGGCCGGAGCACTCTGCTCTTTGCTGCCGCAGCCGGCGAGCAGGCCGATGGCCAGCACGACGACGAGCAGCATGGAAAGAATTCTCTTGTTCATACGTGGATTCCTTTCTTTCTGTCCTTGTTGTTTTTATTTGCACCGATGAAATCGGAATGCAGATTAAAGAATGCTGTTGATGAGGTTTCGCGTGTAACCGTTCTTCGGCGCGGCGATAACCTCGGAGGGGACGCCCTGCTCCACGATCTGGCCGCGGTACATGACGACCAGCCGATCGCAGAACTGCTGCACGAGGGCAATATCGTGGCAGATGAAGAGGATGGACATGTCGAGCTTTTGGCGAAGCTCCGTCAGCAGCTCGATGATCTCCGCCTGAATCGTGACGTCGAGCGCGCTCGTCGCCTCGTCGCAGATGAGCAGCTTCGGCTCGATGGCGAGGGCGCGAGCGATCGCTGCGCGTTGGCACTGGCCGCCGCTGACCTCGTGCGGATAGCGCTTCACGAACTCCTTCGGCAGGCCGCAGAGCTCCAATAATTCTTCAGCACGCTTCAAAGCGTCGGCTTTGGAAACGCCGTTGTTGCGCAGGCTCTCGCAGATGCCGTCGCCCAGCGTGCGGCGGGGATCGAAGGACTCCGTCGGCGTCTGGAAGACGACCTGCATCTTCTTCCACGCCTTTCGCAGATCCTTGCCCTTGCACTTGGTCACTTCCAGACCGTCGACCGTGACGCTGCCGGACGTGGCAGGAAGCAGACCCGTAATCATGTTCACAAGCGTGGTCTTGCCGCTGCCGGACTCGCCGATGACACCGAGACATTCGCCGGGCAGGAGGTCAAAGCTCGCGTCCTTCACGGCATGGACGTCCTCCCTGCCCTGGAGCTTGAAGGTTTTGGTCAGGTTCTGGATGGACAGGATCGGTTCAGCCATTTCTCGCGCCTCCCCTCTCCAGCCGCGGCACGGCGGCCATCAGCGTTTTGGTATAAGCGGTTTCGGGATGATTCAAAATCTTGTCGGTCTCGCCGTACTCCACGGCGCGGCCTTTCTGCATGACGAGGACGTTATCCGCCATGGCGCCGACGACGCCGATGTTGTGCGTGACGATGATGATGCTGACGCCGAATTCCTTTCGCATGAGCAGCATCTCCTCCACGACCTGCTTCTGAACGTGCACGTCCAGCGCGCTGGTCGGCTCGTCGGCCATCAGGACGCTCGGGCGCAGGAGCATCGCCGACGCGATGCCGACGCGCTGCTGCATGCCGCCGGAGAGCTCGAAGGGATAGCTTTTCAAAACACGCAGCGGATCGAGAAAGCCGATTTTGCTGAGGATCTCAGACGCGCGGTCCTCAAACTCCGCGCGGGTTACTTTTTCATGCTCGATCACGCTCTCGTAGAGCTGCGCGCCCACGGTGCGGATCGGGCAGAAACTCGCGCCGGCGCTCTGGAAGATCATGCCGAAGTCGGGGCCGCAGAGCTTTCGCATCTCGGCGGGCTTTAAGTCGGGCAGGTTCTTGCCCTTGTACCAAATGTCGCCGCGCGTGACCATGCCGGCGGGGCCAAGCAGCCCCATGGCGGCTTTGATGAGCGTGCTCTTGCCGCTGCCGGACTCGCCGACGATGCCGAGAATTTCGCCCTCGGCGAGATCGACGGAGATGTCCTGCACGGCAGGCTTGCCGTTGTAGGAAATTTCTACACGGTCATATTCAAGCAGTTTTTTCACGCTCTCGCCCCCTTTCTCATCTTGGGGTCGAGGTAGTCGCGCACCGTATCACCGAGGAGATTGAAGATCATGACGGAAACGAAGATGGCGAGACCGGGCGCGAACGTGAGCCACGGGGCGGTCTGCAGCAGACCGCGGGTGTCTGAGATCATGCTGCCCCACTCGGCGGCGGGCGGCTTGGCGCCGAGGCCGAGGAAGGAAAGGCCGGCGAGCTCCATCATCATGGTGCCGATGTCCAGCATGGAGGTCACCAGAATCGGGCCCATGATGTTGGGGAGCACGTGCTTGACGATGATTTTTAGAGAGCTGCCGCCCGCGAGCTTTGCCGCGCGGAAATAGGGCATCTCCTTTTGCGCGAGCGTTTGGCTTCGGGCAATGCGGGCAAACTTCGGCCACGAAATGGCGGCCAATGCAATAATTGCGTTGTGCAGACCGCCGCCCAGCACGCCCGCCACGGCCAGCGCAAAGACGAGGCCGGGGAACGCGAGGAAGAGGTCGGAGATACGCATGAGGATCGTGTCCGTCCAGCCGCCGACCCACGCGGCGAAGACGCCGACGATCGTGCCGATGACGGTGATGATGGCGACCAGCAGCAGGGTCGAGAAGATGCTGGTCTTTGCGCCGACGATGACGCGCGAGAGCATGTCGCGGCCGTAGCGGTCGGTGCCGAAGACGTGCTCGGCAGAGGGCGCCATCTTGGCGATGGAGAGATCCTGCACATAGGGATCATAGGGGCAGAGCTGCTCGCAGAAGATGGACGCAAGCAGGAGCAAAATCGCAAGCGTGCCGAAAACGATGAGTCTGGCCTTGAGGGTATCGCGGCGCAGCTTCTGCACGCGGACAGTCGGTTCCTTGTTCAATCCTGCACCACCCCCAGTCTGATACGCGGGTCCATGGCGTGATACAGCAGATCGGTGATCAGGTTCACGAGGACATAGATGATCGCCATCCAGACGACGTAGGCCTGGATGATCGGATAGTCGCGCATGGTGATGGCGTCCACGGCGAGCTTGCCGACGCCGTCCCACATGAAGATGGACTCAATAATTGCCGTGCCGCCGAGGAGGCTTCCGATGGAGAGCGCCAAAAGCGTGATGATCGTGAGCATGGAGGACTTCATGACGCTCTTCCAGAGCGTGACGCGGCCGCGCACGCCTCTGGCCTGCGCACCGTAGACATAGTCCTTATTGAGCTCCTCCAGCACCGTGGCGCGCACCTGGCGGAGGTACTTCGCGCTCATCGCGATGGCGAGCGTGAGCGTCGGCATGGCGGCGCTCTTGAGGCTCAGGCCGTTTGAGATGACCGGGAGCCAGCCCAGCTTGATGCTGAGAAAGTACATGAGCAGCATGGCCACGAAGAAGTTGGGCAGCGAGTTTCCGACAAAGCTGCAGAACCGGATGAGATAGTCCGTGAACCGATCATGCCGCACCGCAGCCAGCACCCCGAGCGGGATGGAGATGATGATGGTCAATAAAATAGAAAGCGCCGTAAGCAGCAGCGTCGCAGGGAGCTTGGAGACGAAGGTATCGAACACGTTGCGCCCGGAGATGTAGCTCGTGCCCATGTCGCCGGTGAGCATACCGCCGAGCCACGAGAAATACTGCGTCAAAAACGGCTTGTCGAGACCGAGATCGGCGCGCGCCGCGTCAATGATTGCCTGATCCACGCCGCCCTTGTTGCCGTACATTTCCGTGATGGCGTCGCTGCCGGCGATGCGCATCATGGCGAAGGACAAAAACGTGATACCGATCAGCACCGGGATCAGCTGCACGAATCTGCGAAGCACATATTTGCCCATCGGCACACCTCCTAATTTGTTAGTATCGTCTTACCTTTATAGCACTGCCAATCCGCTCGCACAACCTACCCCGGGGGATATTTTTTCAAACTTTTTGCATTTTTGTGCAATTTTTTATCCCCCGGGGTAGGTTGTGAGCCCCTGCTCACCGTGTTAGGATAACATACAGAACTTTATTAAAATGAAGTGAGGAAAAGCATGGAAAAGATCATTGCCGGGCATGTGCTGACGCCCGGCAAAACCGTAAAAGACCACATCCACGTGCACGGCACAGAGCTGCATGTGCCCCATGTTCTGCTCTGCGGCATGGAGGACGGGCCGACCGCGCTGATCTCCGCCGGCATCCACAACGCGGAGTATGTGGGCATCCAGGCAGCCATTGAGCTCTCCAACGAGCTGGACGTGCAGGAGCTGCGCGGCAATGTGATCATCCTGCCGCTGGCGAACCGCTCCGGCTTTGAAAACCGGACCATGTCCATGGTCTGGGAGGATGGAAAGAACCTCAACCGGGTCTTTCCCGGCGACGCGGAGGGCAGCACGGCGGAAAAACTGGCGCACACGCTCTTTGAGGTATTCATCCGCAACGTGGACTATTACATCGACCTGCACAGCGGCGACGGCTTCGAGGAGCTGATCCCCTACGCCTATTACCTCGGCGACGCGCCGGCGGCCGGGAAGGCGCGCGAGATGATCGAGTGCGTGAACACAAAGTATTTCGTCCGCTCGAAGTGCCGCACGGGCGGCGCCTACAATCTGGCGTCCGTGCACGGCATTCCCAGCGTGCTCATTGAGCGCGGACAGCTCTCCCTGTTCAGCCGCGAGGAGATTGAGGCGGACAAGGCGGACGTGCGGAACATTCTGCGCCGCATCGGCATTCTGCCGGGCGACTATACAACCTATGAGAAAACAGAGCTCGCGGAATTCAGCGACGACGCGCCCTGCACCGGCTGCTGGTACCCCGAAAAGCAGGTGGGCGATTGGTTCCGGAAGGGCGAGAAGCTGGGCGAGATCCGCGATTACTTCGGGCGCAGCCTCTTTACGGAGTTCGCGCCGTGCGACGGGGTGCTGATCCATCAGTGTGCGTCGCTGAATATCATTGAGAAAGGACCGATGGTGACCTATGGCGTCCGGCAAAACGATTCTGAGTGAAAACCGGGAATACTGGACCGGCCGCGCGGGCGGCTATTCCAAAGTGAACCAGGCAGAGCTTCGCACCTCGCAGCGCGAGGTCTGGCGCGAGGAGCTGAGAGCGCACATTGTCCGGCAGTTTCCAGACCGCGAGGCGGGGAGCGTACAGGTTCTGGAGATCGGCACGGGGCCGGGCTTCTTCGCGATTCTGCTTGCAGAGCTGGGATATGACGTGACGGCGATTGATCTCACGCCCGCCATGCTCGCAGAGGCGAAAAAGAACGCCGGCGCGCTCGCGGAGAAGATCACGTTTCTGGAGATGAACGCCGAAGCGCTCTCCTTTCCGAACGGGAGCTTTGACGTGATTCTATCCCGCAACCTCACATGGAACCTCCCCCATCCGGAGACGGCCTATCAGGAGTGGAAGCGCGTGCTTCGCCCCGGCGGCATGCTGCTGAACTTCGACGCCAACTGGTATCACTACCTGTTCGACAACGCTGCGCGCGAGGGCTATGACGCCGACCGGAAAGCCACGGCGGAGCAGGGGCTCCATGACGAGAACATCGGAGAGAACTTCGATCAGATGGAGCGCATCGCCATGCGCGTTCCCCTCTCCCGCGCGGCACGTCCGGCCTGGGATCACAGCGTGCTCTCAAAGCTCGGCCTGCACGTGACGACGGATACGGAGGCATGGAGCCGCGTCTGGTCGGCGGAGGAGAAGGTAAACTTCGCCTCCACGCCGATGTTTCTCGTGCACGCCGTTCACCCGGCAGCGCCCTGAACGAAAGGAGCAAACGATGCAGGCTGCTGAATATTTTGATTCCATCGCACAGTTTTGGGACATGGAGTACTCCGACAACGAGCTGGCGCGGGAAATTACTGCTTCGATTTCCATTCCCCGCGGCGGCGGCTATACGCTGGACATCGGCTGCGGCAGCGGCGGCATGATTCTGGATCTGCTGCGCTATGGAGCATATGAAGTTGAGGGCGTCGATTTTTCGCCCGCCATGGCGGAGATGGCGCGGGAGAAATTCAGCTTTGATCCCCGCGTGAGCATTGAGACGATCGACTTCTTCGCGCTGGAACACGCGGGATATGATCTCGCCGTGGCGTTCAACACCTATCAGTACTTCCGCCACCCCGGCGCATTCATCGCCAAGGCCTATTCCCTGCTGCGGGAGGACGGGCGGCTGACCGTCGCCTGCGGCTTCAGCCGCAAGCGCACGAACGCCCTGAGCGAAACGCTGCCGAAGGGCATTGCCCGCCTGCTCAAAAGCGCTGCGGAGGAAGCAAAGGACTGGGCGCCCTTCTTCAAAGTTGACTGTATTTGCGACACCGACGACCTGTATCTGATTTCCGGGCGCGCGGTAGCCGGGATTGGAGGCAAGTTATGAGCGAACCGAGAGGCTTTCACATGCACGAGGACGGAACGTACCATTCCCACGACCACCTCGAGGAGCATCCGCACACGCACACCCACAGCCACACGCAGACCAAGTCGGTCATCAACCGGCTCTCCCGCGCGATCGGGCACTTAAACTCCGTCAAGCGCATGGTGGAGACCGGCCGCGACTGCACGGAGGTGCTGATGCAGCTGGCAGCCGTGCAGTCCGCGCTCAGCAGCACGGCAAAGGTGATTCTGAAGGATCACATCGAGCACTGCATCACGGACGCCGTAAGTGAAAACGACACACACGCGCTCGAGGAGCTGAACGCCGTCATCGAGCGTTATATGAGATAACCAAAAGATCTTCAACAATTTGTGCATTATTTCATCCCCGGGGGAAGCTTGTGATTTTTGTCCGAATGGATTAGGATGACAGGTGTCTCAATAGAGAAAAAAGGAGTGTTGACCTATACATATGGCAGACGCGCTGCTCGCCCCGGCGGTAGCCGCCACCATGTACGTCGCCTCCGGCGTCACTGCCGGCGTCAGCGTACACAAGCTGCGCAAGGATGACGAGGAGCAGAAGCTCCCCGTGATGGCCGTCACCGCAGCCCTCGTCTTCGCGGGACAGATGATCAACTACACGATTCCCGGCACCGGCTCTTCGGGCCACATGTGCGGCGGTATGCTGCTCTCGGCTCTGCTCGGGCCGCAGGCGGGTTTTCTATCGATGATCGTCATTCTGGCAATTCAGTGTCTCTTCTTTGCCGACGGCGGACTCTTAGCCCTCGGTGCAAACATCTGGAACATGGCGTTCTACGGCTGCTTCATCGGATACTATTTGATCTGGCGTCCGATCATGCGAAGCCGCCTGTTCTCCGGCATGGGCGAAAAGGGCGCAGCGCGCGCGAAGATCATCCTTGCCTCCATTCTCGGCTGCGTCATCACGCTGCAGCTCGGCGCCTTCTCCGTCTGCGTGGAGACGAGCCTCTCCGGCATCACGGAGCTGCCCTTCGGCGTGTTTCTCGGCATCATGCAGCCGATTCACCTCGCCATCGGCCTGATCGAGGGTCTGATCACCACGGCGGTACTGCTCTTTGTCTATGAGAGCCGCCCGGAGCTGCTGCGCGACATGAACGCCTCCGCTCCCGAGAAGAAGAACTCCCTCAAGACCACGGTCATCTCCCTCGCCATCGTCGCTGCCATCGTGGGCGGCGGTCTGAGCCTGATCGCGAGCTCCAACCCCGACGGTCTGGAGTGGTCCCTGTTCGGCAACGCCGAGGCGGGCTACAGCCAGAACCTCGGTCTGGACGAGGAGGACTACGGCGTGCAGAGCGCAGCGGCGGAAAAGGCCGCAGCCATCCAGGAGAAGACCTCCTTCCTGCCGGATTACGCCTTCGCGAACAGTGACAGCGCGGCGGGCACCACCGTCTCCGGTCTCGTCGGCAGCGCGATCGTCGCCGCCCTCGCGGTGCTGATCTGCTTGATCGGCGGATTCTTCCGCAAGAAGAACGGCGCGAAGAAATAAAAACAAAGAAACAGGCAAACACCCGGCGTCAAAAGACGCCGGGCATTTCTTTGTATCCGGAGATTTGTTTTTGCTTATTTCAGGAGCCAATGATCTTTGGCGATTTCTTCAAACGTGCCGCCGAGCGGCGTTTTGGTATCATACTCCAGGATCTTCTTGTTTCTCTCATACACCGGGTCCGGCACATGGATCGCGGAGAGCAGGGCCTGCGTATAAGGATGCAGCGGATTGGAGAAGAGCTCCTTTGTCGGCGCCATCTCCACCAGCTTTCCGTGGAGCATGACGCCCACGCGGTCACAGATGAACCGCACAACCGACAGATCATGCGCGATCAGCAGGAAGGTAAATCCGTGTTCTTTCTGCACATGCTGAAACAGGCTGATGATCTGCGCCTGAATGGAGATATCCAGCGACGCCACCGGTTCATCCGCCACGACAAAGGCGGGATCCGTGATGAGGCTTCTGGCGATGGCCACGCGCTGACGCTGGCCGCCGGAGATCTCGCCGGGATGCTTTTGCAGAAAGGATGGCGCCATGCCGACGTTCTCCATCATCTGCCGGAGCATTGCCTGCTGTGTCTGCGCGTCCGGCCGATTCGGCAGAATGCGAAACGGCTCGAGAATGATCTCCTCCACCGTCATGCGCGGATTGAGCGCTGCGGCGGAGTCCTGAAACACGGTCTGCATTTCGATCTGCCGCTGACGAACGGCGTTGGCGTCCGCTTTCTTTCCGGAGACCAGCGCGCCGCGATAGAAGATCTCACCCTCCGTGGGGCGGTAGATGCCGGTGACGGCGCGGGCAAATGTGGATTTGCCGCAGCCGCTCTCCCCTACCAGACCGAACACCTCGCCCTGCCGGATGCCGAAGGTCATGCCGTCAATGGCCTTGATGGTCAGACGGTCATTGATGCGGAAATGCTGCTTGAGATCCCGCACCTCTAAAATCAGGTTTTTGTCCATTTTCCACTCCCGGCTTTCAAACGGATTGGCGGCTCGACGCGCGGCGCGCGCGGGTCCAGGAGCCATGTGGCGGCAAAATGCGTGTCGCTCACGGGGAACATGGGCGGCATCTTCTCATAATCGATCGCGAGGGCATATTCGTTGCGCTCGGCAAAGGCGTCGCCCGGAGGCGGGTCCAGAAGCGAGGGCGGCATGCCCGGGATCGGGCGCAGCTCGCCGGATTCTGCCGCCAGCGCGGGCAGAGACGACAGCAGCCCCCAGGTATAGGGATGGCGGGGATCATAGAAGATCTCGTCCGCCGTGCCGATCTCCACGATCCTTCCGGCATACATGACCGCCACGCGGTCAGCGATGCGCGCCACGGCGCCGAGATCGTGGGAAATGAACACGATCGCGATGCCGGTTTTTTGCCGGATTTCCCGCAAAAGGTCGAGAATCTTCGCCTCCACGGTGACGTCCAGCGCAGTGGTGGCCTCGTCGGCAAAGAGCAGCTTCGGATTGGACGCGAGCGCAATGGCCAGCACGCAGCGCTGGCGCATGCCGCCGGAGAAGAAATGCGGCTGGAGCGAAAAACGGTGCGCCGCGCCCTCAATGCCGACCAGATCCAGCAGCTCCATCGCGCGGTCCGATGCCTCCTCGCGGGAGACCTTCTCCTGCTTGCGGATTGCCTCCATGATCTGCTTGCCGATGGGAATCGTCGGGTTAAGCGTGGTGAGCGGGTCCTGAAACACCATGGAGCAGTTTCTGCCGCGGATATGCCGCATCTGGCGTTCGGAATAGTGCGTGATATCCTCGCCGCAGACAGACATGCTGCCGTGCTTGACGAAGGAATACTTCGGCAGCAGGTGCATGACCGACTGGCACAGCACGGTTTTTCCGCAGCCGGACTCTCCGACCAGACAGAGGATTTCTCCCTCGTTTACCGCGAGATCCACGCCGCGCACGGCCTCCACCTCGCCCTTCGGCGTGCGGAAGCTCACCGCCAGATCCTTCAGCTCCAAAACAGGTTCAGACATAGCAACACCTCGTTTTCAGGCCGCCAGCCCTGTGTCTGACGGCCTGAAGCGTTTTCTTGATTTCGATCAGATTATCTGTCGAGCGTCCACTCCTCGATGTTCCACATGACGCCGACGGCGTGGTGGCCGAGGACGCGGGTGGTATCGAGACCGCTCAGCGCGCTGGTGCCGACATAGTTGCCGTCCAGATACGCAACGAGCAGCACGCCCGGATTCTGGGCATACTCGACCTCAAACTGGCCGTAGAGATCCTTGCGGGCGGCCTCGTCCGCCTCATGGCGGGCGGCGGTCAGCAGCTCGTCCACCTTGGCGTTGGAGTACTTCATGCTGTTGCTGCTGCCCTCGGTCGTGAACTGCTTGAAGGCCATATCGGGGTCAAACTGGGTGGCAAAGCCGGCGAGGAAGCCGTCATAGCCCGCCTGCCAGTCAAACTTCGTCACGAGCACGACCTCCATGTCCACACCGGCCTCCTTGAGCATGGTGCTCATCATGTTGGCGATGTCGACGCGCTCCTCCTCGTAATCGCGGGTTTGGATCGTGAAGTGGAACTTGGTGCCGTTGCGCTCATAGATGCCGTCATCGCCCTTGACCCAGCCGAGCTTCGCCATTTCCTCGGCGAACTTGTCCAGATCATAGGTGTAGATGTCGGCGTCCTTGTTGGAACCCAGGGGGTTGAGCTGGATGGGGCTGTAAGCGGTGCAGCCCTGGCTGTTGAGGACGTTCTTGACGATGGTCTCCTTGTCGATGGCGTAGTTCAGCACGCCGATGGAGTCCGCGTTCTCGGCCCAGAAATCGGAGGTCATGGCCATGGAGGCGCCGCGGTAGTCGGCGGTGGTGAAGATCCACTCGTTGTAGCCGTCCTTGCCCTCAAACTGCGCGGCGTAGTTGGCGTTCAGCCAGGCGAGATCCGCCTCGCCGGACTGCAGCATGGTGGCCTTGGTGCTCTCAACGGCGACGGTCTTGTAGACCAGATACTCAATGTTCGGAACCTTGTCGTAGTAGTCAGCGTTCGCCTGCATGGTGATCATGCCGCCGGTGGCGTCCCACTCGACGAACTTATAGCGGCCGGTGCCCACAGGGGCCTGGTTGAAGGAGCAGGTGGAGATGTCCTCGCCCTCGAGCAGGTGCTTGGGGACGATGCCGATGGTGAAGTAGCCGAGCATGTTTGCGTCATACTGGCTGAGCTTGATGGTGACCTCGTTGTCGCCGGTCGCCTCGACGCTGACGATATCCTCATAGTCGGAGCGCAGGCTGCTGGAGAGGGTGTCGTCCTGGGTCAGCTCTTCATAGGTGAAGACCACGTCCTCGGCGGTGAAGGGCTCGCCGTCGTGCCACTTGACGCCGTCACGCAGCTTGAAGACATAAGTGAAGGTGGCCTCGTCGTAGGTATACTCGGTGGCGAGATCGGTCACGGGCTTTCCGTTGCCGTCATACTTCATCAGACCGGAGAAGATGACGTCGGTGATCTCGTCGTGGTTGGTGAGCAGCGGGTTGATGGTGTCCTCGTTCTCGCCGGCGTAGACGAGGGTGTTGGACGCGTTCATGCCGCCGGACTCCTCTGCCGCTTCGGTCTCCGCCTCGGCGGAGCCTGCCGGAGCGGGCTCTTCCTTGCTGCCGCAGGCGGCGAGGGAGAAGCACAGTACCAGAACCAGAAGCAGCGCGATCAGGGATCTTGTGTGTTTCATTTCGAACCTCCAATGAAAAATTTTATATGAGCGCATCCTGATGCGTTCACAATCAAAGATTGCTGGATTTGCGGTTGGTCTCTTTTCTGAGGTAGTTTCCCAGATCCGTGATGCACAGGAGCGTGATCACGAGAAAGAGGCCCGGAATGATGATGACCCACCAGGTGTTGAGAATCAGCGCCCGGTTGGCAAGCGAGAGCATGCTGCCCCAGGAGAGCACGTCCAGCGGCAGGCCGAGGCCGAGGAAGCTGAGCGTGGACTCCGTGGTGATGCAGGAGCTGACGCTGGAGACGACGACGAACATGATCGCCGAGAGGAAATTCGGCACCAGATGCCGCCGCATGACGTAGAAGAACTTCCCGCCGATGCTGCGGGCATAGAGCACATACTCTGTGTTGCGGATCTGCCGCACCTCGCCGCGCACGATTCGCGCGAGACCGAACCAGCCCGTGACGCCCACGACCAGCGACATGGAAACCACGTTGCCCGCCGGGAACACCGCCGTGATGATGAGAATCAGCAAAATGCCCGGGATCGCGCCGAAGAGCTCCATGATGCGCATGAGCAGACTGTCCACGCGATCGGATGCCGTGCCGCTGAGTGTGCCGTAGGTGATGCCGAGCAGCGCCACCACGGCAGCACCGAGCACGCCGATCGTCAGAGACGAGCGTCCGCCGTAAAACATGATGGAAAACAGGTCCCGGCCCAACGAGTCGGTGCCGAAGTAATATTCGCCGTTCGGAGCAAGGCTCGTGGCGTCATAATAATATTTTGTAGGATCGTGATTTGCGATGTACGGCGCGAATATGCAGCCAAGCACGATCACCAGCAGGATCACCGCGGCGAGGATGGGCTTGCCCTTCAGGCGCTGGCGGAGTGTGGGCGTCTGCTCCTTCGGCTCATGGTGCCGCCAGCCTGCACCGACGATTTCAAAATCAGAGGTGCGAGCCGATGTTGTTTCTACCATTGGATCGTCTCCATTTCTTTCATGCGCGGGTCGATCTCCTCGTTGATCGTCTGCGCGATGAAGCTCGATACGAACACGGCAAAGCCCGTGATCAGCACATCCACCATCAGGAGATTGTAGTCATGGTACTTCGCGGCCTCCACGGCGAGATTGCCGATGCCGGGATAGCTGAACACGGATTCCACCACGACCGTGCCGCCCGTTACATGGGGAATGGAAATGGCCATGATGCTCACAATGGTGGGCGCGACGTTTCGCAGGCAGTGCTTCCAGACGATCTGGCGGCGCGTGCAGCCCTTGGATTTGGCGAGCAGGACATAGTCCTTGCGCACCTCGTCAAGAAGCTTGTTGCGGATCATATAGGCGTAATACCAGAGATGGCTCGCGATCATGACAAACAGCGGCAGCACCAGATGGGAGACGCGGTTGCCGAGGTCGTTTTTCATGCCGATGTCATACGCTCCGCTGCTCGGAAACCAGCCGAGGTTCACGGCGAAGATCAGCACCAGCACCACCCCAAGCCAGAAGCCCGGCGTGTAATAAAACACCGTTCCGATGCGGCAGATCAGCCGGTCCAGAAACCGGTCTTCATGCAGCACACAGAACACAGCGAGCACCGTCGCAAGGCCGAACACCGCCGCATAGGCCAGAACGCCCAGCAGCAGCGTGTTGCCGATGAGAGGCTTCACCACATTCATGACCGGCTGCTTGTGCTTGAGGGAGATGCCGAATTCGCCGTGGAGGGCATTGGTGAACCAGCGGATATACTGCTGCACCAGCCCGTCATTCAATCCAAGCCGGACGCGCGCAGCGTCAATTTCCTCCTGCGTCATGGAGTCCAGCTGATCGCCGTAAAACGACTGCAACGGATCGCCGGGCGCGAGACGCGCCAGAAAGAACACGACGAGCGAAAGGATAAACATGACCAGGATCAGCAGCCCGATGCGGCGGATGATCCGTTTGGATAAGCTTGTGATTCTCATGGCTTCATCCCGACAAACATCGTCCAGTGCGGCTCCTGCGAGCTCATGGCCTCCGGCAGTTCCGTCACGGTAATGCGCTTGAGCCCTGCGGCGTCATAGACCTCGCAGTAGGCCTCCCGCGTACCGACCGTCAGGGGCAGGTCAATCCCGCCGTAAAAATCGCCGCCGGTCATGTCCATCATGCGCATGAAGGAGATCACCTTCCCGCCGGGCTTGAGCACGCGCTTCCACTCCCGCACCGCTTCCTCCGGTGCGGTCAGCGTCCACATGACGCGGCAGTTGACCACGGCGTCGAACGTCTCATCTGCATAGGGCAGACGCTCACAGGCAGCCTCCTGAAAATCGACCTGCAGCCCAAAGCATTTCGCCTTTTCAGCACCCTGCGCAAGCATATCGGCAGCGATGTCCACGCCGGACGCCGCGTAACCGAGCTTCGAGAGCAGCAGCGCCAGAAAGCCCGTGCCGGTTCCGACGTCCAGAACTGCGCCGTCGCCGTTCAGCCCGATCGCCTGCTCCAGTGTCTGGCTCCAGAGCGCCAGATCCTCCGTGTCATGCTCGCTGTCAAACTCCACCGCGCGGCCGTTCCAGTAGGCGGCGATGGTATCCAGATCCATCTGATGTGCCATGAGATCACCTGATTTCTTGCAAAAAAATAAACAGACCCCATACCACGCCCATTGGGCACGAAACGGGACCTGCTGTTGTTCAGTCGGTCAGTATGCAGTTTCAGAGCTTTACGCTCTTCTTGATCTCCTCCACCCGGACGGGCTGACCGTCCGCGATGAAAACCTTGAGCTCCCCGAAGCCGAGCTCGCGGATCAGGGCAAGCAGCTTGCGCTCCTTTGGGGTGATGTTGGGCTGTTCCATCCCTGTCACCTCCGTAGTTTGTTGTGACAAAAGTATACACGATGTCCACAAACGGCCGCAACCTACCCCCGGGGATAAAAAATTAGGATGATTAGATTTTTGTGAATTATTTACAAAACAGCGGAGATTTCAGACGATATCTCCGCTTTGATTATACTGTTTTTTCCTCCGCAATCAGCTGCTTTGTCAGCTCCACAACGGTGTCGACAAAGCCGGCACAGACCATGAGGTCGTTTTTCGCAATCTCCTTACATAGAATGCCGCCGTGCTTTTTGCGGAAGGCGTCATAGAGCTGATCGACCAGAGCGCGGGTCTGGTCATGGTCATAGCCCTGCTTCTTCGCCCATGCGGTGAGGCAGTAGGTGCCGCCGCGCAGGGTGCTGCACGTGCCGCCGCAGGTGTCGCACATAATGTTGAAGGAGTCCTTGATCTCCCCGGCGTCAAAGCCGCAGACCGGCGCGAGATAGACCGCGATGATCTGGCAGCAGTTATAGCCCTTCTCGAACAGTTCCACTTTGCTGGGCATGGAATCCATAATCGTACCTCCCTGTTATTCCGTTTCCTTCGCGAGGGCAACTGCCTCGGCGAGCAGAAGGTTGCTGTGGTCGAAATGATGCAGCGCCTCGGCGAGCTTTTCCGCCGCGGCGGCCTTGCCGTTTGTCTCCAGACTGTGGCAGACGTCGTGCAGCTCGTCCGCGTGGTGCCGGTTGTGATCCAGCATGTAGTTCAGCAGCGCGAGCGTCTCTTCGGGGCTCATGGCTTTGGCCTCGCCATGCGGATGCGCGTGGACGTGGGCCGCCGCAGTATCGTGCGTATGTTCGTGATCGTGCATGAAAATCATCCTTTCTGTCGTTTTTCGGGATGGTTTCACCATATCACACCTGCACCGCCTCCACAAGCTACCCCGGGGGATATTAAATGCTCTGTTTTTTCAGTTTTCTCCGCTTGCTTCGTATCGGGGGGATGGAGGATCAGGAGCGGCCGCGAAGGGCTTCAAACCATTGAAAAATCAAAGAAAAAATATTTTTCAAAATTCATCCCCCGGGGTAGCTTGTGCGGGATTTCCATGTATGCTAAGCTTTGAGCATAAAACTTCTGATCTTTCAAGTCTCACCTTCCATGGTGTCGGTGTTTTGGTCTGCACCGGCACTCCCCCCTTTCCCTTTTTTGCGGGGAGAGTTCACGCAGTCTGACTCTCCCCGCGGCACTTTTTCTTTCGGAGTTTCTTCATTTTCGTCTTCTTCAGACCCATATGCAAAAAACACGGCGCACATTTTGTGTGCCGTGTTTTTTGTAATACGCGTTATAATTTCATCCTTTCCGGAAATGCTTCTCTCCGTCGTTCTTTCATCCAGAACAGAAACAGACAAACTGCCGCTGCGAACCAGGCCGCGGGATAAACCGCCGCCACGCGCTCGATGGTGACGCCGCTGCGGGTGAAGATCATAAGGCAGACCGTTCGGAAGACGCAAATGGTCGCCAGAATGATCAGCATAGGCTGGAGCGTTTTTCCCTTGCCTCTGGCAGCCTCGGCAAATATCTGAAGGAATACATAGATCCAATAGAGCGGGAATGTCACATGGACGATCCGCATGCCGCTTTCGATGACCCCCGGGTCTCTCGTAAAGAGCATAAACGCATACTGCCCGAAGAAATACAGCAGCGCCGACATGACGGCGACATAGGCCACACCCATGGCAATGCACACGCGTACGCCCTCGGAGATACGGCGGATATTCCCCGCCCCGCAGCACTGCCCGCTGAAGGTCATCATGGCGGAGCCCAACGCCACGATGGGCATGTAGATCAAAAGCTCAACCTTAAAGTAGGCAGCGAACCCCGCGATGGCGTCCACGCCCAGCCGGTTCACAGCGGACTGGACGAACACGTTGGAAAGCGTGATCACAAGGTTTTGCAGCCCGGCAGGAACACCGAGCCTTGCGATTTCGCCCACGATCTCCCCTTCCAGCCGGATGCGGCTGAGGTCGAGCCTGCCGAATTCCGTGCCGCGGCGCAGATAGCGCACCGCCAGCACCGCCGCCGCGCTCTGGGAAAAGAGCGTCGCGAGCGCCACGCCATAGATGCCGTCCGGGAGAAGCTTGACCAAAACAAGATCCATGACCACATTGATGACGCCGCCCCAAAGCTGCATCCGCATGGGAGACTCCGAATCGCCCAGGGCGCGCATAACGCCGGCATAAATGTTATAAATGCACATCGGGATCATGCTCATAAGATAGATCCGCGCATAGCCGGCGCCCGGAGCGAGGATCTCCTCCGGCGCGTTCATCCAGACCAGGAACTGCCGTGCAAGCGCCACGCCGAGAACAGACAGGATCGCGCCGCCGGCAAGGCTGACGCCCATGGCCGTATGGAGGATGCGGTCGAGCCTTTTCCGGTCTCCCGCACCTCTGGCCTGCGCCGTCATGACGCCGCAGCCCACAGAGAGCCCAGTGAAGAAGCCCACCACGCAGTTGGTCAGCAGCGAGCTTGCGCCAACGGCGGCCTGCGCTTCCTTGCCAAGGAAATTTCCAACGACCAGCAGATCGACCGTATTATACAGCTGCTGAATGAAGCTGGTGCCCAGAAGCGGCAGCGCAAACAGCAGCATCTTTTTCCAAATGTTCCCCTCGGTCAGATCTAATGTCTTTTTCAAATTCTCGCCCCGTCCATTTTTGTTGTCTTGCGCCACCATATCACAAGGGCAATGCCGCCACAAGCTACCCCGGGGGATATCCATTGCAGGTTTTCATGCGCTTTTTGATTGCTTCCGTATCGGGGGGATAGAGGATTTTCAGGCTGATTTTAACGCTGCAAAGCATTGAAAAATCAAGAAAAAAATATTTTTCAAAATACATCCCCGGGGGTAGCTTGTGCCGGTTTTCGGCGCATGCTATGCTTTGACCATAAAAACTTCGACATCCTACAGATCTTTCAAGTCTCACTTCCATGTACAGGCGTTTTGGTCTGCGCCTGCACACCCCCCTTCCATTTTGCGGGGAGGACAGGCACAACGTGTTCTCCCCGCACCCCTCCCTTTTGGCCTTTCTTCATTTGCATCTCTTTCATATATCATGCGATCATGCCATGTATCGCATGACTCTCTCCATGACCGCTGCGGAGAAGGCGCGTTCGCCGCGTCTTCTCCGCAGTTTTTTTATGATCTCATTTTGAAAGGAGCATTTCCATGTCAAATCCCGTTCTGGAAAAGAAAGCAAAACAGGCACAGGTGATCTATGAGGACCTGATTCAGCGCTTCGGCATCGACGCAATCCCCACCACCTTCGTGGCGGACGAGCGGCGCGAGGCGCAGTTTCTCAAAGCCTGCTACAAGGACAATCCCTTCCCGCCCCCGCTGAACATCACGATCCTGAAAAAGCGCCTGCCCGGCGTGAAGCTGCTGTTCCAGGATGAGACCATCCTGCAGACGCCCGCGATCGCGGCGGTGCTCTCCGCCTGCAGCAGCGTGGCGACGCGCATCGGCGAGCTGCGCGGCGATAACGTAGACGGCGCGGAGACCTACTGCGACGTGGCCTTCGCGGGCATGCAGGCAATCCGTCTGTATATGGCGGATCATCAGGGCTGGGAGTTCCAGAAGAGCCGCATTCTCAGCGGCATCCGCGTGAACAACGCCTTCAACGGCTCCTTCTTCAAATACAAGGCGAAGGACGGGCGCGACGTGTCCTTCCACGTCTATTACCAGAGCCAGCTCGACAAGCTCGCGGCGGCGCTGCCCTTCTCCAAGCCCGGCACGGGCTACAACATGCTCAGCATGACGAAGGACAAGGCCGAGATGCGAAAGGTCGTGAGCCAGTATGACGCGCTGGAGCTCGAAGAAAAGAGCTTCGAGTGCGGCGCCTGCGGCTGCATGATTCGCTCGCGCGAGGAGTGGGAGGCCACCGAGGTCGGTCAGGCCGTGAAGAACATGCCGCTCATCCGCCTCGACCGCGAGGGCAAAGCCGCGAAGAAGCTCAAGCTCGGCAAGCCCACCGCGCGCGGCCCGCTCTCCGGCATCAAGGTTCTGGATCTGACGCACATCATCGCAGGCCCCGCCTGCTCGCGCGTGCTTGCGGAGTACGGCGCGGACGTGCTGCTCGTGCGGCGAGGCAAGTTCACCGAGCAGGAGCAGGCCATGCTGGAGTTTGACGGCTGGGCCGGCAAGAACAGCATCCAGCTGGACTTCAACGTTCCCGAGCAGCTCGAAAAGTGCAAGGAGCTCATCAAGCAGGCGGACGTCATCACCTATTCCTATCAGAACGGCACGCTGGACAAGTTCGGCCTCTCCGAGGCGGAGATCCGCAAGCTGAATCCGAACGTGATCTACGCGAACCTCATGTGCTTCTCCGACAGCGTGTGGAAGGATCGCCCCGGCTGGGCGCCGCTCGCGGAGGACATCACCGGCCTCTCCGTCAGAAACGGCTCGCTCGAGCAGCCCGTGAACCTCAACGGCGTGCCGCTGGATTACTTCCCCGGCATGATCCTCGCGCTCGGCACACTGCTCGCCATCGTGCGGAAGATCACGATGGGCGGCGGCTACAAGGTGACCACCTCCCTGACGCGCGGCGCGCAGTATCTGCATGAGTGCACCGACCTCTGTGAGCAGAGCCTCGAGGGCGACTTCAGCAGCAGGGTGGCAGACCGTGCCAACACCAATCAGTGGGACAACGTCCTCGTCCCGGTCGGCGGAACTGCCGTGGGCTACGCCTGCTTCCCGAACCGCGCGACGTGGAACACCTTCTATCCCGCGAACCCGGACAACCTCCGCTTCACCGACGGCAACACTGGCTGGAGCCAGAAATAATGAAAAACTGAGGGGAAAGTACATGATGTGCTTTCCCCTCAGTTTTTATCCCATTTAATTTGGTCAGATACCTTTCAGCGTTTCTGTCAACACTCGGATTTCCGGATATACTCCTTCCAGTGTGTCGCCGGAGAGACCGGCGTCCAGAAGCTCCTCCTGCATCGGCAGACGGCAGGCGATCTTCTCCGGATGGGCGATCTTCGCTTCCATGGCGGGGAGGTTCTTCTCCGTGACCTTGTTGAGCACATAGTAAAGCGGATGTCCGCCCTGCTCGCACAGCTCACTGATCTTCTCCGAGAGTTTGAGCGATTCATAAGAGGGATCGACGACCATAAGCACGGCGTCGCAGCTGTTGCCGGTGCCGCGGCCGAAATGCTCGATGCCGGCCTCCATGTCCATGATGACGACGTCGTTCTCACCCAGCTGCAGAAACTGCAGGAACTGGAACATAACGATGTTGAACGCGCAGGCGCAACCCTCGTTGGCGACATGGATCTTGCCGGGTGCCATGAGCATGATGTTTCCGTTCTCGGACAGATATTCCTTCGGAATGTCGTCAAAGGTCATCGGGCCGTCGAACAGCGGCGGCATGTTCATCGGGCCGTTCGCGGCAAGCATCATGATCCGCTGCTTGCCGCCGACAAAATCGGTGAAGTCCTTCGGGAGCTCCAGGCCCAGCTGCTGGTGCAGACCGTAGTTCGATTCGTCGCAGTCGATGACCAGCACGCGCTTGCCCTGACGGGCGTATTCTTTTGCGAGCAGCGACGTGACCGTGCTCTTGCCGCAGCCGCCTTTTCCGCAAAGCATCATTTTCATGTTACATTCCTCCGTTTTCGGCGTTTGCCGGTATTTGATGCAAACACCATAGCAAAGACCGGCAGAGGAAAGAAGCCCCCGAGGGGGATACAGTCATGTGCATTTTTGCGCAGGCGCAGAATTTTATGAACGCTTTTCAAAAATATGTACAGCATTGACTTTGATCAATATTCGGATATAATGATAGACAAGCTGTATAGAAATGAGGCGGCGCTTATGGCGGAACAAAAGCAGAGAAAAACAGACCGGCGAACGCTCTACACCCGCATGGTCATCAAGGAGGCCATGCTGGAGCTTCTGACCGAGATGGACTATTCTGAGCTGACGGTCGCGGATATCTGCCGGCAGGCGGAGATCAACCGCGGGACCTTCTATCTGCACTACGACAACATCAGTCAGGTGCTCGACGCGCTGTTTGACGACGCGCTCGGCAATACGCACAGCGTGCTGGCGCAGATCGGCTCTGAAACGGCAAAGGACGAGAAGTGCGCCTATCCGCTTTGCCGCTTTCTGCGGGAGAACAAGAAGTATCAGCCGCTGTTTTTCTCTGATTCGCTGCACAGCTATGTGGTCGATCGGATGGCGGAGTCCTACAGACGGAGCTTCGTGGAGCGGCTGCAGAAGGAGACCGGACACGGAGAGGAGACGCTCAACGCGCTCTTTTACTTCCAGCTCAACGGCTGCCTTGCCATCAGCAAGCGCAATATCTCTGTTTCGGACGATGCGTGGGCGGAGATCCAGTGCAATGTGGATCGTTTTTTGAAAAACGGGTTCGAAAACTTATAGACAGGTCGTTCATAATATTTTAAAAATTAGGAATCTGTCGATCTTCTTTCAGAATACTGAAAAGTCGTTCAGAATCCAATCCCCTGGGGGAGGTTTCTGCGCCTGCTGTCTTTTGTTACCATTTCTGTATCCGCAGAAATGGTATTTTTCTGCAAAAACAGGAGGACAAAACCATGAATACGAAGAAAACGCTTGCGCTGCTTCTGGCAGTGGTCATGCTCCTCGGCGTCCTGGCCGGATGCGGGAGCAAGGAAACCCCGGCGCCTGCCGGTTCGGAGGCAGCTGAAGCCGCCCAGACTGAGAGCGGAACGCGCGTCGTCACCGATGTGACCGGACGCGAGGTGGAGATCGCCTCTGACATCCAGACCGTCGCGTGCCCCGGCCTGCCCTCCACCCGCATGGTGGTGTACGCCGGTGCGGTGGATAAGATCGCCGGTGTGACGGAAAACGAGAAGATGGAGTTCGTTTGCGCGCCCTGCTCCGATGTATTCCACGACAAGTTCTTTGATCTGCCGTCCATCGGCTCCGGCTGGCCGAACTCCGAGATCTATCAGGAGGAGCTCGTTACACTCGATCCGGATGCGGTCATTCTCTTTACCAACGAAGCTGCTCAGGCCGATGAGCTGCAGGAGCAGACCGGCATCCCGGTTCTGGCTGTGTTTGCCACGGATTTTGTGGATCAGGACTTTGTGGATACGATGAACTTCCTCGGCGACGTGTTCGGCACGAAGGCGCACACCGATGAGCTGATTGCCTTTGTGCAGGACTGCATTGCCGATCTTGATGGCCGCACGAAGGATATCCCCGACGCGGAAAAGCCCACAGTGTACTACGGCGCGGTCAGCTTCCGCGGCTACAACGGCATCGACGCCACCTATGCCCACTACAATCCCTTTGAGATCATCCACGCCAGGAATGTTGCTGATGAGACGGACGGAAACGGCGCCATGACCGTGGAGAAGGAACAGGTCGCGACCTGGGATCCGGATATTCTCTTCATCAATCAGGAAGGCCCGACCCTCGGCATCCTGCAGGAGGATTTCAAGACGAATCCCGACTTCTATCGCGGGCTTTCCGCTGTGCAGAACGGCAAGGTCTACGGGCAGGCCGCTTACAACTGCGTGTACACGAACATTGAGCTCTCTCTGATCAACGCCTACTATGCTGCGACGATCATCTATCCCGAGCAGTTTAAGGACGTCGACTTCCAGGCGAAGGCCGAGGAGATCCTCACCATGTTCGAGGGTGAGGCAGGCCCGAGCTTCCTCAAGATGATGGAGGACGCCGGACTCGGCTATCATCAGGTCACCATGTTTGACTGAGCCGGATGAAATCACAGCGGAACCATAAAAGCTACGCGGGATACATTCGCTATAAGGTTCTGATTCTCGTCATTCTGCTGGCGCTGCTGATCCTGCTGGCGCTGGTGGATCTTGCGATCGGCTCTTCCGGGCTGTCGCTCGGCGACGTCGCGAAAGCCGTGATCGGGCAGGGAGACCGCAAGATCGTGACGATCGTACAGAAAATGCGCATGCCCCGCGTGGCAACGGCTCTGGTGGCGGGCTTCGGGCTCGCCGCCGTAGGCTGCGTGCTCCAGAGCATCCTGCGAAATCCAATGGCGGACGCCTCTACGCTCGGCGTATCTCCGGGTGCGGCGTTTGGCGCGGCATTTGCCATTGTCGTGCTCGGCTCCGGCGTGCAGTCTCCGAGCGATGCGAGCGTCTCATTTTCGAGCCCTTTCACGCTCTCGCTCTGCGCGTTTGTCTTTTCCATGATTCCGACGGTCGTCATGATATCGCTCTCCCGCTTGCAAAAGGTGAAGCCGGAGTCTATGATATTAACAGGTGTCGCGCTGAGCACGCTCTTTTCCGGCGGCACGGCCATCATTCAGTACTTTGCGAGCACCACACAGCTGGGTTCCATCGTGTTCTGGACTTTCGGCAGCCTCACCAGCACGACCATGCGGGAGGTCGGCGTCATGGCGGCCGTGACCGCGGCGGCGTTTGTGTTTTTCTTTCTCAACCGCTGGAACTACACGGCGCTTTTGAGCGGTGAAAGCGCGGCAAAGTCGCTCGGTGTCAACACCGGCGCGCTGATCGTCAGCAGCATGATCGTCTGCTCTCTGACGGCTGCGGTCACGACAGCGTTCATCGGGATTTTGAACTTCATCGGCCTGATCGCGCCGCACATCGTCCGCCGCATCATCGGCAATGACTATCGCTTTCTGCTGCCGGCCTCCGCGCTCGCGGGAACATGTCTGCTGCTGCTCAGCGATCTCATTTCGCGCATGGTCCTCTCGCCGCTCGTGCTGCCCATCGGCGCGATCACCTCGTTCGTGGGCGCTCCGGTGTTCATCTATCTGATCAACAGGAGGAATCGGCGCGTATGATTGAGACAAAAGGGCTGACCTATGCCTACCCGAACAGCGCGCAGATCCTCCATGAGATCTGCTTTTCGGCGGAGCGCGGCCACCTTCTGGCGCTGCTCGGCAACAACGGCGCCGGGAAAAGCACGCTGCTCAAGTGCCTCAACGGCATCCTTCCGGTCGGCGCCAGGGTGGTGTTTGCCGACGGGGCCGACCTGCACGGCATGAAGCGCCGACACATCGCGCAGACGATGGCGTATGTGGAGCAGTCGAGCGAGGCGTCGCGGCTCACGGTCTACGACATGGTCCTGATGGGGCGCAAGCCTTATATCACGGTCGGCCCCACGGCGGAGGACCTTGCCATCGTGGAGCAGACGCTCGACCGGCTTCAGCTGCGGCCGTTTGCCATGCGCTATGTGGACGAGCTGTCCGGCGGCGAGCTGCAGAAGGTCGCCATCGCGCGGGCCATTGCCCAGCGCCCGAAGATCCTGCTTCTCGATGAGCCGACGAGCAATCTGGATCTGCGCAACCAGCACGAGGTCATGGCGCTCGCGGCGAAGCTGGCGTATGAGGATCACATTCTGGTCATCACCGTGATCCATGATCTGAACCTCGCGCTGCGCTACTGCGACCGGTTCCTGCTGATGGACCGCGGCACGGTATATCGCTACGGCGATGCGTCCGTCATCACGCCGGAGACGCTGGAGGCGGTCTATCAGGTGCACACGCGCGTGGTGGACATCGAAGGGAGCAAAACGGTCATTGTGCTCGGTGATCCGGGCTGGAAGGAGCAAAATTCAGATGAATGAACAGCAATTGTGGGAGAAGGTCGTGGCGTTCCACGGCCATGAATGCGGAGGGCTGACGATCGGCTTCAAGGCGGCGCTGTACGCCATGGAGCTTCTGGATCTCACGTTCGCGGACGATGAGGAGACCGTCTGCATCTCCGAAAACGACGCCTGCGGCGTCGACGCCATTCAGGCGCTGCTCGGCTGCACGATCGGCAAGGGCAACCTCCTGTTTCACATGACGGGAAAGCAGGCGTTTTCCTTTTATAACCGCCAGACAGGAAAGTCTGTCCGCCTCGTCCTGCGACCGCTGCCGGAGGGCATGGACAGATGCGAGTCGTTCGACTTCATGAAGCCCAAGGCTCCGTCGGAGCTCTTCGACGTAAAGGAAACGAAGATCGCTCTGCCGGAGGAGGCAAGGATTTTCCAGTCCTTCTACTGCGACTGCTGCGGCGAGCGCACCGGCGCCAACTGGATCCGCCTGCAGGGCGACAAGAAGCTCTGCGTTGATTGCTATCAGCATTACGACCGATTTTCGGTTTAAATACAAAAGCAAGAGGCCGCCCGAGGGCGGCCTCTTGCTTTTGAACAGATATTACAGCGCGTATCGATATCGCAGTTTCCACTTCAGCCGCCTTCCGGCGCGGCTTTGTATCGTATCGGAGACGGTTTTCTGAAATGCCGTCATCTGGTCGCGTTGGGCGTCACTCATGGCATGGTCGCTGAAAGCGGCCTCCTGCCAGAGCTTGTATGCAGCGTCATAGCCGGGCATCTCCAGCGCATCGCTCTCGGAAGCGCGCAGCCAGAGCAGCGCATAGCGGAAGGTGGCGCGAATCGCCTCGGCATTGTTCTCGCTCTCCATTCCCGCGCGGTTTCGGTCGCGCCGCTTCTGCAGCCGGTCACGGAGAATGGCAGGGACAAACAGCACCAAAAGAATCACCGCAATCAACACAATCAAAAGGATGGTTTTGGGGTCCATGCTCTCCCGGATCTGGAGGAGCATGGGCTCTTTGTTCTCTTGCTCCGGCTGGCTTTCCGGCGTGGGTGTGGGCGCATTCTCCGGCTGCCGCTGCTGCGTCACAGTGGTCAGGGCGAGCGTGTCGCGCAGCTGATCGTCCAGCACGGAGACGCGCGCGTTTTCTCCCGGCAGGAGCCAGAGCGTGAGCCCTGCAATCACCGCCGCAGAAGCCAGCAAAAGGACAGCCGCTCGAAGCTCAGACCTCGCTGCCATGGAGAGCCCTGAGAGTGCCAAAATCCCCAGCAGCCATGCCGCACCGGGTGTGACGCCGAAATAGGCACAGGAGACAGCGGTGAACGCGGCCGCGAGCACGCCGGGCAGCGCGCGCTTCCACGCGCCGAGCCAGCCGAAACAGACCGCAGTCAGTGCGGAGCCCCACAGCACCGCCGGAATCGGAGAAATCGCAGAAACGGCAAAATTGTCATACAAATACCGCTGACGGGCAGCGCTCAAATCAAAGAGCCGGTTTAGAAGCCCCGCAAGTCCGCCAAAGACCTGACGCCAAAACAAAAGAGCAGTCAATGTGAGCAGAATCAGCAGCGCACAGCCAACCAGACGCCGGTGTTTTCGCGACGGGCAAAAGACCGGAAACAGCGCGGCAAGGGAACCTGCCGCGGAATAAGGCAGCAGCGTAATACGGCCAACCATCCACAAAAACGCGCCCCAAAGGGCCACGCAAAGCAAAAACGGAAGCACAGCGGCATAGGGCAGCTGCCGATCAACGCGCGCTCCGGATACAACAAGGGTATTGGATTTCACAGCTCTACCCTCCCCAATTGCTCCAGCGATTCATAACAGATCTGCACCGTGCCGTCTGGCTGCAGGCCCTCCGCGCCGGCGCCGGGCTTAAGCACCGTGACGTGACTGCCGTTATAGAGATCCGCGAGCCCCAGCACCGGCTCTGCAGAGATTGTCGCCACATGGGCATAGCTTCCGCCGATGCGCGCCGGGAGCGCAGGCGCCGTCTCCGGAGGAAGGGACAGCAGCGCATCCATCGCTGCAAGGCGAGCATCCTCAGAATCAATCTGCCAGAGTGCGCCGCGCCAGCCGAGATCGTGGACAACGCCCTGCTCTGTGAGCACAGCGGACAGGCTCAGCAGTAGCGTCGTCATGCTGTGGATCGTCTCCGGCGCCGCCTGACCGAGCGCGGGGTTTTCATATCGCAGCAGCATCTGATGCTCTACCGGGAGGCTGAGCTCGCGGATCATGGTCTCGCCCGTTTTCTGCGAGGCCTTCCAGTGGATAGTCTTGATATTATCGCCGGGTCGATATTCCCGGATGCCGAAGGTCTCACTGGGATCAAAGCCGGGCTTCACGGCGGAATATTCCTCGCTGTCGAGCATGGCAAAGGAACTCTCCGTGAGCACAACCTCCGGCTGAAACAGCGCGGGCAGCACCACGGTCGCCGCTTCGGCGGTGACAGGGCACTTCCACGCGGCGAGGCCAAAGAGATCCCGCGCAAGAAGATGCTTTACCCTTGCGCGCACGACGCCGCAGCACGCGGCCTGAACAGTAAAGGGTGTTTCACTCCGCATAAGCGGCAGGGAGAGCTCCGCCGACTCGCCGGTGTGATGATTCTCAACGAGGAGCACAGCCTCACCACGGGTCTGCGAGTTCAGCGCACCGTGGATTTCATCACCGCAGGCACAGCGCTCCGGCAGCACAATGTCAGCTGTCGCATTCTTTGTTCCGAAGGCGGCAAGCAGGATACCAAAGAGCGGCACAAGCAACACAATCAGCAGCACCGCAAGCGTCGCGCCGTTGTTTTCAAACAGATACAGCGCAGCCGCTGCCAGAATCAGCAGCAGCCACACCAGCCTTCGTTTCCACATGGTTTCAGTCCAGCGCCGTCGGCGCAGCAACGTCCTGCAGGATCTGCGCGAGCACATCCTGCGCGGTTTTGCGCTCGGTTCTCGCCTTCTGCGAGAGGAGAATGCGCTGCGCGCATACATCGGAAAAGACCGCCTGCACGTCCTCGGGGATCACATAGTCCCGCCCGCGCACCATGGCGCAGGCGCGGGCCATCTTGCTCACGGCGAGCGCGCCGCGCGGACTGACGCCGAGCTGAATCCACGCATGAGAGCGCGTGGCGGAGGCAAGGCGCGTAATGTATTCCAGAATGCTGTCCTTCATTGTGACAGCCGCTGTCAGCCGCTGGAACTCGAGCAGATCCGCCGCCGTGATGGTCTGTCGGACGGAATCGATTGGGTTTTCCGTGCGTCTGCCGCGGAGAATGTCCACTTCGCTCTCAAAATCGGGATAGCCGATCGTGAGCTGCACGAGGAAGCGGTCGAGCTGCGCATGGGGCAGCAGCTGTGTGCCCGCAGCGCCGACCTGGTTTTCCGTAGCGATGACGAGAAACGGCTTCGGCAGCGGATGCACCGTACCGTCCACCGTGACCTGCCGCTCTTCCATGGCCTCGAGCAGCGCGGACTGCGTCTTGCTGGAGGTGCGGTTGATTTCGTCTGCCAGCACTAGGTTTGCGTTCGTCACGGCACCGGGCATATAGCGAAATTCACCCGTCTGCTGCTGATACATGGAAAAGCCCACGATATCACTCGGCAGCACATCGGGTGTGAACTGGATGCGGGAATAGTTCAGGCCGATCGCGCGGGCAAAGGCCACGGCCAAGGTCGTCTTGCCGACGCCGGGGACGTCATCGAGCAGGATGTGCCCATCGGCCAGCATGGCCATGAGCACCTTTTCCACCACGGCCTGTTTGCCGATGATGACCTTGTTCACTTCGCCGCAAACGGCGGATAATTGGTTCTTCATCTGCTTCTCACTTTCTGACGCCGGAGACCTGGTACATCCGGTCGTCCGAAATCTTGACGTCCACATCGAAATACGGCGCGAAAACTTCCGCGAGATCGTCCTCACTCATGAGCCCGTTGGAAATCGGGTGCGCGGCTCCGCTGTGATGATGATCCAGCTGCGCGCGGCTCATGCTGTGGGCGACGGAGAGTCTGCCGCCGGGCTTTGTGACCTTCGCAAGCGCCGAAATGAGCGCGTTCGCGTCCGGAAAATGCGGAAAAGCGTTATAGACCATGACCACGTCAAACTGCCGGTCGAACGGCTCCGTTTCCACATCGCCGCAGATCACGCGCACCAGCTCCGGCGGGTATTTGGAGGCGGCGATCTTCGCCATCTCAGGAGAAATGTCGATGCCGGTGACGGAGTCGACGTTCCGCGCCAGATAGTCCGGAAACAGCACGCCGGTGCCGCAGGCGACGTCCAGCACGTCCACCCCGGCGGTCACGCCGCCGTAATCCAGAATCGCGCAGATCAGATCCTCTTTCCGTATCATCTCCGCATCCCAAAACGGGGCACAGCGGTCAAAAAACCGGATGACGTCATTTTTATCAATCATGCTTTGGTTCCTCCTGTTTTCGGATAGCGCTCCGGGATGAGCTTGGCGCGCATCAGCGCGAGAATCAGCGCTGGAACGGCAATGAGAATCAGTATGGTGCCCGGCCAGCTCGTGAAGAGATAGGCCGACGCCCACATGGCAAGGCTGTAGGTCACGCCGCGGGCGAAAATCAGGGCATTGATCACACCCGCCGCGACACGGCCGAGAATCATTGCGGCAACGACTGAGATATATAAATCCGCATAGACGTTTTTCGTATGGATGATCTGGATCAGCAGGCCGGTGATCAGCCCGTATATCGCAAGCTCTGCCGCCATGGCAGGCAGCCCCGTGATGGTCGGCATGCCCGTGAGCAGCGAAGAGAGCACGCAGCCGGCAATGCCGCAGAACATCCCATAGCCCCAGCCGCAGGTCAGCGCGCAGAGAAACACCGGAATGTGCATCGGCAGAAACACCGCGCCGACGCCCAGCGCATGGAACGCCACGGGCAGCACGATGCAGAGGGCGATACACAGCGCACAGATGGTTGATCGTCTGACAGAAGACATTTTGCTCATAACCCGTCTCCTTCCGCTTGGAATAAACTTATCTTAGCGTTTTCCCCGCGGTGTCACAACCGGGGGCGGGGGATGTAAAATTGCACAAAAGTTGGTTTTCACAGCTATTTTTCCGAAAAAACATCCCCCTCCCCAGGTTGTGAAGTCTCACAAAAGGAGGCTATAATGTCGTCAAATTCCGAAAGAAGGAGGCGCTCGGTTTGGATCAGAAGGAATCAAAGGCAGAGCACGGCACGGTTTATTCCAAATCTGTCAGGCACCGCATCAACCGAAATCTCGGCCATCTCGCTCGTGTGAAAAAGATGATTGACGAGGGCGAAGATTTCACCAGCGTCATGCTACAGCTGGCGGCAGTGCGCTCTGCGCTGTCCTCCACGGCAAACGAGCTGATGCGCGGTGAAATGGACCAAGCCCTGATGGAGGCGCACGAATCGCATGACACGCAGCGGCTGGACAACGCATTTTACACCGCAAGAAAATACTTCTCCAAATGAGGATCACAGGAAATGCGCATGGTGAAACGATTCTCTGCCGCGCTGCTTGCCGCCTGCCTGATCTGCTCCCTCGCCGGATGCCGGATGCGGATTCTGGAGGGACCGGTCGCAGATATCGTGCTGGAGCAGGCGCCCCTGCCCGATCCCTCCCCAACGCCGACGCCGGAGCCGGAAAGCACGCCGACGCCAACGCCGACCAGACCACCGGATACTTCGCCCGATCCGGATAATCCCTCCTCGCCTTCCAAAGACGACAAGCAGACCACCCCGGAGAGCAACGTAAGCATCATCACGCCCGGTCAGGGAGAGCAGATTGAGAAGCAGAAAGAAAAAATCGCTGTCACGCTGGACCCGAACGGCGGCGAATGCAGCCGCGAGGCCGTCCAGGTGCAGCCTGGCAGCGTGTACGGTGCCCTGCCGGACGCAAAGCGCACGGGATTTGCCTTTACCGGGTGGTACTTCACCCGAAACGGCGGCACAAGAGTCACCGAAAACACGATCGTAACCCTCTCGGAGCCGCACACGCTTTATGCCCACTGGTCACAGATGGAGGCGTATACGCTCTCGCTCGATCCGCAGGGCGGCAGACTGCTGCGCTCCGAACTGACGCGAAGCATTTATCCGGGTGACGCCTACGGTGCGCTGCCCGCTCCGACGCAGCCGGGCTATGCGTTTGACGGCTGGTTCACGGCGCCGGACGGCGGAGATCTGATCGCGCCGGAAACCATCATCACGGTTCAGGCGGACCAGACGCTCTATGCCCACTGGACCTATGACCCCTTCGCCTACTGGACGTTTGTGCTGCAGAACACAAACGAATCTCTCTATGCCTGCCAGAAAGTCTCCGCCTATCTGGAATATGACACGGATCACATCACGCCCGGATACAGCCCTCTGCTTGCCGGAACAACGGTCCTGAATGTGGCGGAAAACCGGGGCGGCGGCGAGGTAGACGACGATTGGGTACGAGAGAAGAATCCGAACGTGCTGGTAAAATGCACCTCCGGCGCGCTCTCTGACGCATACGAAAATCTGCTCTCGCGCTTTCCGGACAGACGGATCCTTATCGTGCCGTCCGCTGCGGAAGCCGGCACACCCGAGCAGCAGCTGTATTACAAGCTGTGCTTTGCAAAGCTCCTCTATCCGGACTGGTACGCGGACGTTGACCCTGCCAGAATCGCTGCGGAGCTGGGTGTTTCCGGTTCCATTTACGGAGGATAAAACACAGCCTGCTGGTTTTTCAGCGGGCTGTGTTTTTCACAAAAAATGATTTGTCTTTTTTTGCATTCTGCTGAAAAATCAAAAATTATCCCCGGGGGTAGGTTGTGGCAAAAAAACCACGTCGCTATACTTGACCTATCCCAAAAGAAAGCGAGGAGTTCCTCATGAAGAAGTCATTGTCTTTGCTGCTGGCCGTGATGATGATCGTTGCGCTGCTCGTTCCCGCCGCTTCTGCCGCGGGCGCATATGAGGGCAAAACCGTCGTCATTTACACCGGCAATTTGAACGGCGACGTGGATCAGTATGCTGCCGTCGCCGCGGCGAAAGCGGATTATGCCGCCAAAGGTGCGGACGTGCTGCTCGTGGACGCGGGCAACTATCTGCAGGGCAAGGCCTCTGCCAACGTGGATCGCGGTCTCGCCATCTATAACCTGATGGACGCCGCCGGGTATGACGCTGCCGCCATGGGCACCCGCGAGTTTTTCTACGCGGACGCCACCACCGGCATGATCTACCACGCAAATCTCCATAAGTATTTCACGCAGGCGGAGCTGCTGCGCGGCGCTGACGCAGAGGAATACCGCATCAACGCCCCATGGGCTGCCGAAGCCGTCATGGCAAGCCGTGACGCCAAAGCGCCTGCCGCCTTCAAGGTCATCAGCTCCAACGTCACCAAAGGCGAAGACGCCACCGGCTACTACGACTTTGACGCTTCCGCCAGCTTCTTTGACGGCGCGGTGACGGTCTATGCGCTGACCGATACCGCCGTTCCGTCGCTGCTCCAGGATGACTTTGCCAAGGGCTACACCTTCGGCGATCCCGCGGCGGTCCTGTTTGGCAGCGGCATCAGCGTCTGCCTGAACAACTCCGGCGCCGAGGTTTCCGGCGCCACCGTGACCATCTCCATCACGAATGACGGCAAGGCAGTCTGCGGCGTGTATGTGATCGACAACGCCACCAAAGCTGTCACCGAGGAAAAGCTCCCCGCTGTGACCCCGGATGCGGACGTGGCAAAGCTCGCCGCGGAAGCCAAGGCCGCCGGTGAGGCCGACAAGATTGCTGTGAACGACGTGACCCTCTGCGGTGCGGACAGCATCGGATGGAAGGAAGAGACCAACCTGGGCGACCTCGTGGCCGACGCGCTCAAATGGTACGCGGAAAACAAGTTTGACGGCTTCCAGAAGGACGCGCCGGTTGTCGCCATTCAGAACGGCGGCAACTGTGATCAGTTCCTCTATCCCGGCGACGTGACCAAAACTGATCTGCTCCGCGCGCTGCCCTTCTCCCCCATGGGCGTGGGCATTCTGTATGTGACCGGCAGCGACCTGCTGAACATTTTGGAGGCGGGCACCTCTCCCTCCAAAGACTACGGCGAGGAACTCTGCCCCGGCTTCGGGCAGGTCTCCGGCATCGAGTACGCGGTTCACAAATACAAGGAGTATCAGGCCGGCGAGGAATACGGCAAGTTCTTCCGCGCGAAGGAAGTCAGCCGCGTTGAGATCCAGAGCGTCGCCGGAAAGGACTTTGATCCCAAGGCGACCTACGCGCTCATCACCGACAACTATCTCATGAACGGCAACGACACCGCTTACACCATCAAGGACCTTCGTGACGGCGGAAACGCGAAATACATCAACAACGGCAACGGCGTCAAGACCCGCGACATCGTCGCCATGTACATCGATCAGGTGCTGGGCGGCAAGATCGGCGATACTTACGCCAAGCCGCAGGGCAGAATCGCAGTCTATCTGGAAGAGCCGTATGAAAATCCCTTCACCGACGTGAAGGACGACGCATGGTATGCCGATTCTGTTGCGTATGCCGTGAAGCATGGTCTCTTCAAGGGCATGTCTGACACCACCTTTGCACCGGAAACTGACATGAGCCGCGCCATGTTCGTCACAGTGCTCTACCGCATGGCCGGTGAGCCGGATGCCTCCGAATATGACAACCCGTTCGACGATGTGAAGGATGGAACCTGGTACACGGACGCCGTCTGCTGGGCTGCCGGAAACGACATTGTGAAGGGCATTTCGGCAACCAAATTTGACCCCGATGCAGACGTCACGCGCGAGCAGTCCGCCACGCTTCTGCTGCGCTACGCGAACTTCAAGAAGTATGATGTCTCCGCCAAGGACGATCTGGCTGCTTTCACAGACGCCGGAAGCGTCAGCGGCTGGGCTAAGGACGCCGTGCAGTGGGCCGTCGGCGCGAAGCTGATTCAGGGCGTAACCACAAAAACGATTGTGCCTCAGGGCAATGCCACCCGCGCTCAGGTAGCAACCATTCTGATGCGCTTCTGTGAAAACGTGTCAAAATAAGCAAATCCAATGTAAGATGCCCGACTCCATTGGGAGTCGGGCAATTTTTTATGATTCCATCAAGCAAATCCGGCAAATTCCGTCCCGGTATTCGCGCACAATCAGCTCCTTGGGCAGTGCGGCAAGCTGCTTTTTGCTGAATGCGGTGCTGCCGTAGTAGGCGTCGAAGCTCTGCACCGGGAGGACGACCCACGGGGTGTCGTCGCTGCGGTTGGCGAGATAAAACCGCACGACCTCGGCGGCGACCGGCTTCAGCTTGTTATCTGAGATTACTTCATCAATCCGCTTCACATATTCATCCGGCAGCAGATATTCCTCCGTCCGCAGCGGCCCTGCCTCCAGCGCGTCGGCGATCATATCATCAAACCGGTGAATCCAGGCGCCCTTCGTTTTGCGGTGAAACACCGGCACCTGCATCTGGCGCACTTTCTTCTTCCAGTCGTTCGTGAAGTTCTTTGAAATCGGGACGATCTTCTTCTGCGTCCATTGGTCCGTCTCCTGCGGATGGGCGCGGACAAAGGCAATCACATCCTTCACATGCCGGTAATACCAGCCCCTGCCCTTATCATCCACAAGCTCCGGGAATTCGGTGGACAACGCTCGAAAGTCCACCGGAGGATCGGAGCTTTTTTTCTTTTCCGGCACGCTGCACCACGCACAAAGCGCACGGCGGGCGTGGTCTGTGCGGTCGTAGGGACTGCCGTTCAAAAGCGCTCCGTCCGCATCGTGAAACAGATACCCCCGTGCGAGAATCGTGAGAATGCGCGCCAGCCCGACCGGCTCCTGAATCATGTCTATCGTGAACCGCCCGAGATAGCTGTGGTCTCGCTTGGAGGCACAGGAGTAGACCGGCTTTGCCGTGTACGCCCGGAACTCCGCCCATTCATTTGTCATCTCTGAATAAACCTCCTTAGAAATGCTCTGCGATCCGCTCGCTTCTCCGCTTTCCTGTGGATTTCCTGCAGCTGCTCATAGGCCAGAATAGCGCCCGGCATGACTTCCAGAATGAATCGGCGCTTTCCCAATGCGGCAGCACATTTCACGTCCTCGTTGTTGGTCAGATTCGCTTTGCCCAGTAGAGAGCTGCACTGCGAGATCAAATACTCCTGAATGTCCCGCTTGCGGTCCGCATCATACAGCAGATGCCGCAGATCCTCGCTGTCGTCCTTGTAGATCAGATGATTTTCAATGCCCTCCCGCTGGAGATAATCGTCCCAGTCGCAGATCAGATCGCCCAGAACCCGATAACCGCCGCAGCGGAAATCACAGAACAGCTCCTCAAACCGGTAGATGTTCCGCAGGTGCTCCCCAATGCGGTAGAACACCGTCCGGCGATCCTCCGGCGGCGTGAGGTGCCAAGCCTGCTCCGTGAGCATTCGGCGCGCCGCCTGCAGGTTTGTGTAGTTCACGTTCTCCAGCAGGCTGTAGAGATAATCCACATCGTATAGCTCCTCCTGCCCGCGGGAATACAGGATGCGGACAATGTCCTTCCGGCGCGGAAACGTCTCGGGGAGGTAGTTCCGCATACGGCAGCGCCGCTGCGCCTCCTCGTACGCCGATATGATCTCCTGCATCCTCTGCATGGCTTTCGGATCAAGCTGCGTTTTCCAATCCGGGTCCTGCGCGAAGAGAAACAGCGCCGCATCGTCAGCGGGTTTCGGCTGAACCAGCACGGTGTCCTCCTTCATCTTCTGCGCGTAATACGGCAGCTTTTCAAGGTTGGAACTGATTGCGTTCCAATCCACGGAGGCAAAATAGGCTTTCAGCCGCGCCTGCTTCGTCGGCTCATACCACTTCCGGTTATCATCATCGCCGGCAATCGCCTTGTACCGGAGAAACACATTCCTGACGGAGCTCTGGTTTCCGAGGTATGCACTGAGATCTGGCTTCACGCCGCTTTTGGCGGAGTCAATCTCCAGCCCGGTCAGAATGGAGAGCGTTTCCGTCTCCTCCCGGTAGCGCTGCTTCGCCTCCGGAGAGCTGTTTTCGTTATAGGCGATCACGCCCCGGCGCATGGCGGCGTTGCTGATCTGCCCGACGCGGGAGGAAAAGGTGCGCTTCACGGTCTCAAACCGTGCCTGCCAGTCGTTCGCGTCCGAGATCAGCGGCTCGGCGGCCGGAATCTTCAAGACCGGCGGCATCCCATCGGAGAAGCTGCGCAGGACGCACTGATTCAGCATTGGGTCCGCGACCGTCTTGACCATGTCGCCGTCATAGTCCGCACCGCCCAATCGCTCCGGGATCAGCGACCGGGAATCCACCATCAGCACATACCGCAGGTGCGCTAGATACTTCTTCCGAAAATGCCCTGCCTTCGGAAGCGGCGTGACCAGCGCCTCCTCGTTGCGGGCGATGTGCGGGCTTCGGAGCACCGTATAGGCATCTGACGGGAGATAGCACGGCTGCGGCGCATAGATCTGATTGCCCTCAAGGCACTCCGACCAAAGCGCCGGACTGTCTGTCATGTGCGCGAGCAGCCGCATCAGATCATCCGAGAGATACCGGTTATCCCCTGCGACCAGCAGCTGCCCCAGCGCATATCCCTTTCGGATGCGCTCCGCGTGGTCGGAGAGCTCCTTGGTGAAGATGGTCTCATGGATGAACTCCGGGTGCTTCTGCAGCAGCTCCGCGCGCAGCCATCGGTCGTCCGGCCGATCCGGTTCCCTGCCGAGCAGGCGGCGAGTGAAGTAGTTGAGCCGTGTTTTCTCATCCGCCATGAGGTTGTAATAGGTGGTCTCAGTCGTCTTCGTGAGCCACTGGCGCGGATCGTCCTCCGGGGAGTGATCCCAGCCAAGCGGAAGATCCGACGGACGAAACTCTTCCTCGGAGATGGCGAGCGTGATCAGAAACTGGTAGTTCAGATCAATCGTGCCCTCCTGCTCCGGCTTGTCACGCCCCGAAACATACAGGGCGTGATCGTATTTCCGGCAGCGCTCCAGATATTCCGCCCAAGTCAAACCGTTTTCGCTCATCCAGCCGAACCCCTTGAACATGCTCTTGGTGAGAATGAGATCCACATCGTCGATCCGGTGGCGCTCTCCCCAGATGTCTGTGACCTCAGAGATTTTAAGCTCGTGGAACAGGCGCTTGTAGTCCACCTCATGGACAACGCCCTTGATGTACGGCAGACGGATCTGAAAAGAGTGGTGCTCGCCCTCATAGCCGCAGAGCAGCGGCGCCAGCTCCTTCGACACCAGACCCTCGCCGTCGAATTCCAGCACCTCCACGTCCATCTGATCCTGGATGCGGCGATAGGTGCGCATCGCATCCGAAGAACCGTCATCCGTCACGGTGATAACCGGCACATCCCGCACCAGCGTTTTCGGATTGTCGATGACGATGATGCGCCTGGCGTTCAGAAAGTCCTGGCTCTTGATCCGATCACCGTCAGTGAACATCAGGGCGTTATAGGCATAGAGCTTCGAGAGCTGGCACTTGCCGATCTCCATGCCGAGCATCATGTGCTCCCGGAGCCTTTCGTAAATGTCCTTTCGGACAAAGGCAAGGCGGTTCGCCCTGCCCATGCTCGCAGAGCGCTCGAAAGCGACATAGTGTTTCAGCTCGAAACGGATATCCAGCTCCACCCCCTCCGGGCGAAAGAGCGCCTCCGCCTTTTTCTGCAGCTCCAGCACCTGACCGACCGGCTTGCGGTCGAAGATGCCGGAGAAGTCGATGTACACGAATACATCGTACAGGCTCTCCTCATCTCCGGGATAAGATTTATCTCTGCCCATCAGCTTGCGCGCCTGATAGAAGATCGGGCAGTCATCCTGCACCGTCCGCTCGATCAGATTTTGCCAGTCGTGATCTGTGAGCGTCGTGCCCTTGTTGTGCACCAGCAGGCTCAACGCCGAGATCTGCGGAATGATATATTGGTTTGCCATTCGACCACGCTCCTTTCCGGTTTTTGCGCCTCGAAAACCGGGTTTCAGAATATTTGATAACTGCCCCCACTTTTTTCGGAAGGTGGGGTTCTTTTTTTGCCGAAATTCAGAGCGAAAGGAGGGCTGCAGGCACATTCGTCGGCAGAAAAAGAAGCGCAGAGAAGGGTGTACGTTCGTACGCATTGGAGGCTGTCAGTTTCATTATAAAAAAATCGAGTCCCATAAATGGGACTCTGAGCTCTGGAGAGCAAAAAATTTTCAAAACAGCCCTGTACGTTCGTACGCAAAAACAATCAATTATTCAAAGGAGATCATTATCTATGAACAACAAAGAACTCAAAGACCTCAATCAGGCGATTGAGGCAAACGACAGCAACGAGCAGCAGGAGGCACCGATCTGGCTGCACAGGGACACCATTGATGAGGTGCTGTTCTGTGAGGAATTCCTCTCAGAGCACCCCATGGTTCACATGAACCGCAAATTCTTCGGTGCAGACGGTTGGATCTCGGATGAAGGCAGCATCCGGAGTGAGATCTATCAGAAGCTCAAGCCGTATATCCATCATGGCCTTGCAAAGAAAATGCCGGCGCTGTTCGACGTGCTCAAATCCGAGGCCTATTGCGCTGCGCTCCCTGCCCATGAGGATCGCATCCATGTCGCAAACGGAACGCTGTTTGTGGACAGCGGACTTTCGGAGGAAAAAGAGGTCTGCGTCAGCCGACTTCCAGTGGCATATCTCCCCGATGCGCCGGAGCCGAAGCGATGGCTGCAGTTTCTCGGTGAGTTGCTGTATCCGGAGGACATTCCGACGGTACAGGAGTATTTCGGCTACTGCCTCCTCCCCACCACGAGAGCGCAGAAGATGCTCATGATCATCGGCAAGGGTGGAGAGGGCAAATCCCGCATCGGCGTCGTACTTTCGGCGCTCTTTGGCGACAGCCTCTACGCCGGCAGCATCGCCAAGGTGGCGACGAACCGCTTTGCCAGAGCGGATCTGGAGCACAAGCTCCTTCTGGTGGACGATGACATGAAGCTGGAGGCCCTGCCGGAGACGAACACCATCAAGGCGATCGTCACCTCCGAGATTCCGATGGATCTGGAGCGCAAGGGCATCCAGAGCTATCAGGGCGCCATGTACGCAAGGCTGATCGGCTTCGGCAATGGATCGCTGAAATCACTCTACGACCGCAGCTATGGTTTCTACCGCAGACAGCTCATTTTGAAAACGAAGGACAGACCGGACAACCGCGAGGACGATCCGTATCTGTCCGAAAAGCTGCTGCAGGAGCTCGACGGCATCTTTCTCTGGGCGCTGGAGGGATTGCGTCGTCTGATGGCAAACGGCTACAATTTTACGGTCAGCGAACGGGCAAAACGAAATCTGGATGAGAGCATCTATGAGAGCAACACCGTCAACGGCTTTCTGGAGTCTGAGGGCTACATCAAGATCGAGCCGGGTTTTTCCTGCAGCACGAAGGAGCTCTATGAGGTGTATCTGAATTGGTGCGAAGACAACGCATATCCGTCCATGAGCAAAGGCAGCTTTGTGCAGCAGATGGGCATGCAGGCAGCACAATACGGAATGGTTGGTTCCAACAATCTCTATGAGAACGGAAAGCGGCTGAGAGGGTATGAGGGCGTATGCCGTCTTGCGTAAGCAGCGTACGAACGTACACCCTCCCGGCGACTCCATTTTTATTTGCATTGAGCTGCCAAAAACGTGAAATCGCAATATTTGACAACTGCCCCCACTTTTTCAGCCAAGTGGGGGCAGATTCTGTTTTTGGAGGTGATCTTATGCTGAAACATCTGTCTGCCAAGCAGGCCGCAGCCGTTCATTCTCTCGCGAAAAAGCACTGCTGCAACTGTGACGACGGAATCTGTCTGCTCATGGAAGCGCCCTGTGCGCAAATCCGCTCACAGAAGATTGTCTGCCGGTTTTTCGCTGAAGCTGTCTTGCCGGCAGACGCCAAACTCTGTCATGAAATCTGTCAAAACGAAACGGAGGATTTATTACAGTGAAAGATTTCAACGGAATCAAAATCATTGGGGTTGACCACGGCTACGGGAACATCAAGACCGCAAGCCACTGTTTTCCCGCCGGCGTGGTCGGCCACGACACCGAGCCCCTCTTTACCAAGGATCTTCTGGTATATGAGGGGCGCTACTATCTCATTGGAGAAGGTCACAAGGAATTCCTGCCGGAGAAGATGCAGGACGAGGATTATTACATTCTCACCCTCGCCGCCATTGCCATGGAGCTGCACGATGCCGGGCTTGCGGAGGCGGACGTCCACATCGCCGCCGGTCTGCCTCTCAACTGGGTCAGCGGCCAAAAGGAGCAGTTTAAGGCATACCTGCTGAAAAACGAGGAAGTGCACTTCGTGTTCAAGAAGGTGGCGTACCACGTCCGCATCGTTGGCGCAGACGTATTTCCGCAGGGGTTCTCTGCGGTAGCAGATCGGCTGGGTTCGTTCAAGGGCGTGACGCTGCTGGCGGACATCGGAAACGGCACGATGAATCTGCTCTATCTCCGAAACGGCAAGCCGGATTCCCTCGCCATGTTCACAGAGAAGTTCGGCACACAGCAATGTGTGCAGGCGATTCGAGCAGCTTTTATGGATCGGTATCATACGACCATCGACGATTTCACTATCCAGGAGGTGCTGCGCACCGGCAAGGCGGAAATCCAGAAAGAGTATCTGGAGCTGATGGCCGCTGTCGCACAGCAGTATGTCGCGCAGATCTTCCAGCGCCTGCGGGAGCATGAGTACAACTCGGCGCTGATGCAGCTCTATGTGGTCGGCGGCGGCGGATGTCTCATCCGCAACTTCGGCAAATACGATCGCCGCCGTGTCACAATCCTCGACGACATCTGCGCCACAGCAAAAGGCTATGAGTATCTCGCCGAGCGGTATCTGAAGAAAGGAGTGAAATTATGACTATTCGCTATCAGAAGCTTCGGTTCAATCTGGACAAGGAACGCGGCCAGGAGGCGTGGAACATCCTGCAAAGCGTTCCCGGGTCCCGGAACGCCTATATCCTCGACGCTGTGTGTGCATATGCCAGGCAGCTGACACAGGAGGAAGCCTGCGCTGCCTTCCGGCAGCAGATCCTCGGCGTGATTCGGGCGGAACTCTCTTCTCAGCCGGTGAAGCCGCAGCCGAAGGACGTTGCGTCTGCTGATGAAGACGACACAGCGTTGGATAATTTCCTTGAAAGCGCATTTTGACCGTCAACTAAAGAGAAAAGCGACCAGCATGTACCAGTCAAATTCTGCCCAAAGTGGAACCAATCGAAACTGCCTCATGATTCCCGTACCGTCAAAAGGTATGGAAAATGACACCCGCGGGGAAAAGGGCGTTTTTCTTGCGCCCAAGGACACCCGGAAAACGGTGTCTGTCACCGTAGCAAGCAGGGAACTTGTATGGCAAGTTCCCGCTTCCCGCCGAGGGGGGCGGCGGCATTTCAATGGGCTCCGCCCCCTGACCCCCGGAAAGGAGGATGTATGGAATCCAGAACCACCAGTATCTATACCCGCGTGACGCCGCAGGAAAAGCAGAAGATGGCCCGCACCGCAAAACGGTGCGGGCTTTCTCTTTCGGAGTACATCCGTCAGCGCTGTCTCGGCTACGCGCCGCGGGAGCTGCCGTCAGAGGATCTCTACTGGCTCTGTGAATATCTGCGGGACTGTCAGGCAAACGCCACGGAGCAGGATGCCGAGCTTATCCGCGGTATGCTGCAGCAAATCCGGGAGCTGCTGATCCTGCCGGGGAGGGATGCGTGATGGCGACCACAGGCTTCTGGCCGGTCAAGGGATCATTGAAGGCTGTCATCCATTATGCCGACAACCCGGACAAGACCACGAACCGGAAGTTCCTCGATCGGGATCTGGCCGACGCGCTCCAATACGTGGAGAACGACGCCAAGACGGACGAAAAGCTCTTTGTCTCCGCGATCAACTGCGATCCAGAGACCGCCTATGAGGACATGACCGCCACCAAGGCACGCTTCGGAAAGCATGGCGGCAACGTCGCCTACCACGGCTACCAGAGCTTCCGTCCCGGCGAGGTCACGCCGGAGGAATGCCACCGCATTGGTCTGCGAACCGCAAGGGAGATGTGGGGCGATCAGTATGAGATCGTTGTTACGACGCACCTCAACACGGACTCGCTGCACAACCACTTTGTGGTGAACTCCGTCTCGTTCAAGACCGGGCGGAAGTATGAGAACCACATCCGCGATCACATCCGGCTGCGGGAGATCTCCGACCGCCTCTGCCGGGAGCACGCGCTCTCCGTTCTGGAGGGCGCGTCCTTTTACGGCGGAGAGAAGGGCGCATACTGGGCGCGGAAGAGCGGTCAGCCGACGCACCGGGACATTTTGAAAGCCGATGTGGAGTACGCCCTGGAGTATTCCGACACCTGGAGGCGCTTCTGGGATCACCTGAGAACCAAGGGCTACGAGATCGACTACGAGCGCAGGTCTCTGAGAGCGCCGAGCTGGGGACGCGCTGTTCGTCTGGATCGGCTGGGCTACCCGGATGATGTGATCGAAGCGCGGTTAAAGCCGCACCGTGAGAACATCCGGTTCTTTCACATCGCCAACGCCCACCTGCCGTATCGTCCCAAGCGCTTTCCGCTGCTGGAGCTGGATCAGCAGATCGCGCATACGATGCACCCCGCCCACAGCGCCGGCGAGGTCTGGGTGAGCCTGCTGTTCTTCCTGATTACGCGCGTTGCCGGATTGACCGGTCCGGAGGCTGAAGAGGTACGCTGCCGTCCGCTCTCCCCGGAGATGCGCATGGAGGCGGCAAAGCTCGACCGGTACGATCAGCAGGTGCGCCTGCTGGCAAAGAACGAAATCGAGACGGATACCCAGCTGCGCGCCTTCATCGGCGAGACGCAGCAGCAGATCGCCGACCTCGAAGCGCAGCGGCAGGGCGTTCGCAACAAGCTCCGCAGAGCAACCGACCCGGAGGAGCGGGAGCGATTAAAGCAGCAGAGCAGTGCGCTCACGCAGCAGATGAAACCGCTCCGGAAAGATCTGAAAACCGCAAGGGACATCGAGGCGCAGATCCCGGTCATGCAGCAGACCCTTGAGACCGAGCGGAAGATGGAAACCCAGGCGCTTCAGCGGGAACGAAACCGCAGCTGGGAGCGCTGAAAAACATGTTAATGAGAACAAAATGAAAAAGGAGAAACACCATGCAAGCAATCTACATTCCCATTCAGAGCCTGCACCCCTTTGAGGGGCATCCCTACAAGGTGCAGGACAACGACGAAATGAATCGCCTCATCGAGAGCATTCAGGAACAGGGCGTCCTCACGCCGCTGATCGTCCGTCCGCTGGAGGACACCGCAGCGGAATACGAGGTCATCTCCGGTCACCGGAGACTCCGGGCAGCTCAAAAGGCAGGGCTCAAGGAAGTCCCTGCCTTTATTCATGCCGTGAACCGCGATGAGGCCGCCATCCAGCTGGTGGACAGCAACCTCCATCGGGAGCAAATCCTCCCGAGTGAGAAAGCGTTCGCCTACAAAATGAAGCTGGACGCCATGAACCGGCAGGGACAGCGCACCTTTTCCCAAGTTGGGAAAAGGTTGAACAGCTATGAGGAGATGGCAGAGCAGACCGGTGACAGTCGAAACCAAATCCACCGTTACATCCGCCTGACCCATCTGCTGCCCGGTCTGCTGGATTTAGTGGACGAGGGCCGCATCGCCTTTACTGTCGGCGTGGAGCTGTCGTATCTCACAATCGAGGAACAGCGCATCGTGCTGGACACCATTGCGCTCTATGACTGCACGCCGTCCTATTCGCAGGCCTGCCGGATGCACCGGGAGAGCGAAGCCGGCGGTGTGCGCAATCGCATCGATGCAATCTTGTCGGAGGAAAAGCCCAATCAAAGGGAAAAGGTCAGCTTTCAATATGCTGATCTCAAGAAATACTTCCCTTCAAGCTATACGCCAAAGCAGATTTCCGATGCAATCCTGCGTTTGGTGGAAGCCGACTATCGCCGGAGGAGGGATCGAGGTGCAAGATAACATGAATATGGCCGCTTATGTGGAAGTTCCCGAATCTGACCTGTTTTCTGTTGACGATGGCCGCACTGTCTACGATGTGAGAACCTTCTACTGCGATAAAGGCAGGCAAAGCATGCTGGAGCAGATCATGCTGCTCCTGAAAACGCAAATTACCTGACGGTACATTTGCACAATCATGCCGGGCATTGTAAGATCAACCCACCTTGCAATGCCCGGTTGTCACAGAAAGGAGAATTATAATGACAACTGCTGTAAATCAAGGGCAGAATCAGAAAATTACAGCGCTCTACTGCCGTCTCAGCCAGGATGATGGTATTGACGGCGAATCTAATTCCATTGCAAATCAGAAAACCATCCTGATGGAGTACGCCAAATCACATGGACTGCTGCATCCCAAATTCTTTGTGGACGATGGCATCAGCGGCACCACTTTCAACCGTCCCGGCTTTCAGGAAATGGAGGCTATGATCGAAAACGGTGAAATTGACACGGTGGTCGTCAAAGACCTTTCCCGCTTTGGGCGAAACTATCTGGAGGTCGGTCAGTATCTTGAAATCAAATATCCCACTCTGGGTGTTCGATTTATTGCGATTCAGGAAAACGTGGATTCCAAACAGGGCGGCGGCTCCGAAATGGTACCGTTTCACAACATTTTTAATGAGTGGTATGCCGCGCAAACCAGCAAAAAGGTGCGTGCAGTTTGGGCAATGAAAGCTGCAAGCGGAAAACGCACCAGCTTCAACGTCCCGTTTGGTTATAAGCGTGATCCGGAGGATCAGGAAAAATGGCTGATCGACGAGCCTGCAGCTGACGTCGTCCGAAAAATCTACTCGCTATGCCTCGCTGGCAATGGGCCTTGTAAAATCGCGAGAATCCTGCAAAACGAGAAGGTGCTGACGCCCTGTGCGTACTATCAGAGTATTGGCAGACCTACAAATCATGCAGTTCGTGATAATCCGTATTTCTGGTCAGATGCCACCATCGAAGCGATTCTGGCAAACCGCAAATATACCGGCTGCACTGTGAATTTCCAGTCTACAATCCTCAGCTATAAAGTTCACAAGCGCGTAATGAATCCGGAGGAAAACTGGCAGATCGTTCCCGACACACACGAGGCCATCATTGATGAAGATACCTGGCTGCGTGTACAGGCGCTGCGAAAGTGCAAGCGCCGATTGACCAGCGAAGGAAAAACCAGCCTTTTCTCCGGGCTGGTCTATTGTGCGGACTGTGGATCAAAGCTGCATTTCTGTGCAGCCAAGAGCCTTCCGCGCGAAAAGGAATTCTTCCGCTGCTCCCGTTATAAATCCGGACGCGGAAGCTGTTCCATTCACTACATCCGAGATGTGATGCTGGAGAAAATCGTTCTGGAGGCCATCAGCGATCTTGCAGATTTTGCGCGTTGCTATGAGCCGATATTCCTGTATATGCTGCAGCAGCAAAGCGTAATATCCCGCGGTCATGATATACAGGCAGCAAAGCAAAAGCTGGAACAGAACCAGCGCCGGATCCGGGAGATTGACAGGATGATGACTCGGATGTATGAGGACAACGTGTGCGGGAGGCTTCCGGACGACCGCTATGCCAGAATGGCGGAACAATATGAGGCAGAACAGAAAGAGTTGATCGCATCCGTCAGTGAATGTGAGCAAACACTCTCACTGATGCAGAAAAACACAGTTGACCTCCGAATGCTGCTCAAAGGACTCAGAGAATTCACAGATCTGCGTTCTCTCACTCCGGAACTGGTCAATACGCTGATCCGCCGCATTGAAATTCACAATGCCGAGAAAATTGATGGTAAGCGGCATGTTCAGGTTGATATCTACTTCACTGCCGTCGGAATGATCAATTTGCCGACAGAAAAAGAGCTTCAGAAAATGATGGCTGAGATTCAATCCAGGCAATCAGGCAACACACCCGCATAAAGCGAAAGGGTGCAGTCCTCTTTCAAGAACTGCACCCTTCCTCACAAGGAAAAGTATCCTTATGACCTGAATCCGTTGAGATTCCGACGTTTTTGGCACCCCCGACGCGATTCGAACGCGTGGCCTTTCGCTTAGGAGGCGAACGCTCTGTCCAGCTGAGCTACGGAGGCGTATGTGCGAATGTATTTGCCACGACATTTTACCGCAAACGGGCTTTGCTGTCAACGGCAAAATATCATCGGCGCTTTGCCGAGAGACCCATCCCAGCTGAGAAAGGATGATACGAATGAAATTTCTGAAACGGGCGACGCCCCTTCTGCTGGCGTTCTGTCTGCTCGCGGGCGTCCTGTCCGCCGCGGCCGTCGATGTCGGCGAGACGCGCACGGCCATCGGCGCGGATCTGACAGCCGACCAGATCGACACCGTATATAAGACCTTCGGCATCGACCGCGGCAGCGTCACGGAGCTGACCGTTACGAACGCGGACGAGCGGCAGTATCTGGAGGGCGTGGTGAGCGAATCCGTCATCGGCACGCACGCAATTTCCTGCGTGTATGTGGAGGTGCTGCCGGCGGGCGAGAGCATCACCGTCTCCACCTCGCACATCACCTACTGCACGAGCCAGATGTATATCAGCGCGCTCGCGACGGCCGGCATCACGGACGCGAAGGTCATCGTCGCGGCGCCGTTCGACGTGTCCGGCACGGCGGCGCTCACGGGCATCTACAAGGCGTATGAGAGCATCACCGGCGAGCCGCTGGACGAGACGGCCAAGGAGGTCAGCTCGCAGGAGCTCGCGGTCACCTCGGAGCTGGCGCAGGAGATCGGCGAATATGACTCCGTGGAGATCGTGAACCAGCTGAAGCTGATCCTGGACGAGACCGTGAACATGACCGACGACGAGCTGCGCGAGCAGATCATCGAGATTGCGAAGGAATATGACGTGGAGCTGTCGGACAATCAGATCAACCAGCTCATCCAGCTCTGCCGCGCCATGGAAAAGCTCGACTCCAGCGAGCTGCTGGAGAAGGTGCAGGCGATTCAGGAGACGCTGCGGCAGCTTGCCGGCGCGAAGGAGAGGCTCTCCGGCTTCACCGGCACGGTGCAGGAAATCGCGCATCAGGTCGTGGAGGCCATCGGCAACTTCTTCAACCGGTTGGTGGAGTTGTTTAAGAAGTAAGGATAAGTGCAATATACGGCATGTAGCTGGCGCGGCAAATTTGCCGCGCCAGCTGTGTATTGCAAGTTGTGTATTGTGGTGCGGATGTTGGTGCGGTGCTGGATTGGAGCTGGTGTCCTCGTTAAGATACCGTAGTTGGCTGAACGCGGTGCAGGTGTTCCACCCGCTTTCTTTTCAGCGCGAAAAGAAAGCCGGTGGAGCCGGAAAGAAACGCTGAGGGGTGCGGAGGTAGGCATCGCTTCTTCCGGAACCGCGCCTGCGTGTGGAGTGACCGGTACGAGCGGCGCAAGTGCGCCGCCGCGCTGCGGGGTGTGGGATACGCGGCTTGGCTTGTTCTGCGACAAAATGAACAAACCCCGGATGCTCGCATCCGGGGTTCGTTCAATAGAGAGGAGAATATAAAGAGGAGTGAAGCAAGCAAATCAATAGATGTCGTTCGTGTCCATCAGCGTCACGGTGACATCGAACGTCTTACCGCCGCGGTAGAGCGTCAGCGTGAGCGTATCGCCCACCTGCATGCCGTCCTTGATGGCGTTGACATCATAGGTGGTGGAGACCGGCTCGCCGTTCACGGCGACAAGAATGTCGCCCGACTGCACGCCCTGCGCCTCCGCGTCAGAGCCGGCGGCCACGCTCTCGATATACAGCCCGCTCGGCAGGCCGTAATACTCCATTGCGGAGGACTCGATCGGTCCGATCGTGATGCCGATGGACGGCCGGCCGGAAACGCGGCCCTCCGCGAGCAGCGCGTCCACCACCGGGCGGACAGAGCTGGTCGGGATGGCGAAGCCGATGCCCTCCACGCCGTTGCGCGAGGCGGCCTTCATGTTGGTGATGCCGATGACCTGCCCGTAGATGTTGATGAGCGGGCCGCCGGAGTTGCCCTCGTTGATGGCGGCGTTCGTCTGAATGAGCGTCATCATGTGGCCGGCATAGGTCACGTCTCGGTTAATGGCGGAGACGATGCCGTCCGTCATCGTGCCGTAAAGGTCCTGTCCCAAGGGGTTGCCGATGGCGATGACGCGGTCGCCCACGAGCAGACCGGAGGAATCGCCAAATTCTGCGGCGGTCAGCCCCTGCGCGTCGATCTTCAAAACCGCGAGGTCGCTGATCGAATCCATGCCGACGAGTTTGGCGTCATACGTCGAGCCGTCCGCCAGAAGCGTTACGGTCACGGCGGAGCCGCCGTCCAGGACATGGGTGTTGGTGATGAGATAGCCGTCCGACGTGAGGATCACGCCGGTGCCGAGACTGTACTGCCCGTTGGTCAGCGTCGTGCGAATGGCGACGACCGATGGCAGACATCTGGCGTAGATCTCCTGCAGGGAGAGCGCGTCGCCCCCCGGCACGGCCTGCAGCGTCATGTGAACGCCGGCGTCGGTCGCGGCTGCGGGAATGGTGTTTTTGCCGTCGGCGCCGGACTGCGTCTGTCCCGGCTGCGGGATCGTGAAAACGCCCTGATCCGGCTGCGCGGGAAGCGTTCGTCCCCGGCTGCCGCCGGCGAACGCATAGGCCGAGGCGATGATGAGCACGATCACGCCGATCACCAGCATGATGATCTTCGTGCGCGAGCGCTTCTTTTTCGTCTGCTCCGCCTCCTGCGTCCAGAACGGGTCGGAATAGTAGCCCTCGCCGCCGGACGCGCCGCGCTGCGGCTGTTCCCCGTCTGTGCTGCCGGTCTGATACCAGCCGCTCTGTTCGTCGTCATACATAGCTCGAACCCTCCAAGGAACGATTTCAGGGTAACATGGCTTTTTGTGCTCCCTGTGAATAGAATAAAAACATTTTGTAAACCGGCGCCGTCGATCGGTCACTCGGTCTTTTTGGCGCGCTTGTCGCTGCTTCTCGGCGCGGGCGGCGCGAGTGTGAGCGTGAACACAAAATCCGTCACGCCGTCGCGGCTGGTGACGGCAATGTCCTCGCCGTGCGCGTCCAGAATGCTTTTGACGAGATACAGCCCGAGACCCACGCCGTCCCGGTCGAGACTGCGGCTGCGGTCGGACTTGTGGAAGCGGTCGAAGATGAAGGGGAGGTCGCTCTCCGGGATCGTCTCGCCCGTATCGCGCACCGAGACGTAGGCCTTGCCGTCCGTCTTCCAGAGCGAGACGGTGAGCGTGCTGCCGGGCGCGGCGAACTTCACGGCGTTGTCCATGAGATTGTAGATCACGCGCGTGATCGCGTCGGGATCGGCGATGACGTTGATGTGGTTTTCCGGCAGCTGGAGATCGACGTTCAGCGCCTTCTCCGTGGCGCGCGCCTCGAAGTTCAGCAGCGTGCTGATGATGGTCTCCAGAATGTCAAACTCCCGCCGGCGGGAGAGATCCATGCCGGTGCTCTCCATGCGGGAGAGATCGAGCATGCTGCGCACCAGGCGCGAGAGGCGGCGCGTCTCGTCGGCGATTGTGGCGAGATACTTGTCCTCCTCCTCCTTGGGGATCGTGCCGTCGAGAATGCCATCGGCAAAGCCGGCGATGGTCGTCATCGGCGTCTTCAGCTCGTGCGAGACGTTGGCAATAAAGGCGTTGCGGCGCTGCTCGGACTTTTCCAGCGAGTCCGCCATCGTGTTGAACGCGGACACCAGCGCGCCGACCTCGTCGGTGCGGCCGTCGTCCTCCACGCGGGCGGAAAAGTCCCCGTGCGCGAACTGCCGCGTGGCGCGCGCCATCTCTTCCAGCGGCTGCGCCATGCGCTTGGAGGTCATGAACGCCAGCATGAGCGCCAGCACCATCACGCCCACGGCCGCGGTGAGAAACACCCAGACGAACGTGTCCCAGCTGCCGGTCATCGTGGCGGTATCCGCCGCGACGAACACGTAGCCGATGGTGTTCGTCCCGTCGGCGGAGGGAATGGCCTTGGCCACGACGTAGTGCGGCGTGGCGTAAAACCCGTTCAGCGTTGACACCTGGTTGAACGTCCCGCCGCCGTGCAGCGTGGTGAACACCGCGCTGTCAATCGCCTTGCCGAGATGCGCGCAGGCGATGTTCATATCCGAGCAGGAGACGACGATCCCATCCTGGCCGCACAGGAAAATGTGGTTGCCGGTGATCTGCGACAGGGTGCTCAGCGTCATGCGCAGCGACCAGTCGTTCAGCGCGCCCTCGCGCGTGAGCGCTTGCGCGCTGCGGCACACCTCGTCGGCGTTGGCCTCCATGCTCTCGCGGTAGTTGTTGATGACATAGCTCCGGCCGAGAAACACGAACGCCGCGCCGAGAATGAGGAAGCTCGCCATGACCATGGCGGCCGTCGCGGCAAAGTTTTTGAAATAGATGCTTTTCATAGATAATCCAGCAAAGCGTGTGCCGGCCGGGTCTTACGCCTCGTCCGACTCGAACTTGTAGCCCACGCCCCAGACGGTTTTGAGCGCCCATTTGTCAGACACGCCCTCCAGCTTTTCGCGCAGGCGCTTGATGTGCACGTCCACGGTGCGGGAGTCGCCGAAATAGTCAAAGCCCCAGACCTCGTCCAGCAGCTGGTTGCGCGTATAGACGCGGTTCGGCGTCGCCGCGAGGTGGTACAGCAGCTCCATCTCCTTCGGCGGCGTGTCGATCTTTTTGCCGTCCACGATCAGCTCGTACGAATCGAGATTGATGACGAGCTTGTCATAGGTGAGCTTCTTGCCCTGCGCGGGGGCGTCCTCGCCCGTCCTGCGCAGCACCGCGTGGACGCGCGCGAGCAGCTCTTTGACCTCAAAGGGTTTGACAATATAGTCGTCCGCGCCCATCTCGAGCCCCGTGACCTTGTCCTCCGTCTCGCCCTTGGCGGTGAGCATGATGATCGGCACCTTGCTCGTCTTGCGCAGGCGGCGGCACACCTGCCAGCCGTCCATCACGGGCAGCATGATATCCAGCATGACGAGATCGGGTTTTTCGTCCTCGGCGAGCTTCAGCCCCGCGCCGCCGTCGTGCGCGATGCGCACCTCAAACCCGTCCTTCTCCAGATACAGGCGCAGCAATTCGGCAATGTTGATATCGTCTTCAATGACTACGATTTTTTGGCTCATGGTTGGATTCCCTCCTTGCGCGAATACCTCTATTATAAAGGGTTTCGCCCGATTTGCGTTAAAAAACTGTAAACCTGACCTTCATTATAATGCAGGGGTCCGGAATTGTAAAGGCGGGCGCAAGGGCATTTACAATCGGGCGAAATTGTTGTATTGTAATATATTATGTGCATCTATCAGCCATAAGGAGCTTGGAGTTTTTATGAATACTTACGGAACGTGTTTGAAGGTCACCATCTTCGGCGAGTCGCACGGCCCCGGCATTGGCGCGGTGGTGGACGGGCTGCCCGCCGGGGAGGAGATCGACCTGGAGGCGGTGCGCGTGCAGATGCGCCGCCGGGCGCCGGGCGCGTCCGATCTCACGACGCACCGGTCGGAGACGGACGACCCCGTCATCCTGAGCGGACTGTATGCGGGCAGGACCACCGGCGCGCCCGTGGCGGCCGTCATTCAGAACCGCGACGCGCGCTCATCGGACTATCACCCGGAGCTCGCGCGGCCCAGCCACGCGGACTACACCGCGGCGGTGAAGTTTCACGGCAGCGCCGATCTGCGCGGCGGCGGCCCGTTCAGCGGGCGGCTGACGGCGTGCATGGTGTTTGCCGGGGCGCTCTGCCGCCAGGTGCTGGAGCGGCGCGGCGTCACGATCACGGCGAACGCCGTGCGTGTCGGCCGCGCGACGGGGGAGGAGCTGAACTTTGACATGAAGCGCGAGATCCTGGACGCGCGCGCCGCGGGAGACTCCGTGGGGAGCGTGCTGGAGTGCGTCGTCCAGGGCGTGCCGGCGGGCGTCGGCGGGCTCATGTTCGGCGGCATGGAGAGCCGTATCGCGTCCATCCTCTACGCCATCCCGGGTGTGAAGGGCGTGGAATTCGGCCTCGGCTTCGCCCTGGCCGAAAAGCGCGGGAGCGAGGCAAACGACCCCCTCCGGCTGGAAAACGGCCGCGTCGTTATGGAGACAAACCACGCCGGCGGCATCAACGGCGGCATCACGAACGGCATGCCGCTCGTCGTGCGCATGGCGCTGCGCCCCACGCCGAGCATCGCGTGCGAGCAGCACACGGTGAATCTTCAGACCATGGAGGAGACGACGCTGCGCATGGGCGGCCGGCATGACCCGTGTCTCGCGCCGCGCGCCATCCCCGTGATGGAGGCCGCGCTCGCCGTCGCCGTGCTGGACGCCATGCTGGAGACAGCGGCGCTGGACCATGTTTGACGGCCGCCTTGCCGGGCAAAAAATGATGCGGTTTGGAGGAACGAAACCATGAAACGACAAAACGAACCCGCGCGCGAGCGCGCGGCCTGGAAGCGCTGCATCGCGGCGCTGCTGGCGGCGGTGGTCCTGCTGGCCGTCACGGGCTTTGGCTTTGGGAAGCTCCTGCGCGGCGGCGCGGCGTTTGACGCCATCGACGATGTGCGGGTCGGCGACTATGTGCAGCGCGACATCTATATGATCCTTGACAATTTTGCCGCCGGCTACCGGGGCGAGACCGTGAACGAAAAATACGCCGTCGTGCCGATCAACGGCAAGATGGTCGTGTTCTGCTTCCCGGCGCGGTGGTTTGAGTCGGAGAACGTGATTCTCAGCGCGACGAAAAGCGTGCTTGCGGGCGAGAGCTACTCGCTCGACGCCTACATCCGCGTGAACGGGACCGTTGCCGCGCTGCCGGAGACGGTCTCCGACGAGCTCTACAGCTGGTTCGGCGAGAACAAGGGCTGGATGGAGCAGGGCGGCCTGATCGAAACGGTGGAGGATTACGCCGACTACCTGCCGGAGGTGATGGTCCGCGTGGACATGATCGGCTCGCTTTCGGCGGGCTGGGTCGCCGCGCTCTCGATCACGGCGGCGGTCTGCGTGGTCTACGCGCTGCTGGTGCTGCTGCGCATCGCGCTGCACGGATACGCCCCGAAGACGGAGGCGGAGACCGAACCCGAGGCGGAGACCGAACCCGAGACGGAGACCGAACCCGAGACGGAGACGGAACCCGAAGCAGAGACCGAACCCGAGACGGAAACGGAACCCGAGACGGAGACGGAACCCGAGACGGAGACGGAACCCGAAGCGGAGACGGAATCCGAGACGGAGGGCGAACCCGAGACGGAGACCGAATCCGAACCCGAAGCAGAGGACGAGACGCCGGATGAAGACGTTTGAGCTTTGCGCGCCGTGCCTGTTCGGGCTGGAGGGGCCGCTCGGCAACGAGCTGCGCCATATGGGCATGCAGAACGTCCGGCCGGAGAACGGCAGAGTGCGCTTTTCCGGCGGCGCGGCGGAGATTGCCCGCGCCAATCTCCGCTCGCGGTTCGGCGAGCGCGTGCTGATCGAGCTGGGGCGCTTCCCCGCCGCGACGTTTGACGCGCTGTTCGAGGGCACGAAGGCGCTGCCGTGGGAGGCGTTCCTCCCGGAGGACGGGGCGTTTCCCGTCAAGGGCTACAGTCTCAACTCTGCGCTGCACTCCGTGCCGGACTGCCAGCGGATAATCAAGAAGGCCGTCGTCGAGCGGCTGGAGCAGACATATCACGTCTCGTGGTTTTCGGAGACGGGCGCGCGCTATCAGATCCAGTTTGCCATCATGCGCGACGAGGCCGTGCTCTATCTCGACACGACGGGCACGGGCCTGCACAAGCGCGGCTACCGCCCGGCGCACGTCGCGGCGCCGCTGCGCGAGACGCTGGCCGCCGCGTGCGTGGACATCGCGGGCTACCGCGGCAGGGGCGATTTCTGCGACCCCTTCTGCGGCAGCGGCACCATCGCCATCGAGGCGGCGCTCGCGGCAAAAAACCGCGCGCCGGGACTGCTGCGCGCCTTTGCCGCGGAGGCCTGGCCGCTCTGTCCCCCGGAGATCTGGATGGCGGAGCGGGAGGAAGCCCGCGCGCGGGAATTTTCCGGCGACTATCGCATCTTTGCCTCGGACATCGACCCCGCCGCCGTGGACATCGCGCGCAAAAACGCGCGCCGCGCCGGCGTGGAGCGGCTGATCGAATTTTCCGTCGCGGACGCGGCGAAATTTGACCGCGCGACCGACCGAGGCGTCATCGCCACGAACCCGCCCTACGGCGAGCGGCTGCTGGAAAAGCGCGAGTGCGAGGCGCTGTATCGGGCGTTCGGCGCGGCATACGCCCGGAGCGAGCGCTGGAGCCTGTTCCTGCTCAGCGCGCACACGGAGTTTGAGCGCGCCTTCGGCCGCCCGGCGGACAAAAAACGCAAGCTCTACAACGGCATGATCCGATGCGACCTGTTCCAGTACCGCGCGGCGCCGAACCGTTAAAAAACTGAAAACAATCCTGCGCCGCGGTTGAAAAATTCATATGTGTGTCGTATAGTAGTTTCATCGACCTGGTTCGACGTCAATCGCATAGGAGGCGCAGAGGCATGAAGCATCTGTTTATCGTGAATCCCGTGGCCGGCGGCAGAGATCACAGCGCGGAAGTCCAGCAAACGGCGGCGCAGACGCTGCGGGGCAGCGATGTGCCGCACGAGATCTATGTGACGAAAGCGCCGATGGACGCCTGCGATAAAATTCGCGCGGAGGCGCGCTCCGGCGAGACGCTGCGCGTCTACGCCTGCGGCGGCGACGGCACGCTCAACGAATGCGTCAACGGCGCGGCGGGGCTGCAAAATGTCGCGGTCACGCACTTTCCCTGCGGCACCGGCAACGACTTCATCAAGACCTTCGGCGCGGACAGCGCGCGGTTTTTTGACCTCGGCGAGCTTGTTTCCGGCGAGGTGCGCCCCTTTGACGTGATCGAGTGCTGCGGCCGGTACAGCGTGAACATCTGTTCCGTCGGCATCGACGCGCGTATCGGCACGGAGGTGCACAAATACAGCAGGATTCCCCTGGTCGGCGGCGCGACGGGATATGTCGTCTCCGCGCTTGTGAACGTGTTCAAGGGCATCACGCAGAACATGCGCGTGCGTGGCGGCGGCTGCGAGTATACGGGCAGGGTGGCGCTGGTCTGCGCCTGCAACGGCCAGTTTTACGGCGGCGGGTTTCACGCCATGCCGGGCGCGCGGCCGGACAGCGGCGTGCTGGGCTTCCACGTCGTGCGGGACGTGAAGCTGCGCGAGTTTCCGGGCCTGATCCTGAAATATGCCAAGGGCCGCTGGCGCGAGATCCCGGCGGAAAAGCTGACGCACCTGACCGGGACGCACCTGGAGATCGAGAGCGACGAGGACATCGTCGTCAACATCGACGGCGAGGCGCTCTACAGCCGGCACATCAACTTTGACGTATGTCCCGGCGGCGTGAACTTTATCGTGCCGAAAAATATGGCGTTTTTCGCGAACGCCGCCCGGCCATGTCCGGCGGACGCCGCCGTTGTTTGAAATTCATAAAACGTTTACAAAAAAACTTTTCCAATAGGGCTTGATAAATCCTGAAATTGTGGTATAGTATGATGCGTTAGCACTCCAAAGATTTGAGTGCTAACGCATTCACCTTTGTATACAATTAGAATAGGAGGCAATCCAACATGAAACTGAGACCTTTGGCGGACCGCGTTGTGCTTAAGCAGTTCAAGGCGGAGGAGAAAACCAAGAGCGGCCTCTTCCTCGCGACTTCCGCGCAGGAAAAGCCGGAGCTGTACGAGGTCGTGGAAGTCGGCCCCGGCGGCCTGGTGGACGGCAACGAGGTCAAAATGACCGTTTCCGCCGGCGACCGCGTGCTCGTCGGCAAGTACAGCGGCACCACCGTGAAGGTGGACGACGAGGAATACAGCATCGTTCGTCAGGGCGACATCCTCGCGATCGTCGAAGACTAAATAGGAGGCAACTTATCATGGCAAAACAGATTGTTTATGGCGAAGAGGCGCGCAAGGCGCTGGAGCGCGGCGTGAATCAGCTTGCGGATACCGTGAAGATCACCCTCGGCCCCAAGGGGCGCAACGTGGTGCTGGGCAAGAAGTTCGGCGCGCCGCTCATCACGAACGACGGCGTGACCATCGCCAAGGAGATCGAGCTGGAGGATGCGTTTGAAAACATGGGCGCGCAGCTCATCCGCGAGGTCTCGACCAAGACCAACGACGTCGCCGGCGACGGCACCACCACGGCGACCGTTCTGGCCCAGAGCATGATCCGCGAGGGCCTGAAGAATCTGGCCGCGGGCGCGAACCCGATGGTTATGCGCCGCGGCATCCAGAAGGCCGCGGACGCGGCGGTCGGCGCCATCCGGGAAAATTCCCAGCCTGTGAGCGGCTCCGGCGACATTGCGCGCGTCGGCGCGATTTCCTCCGGCGACGAGCAGATCGGCACGCTGATTGCCGAGGCGATGGAGAAGGTCGGCCGCGACGGCGTCATCACCGTCGAGGAGAGCAAGACCGCCGAGACCTATTCCGAGGTCGTGGAGGGCATGCAGTTCGACCGCGGCTATATCACGCCCTATATGGTCACCGACAACGAGAAGATGGAGGCCGTCATTGACGACGCATATCTGCTCATCACCGACAAGAAGATCTCCAACATTCAGGAGATTCTGCCCGTGCTGGAGGCCGTGCTGAACGCCGGCAAGAAGCTGGTCATCATCGCCGAGGACGTCGAGGGCGAGGCGCTCGCCACGATCATCCTCAACAAGCTCCGCGGCACGTTCACCTGCGTGTGCGTCAAGGCGCCCGGCTTCGGCGACCGCCGCAAGGAGATGCTGCAGGATATCGCCATTCTCACCGGCGGCCAGGTCATTTCCTCCGATCTGGGTCTGGATCTGAAGGAGACCACGCTCGACCAGCTTGGCCGCGCGCGCCAGGTCAAGGTGACGAAGGAGAACACCATCATCGTCGATGGCGACGGGTCCACGCAGGACATTCACGACCGCGTCGCGCAGATCAACGCGCAGATTTCCGTCACCACCTCGGATTACGATCTTGAGAAGCTGCAGGAGCGCCTGGCGCGCCTGTCCGGCGGCGTGGCCGTCATCAAGGTCGGCGCCGCGACCGAGACCGAGATGAAGGAGAAGAAGCTCCGCATCGAGGACGCGCTGAACGCCACGCGCGCTGCCGTTGAGGAAGGCATCGTGGCCGGCGGCGGCACGGCGTATGTCATGGCCAGCAGAGCCGCGCAGAAGGTGGTTGACGAGCTGGACGGCGACGAGAAGACCGGCGCTGCCATCCTCGTCTCCGCGCTGAAGGCGCCCACCTGCCAGATCGCCGCGAACGCCGGCGTCGAAGGCGCCGTCATTCTGAACGAGGTCTCGAAGAGCGAGAACGTGAACTACGGCTATGACGCCGCGACCGATACCTTTGGCGACATGATCCAGAACGGCATTGTCGATCCGACCAAGGTTTGCCGCAGCGCGCTGGAAAACGCCGCGTCCGTCTCCTCCATGGTCCTCACGACCGAGTCTCTCGTCGCGGACCTGCCGGAGCCCCCGGCTCCCGCAGCCCCGGCCCCGGATATGGGCGGCATGTACTAAGCCAAAACACACATCACAAAAAACTGGCGCCTGCACTTTTGCAGGCGCCAGTTTTGCGCGTCCGTCGAAAAACGGGGTTTTGATAGGAGGATGTGGGGGTGCGGGACTTTGCCTGGTTCGTTTTATCACGTACTGCAGATATTGTCTTAGTGCAGAGTCCACCCCATTTCTTTCCGTCTTGCCGGAAAGAAACGCGGTGGAGCCGCAAAGAAAGGGGCGCTTTGGTCAAGGGGCTACCGCCCTACCGCCCCTTAACAACCCCCGTAGGCGGGACATTCGGCAAAGGCAGGTTCTACGGAAAGAAACGCACAGGCTGGGTGCCGGAGAATCGGTGCTATGCTAGATACAATGCAAGCGACTAAAACTACAGCTCAGCGCTGCGGTGTGGTTTACGCACTCGGTGCGTATCTGGTCCTCCAAGGCGAGATTCCTGCTAAGCCGCATTCAACGCGCTGCTCTGCACCAAGATTCCCACCAAGCCCCGTCTCCCGCACCCCCGCATCCCCGAGACGAAGCCCAGCGAAGCGGGTTCGGCTCGGAAAGGAAGAACGGGGAAGCGGATATGGAGCCGCCGCACGCCAGCGCGGCTGCGGAATGGAGCGCGCCCGTTCTGACGCCACCCCGGAGTACGAGCGGCGCACTTGCGCCGCTCGTACAGCCTAGTCTACACGTAGAAAGGTAAGCCCCCGGAACCGCGCGCTTGCGCGCGGTTCCGGAAGAAGCGATGCCCACCACCGCAGCCCTCAGCGTTTCTTTCCGGCTCCACCGGCTTTCTTTTCGCGCTGAAAAGAAAGCGGGTGGAATGCCAGCACCACGTCAACATCTGCGGTACAGTAACGAAGGAACCAAGCCCAATCTCGCACCGCACCAATGCCAGCACTACGTCAACGACTACAATATTAACGAGGGCACCAGCCCCAATCCCCGCACCCATCAGCAGCTGCGCTGCGAAACAGCCTGCGCCCGCTCTAACCGGGGGGGTCGACTCGCCGCGTTGCCCCTCTTGAGAACCTCATGCCTTTAAAATTGTGTTGCGGCGGCACAGCCTTGGCTGTGCCGCCGCGTGGAGAGAGTAAAAAAGAGAGAAACTGAAGGGGCCTTACCAGAGGTCGCCCGCTTCGTTAAACTCCCAATCATACGGCTCGGAGATGACCTCGATATCCGTATGTTTGGCGATTTCGTCCAGACAGCCGACCGAGCACTCGATCTCCTCCAGCATCAGGGTGTTCCGGATGCGGACGATCTTGGCGCTGTCCGTATCGCGCAGAAATGCGTGCGCGATGGCCATCTTGATTGCGTCCTCGTCGCTGTTGCCGTAGAGGGGCATCGCGCCCATGCGGAAGGACTTGGCGGTGATGATGTTTGTGTAGGTCGAGGCGAAGTCGATCTTGTTGGCGAACCGGTAGCTGATGATGTCCGCCACGCCGCAGCCGGTGGCGTTGCCGTGGGCCTTCTCGGTGATGTCCAGCAGGACGATCTTCTCAATGTCCGGCGCGATGGCGCGGAAGCCCGCCTCCTGGCTGAACCGCTCCGTGCGGCCGGTGACGTTGGGATCCATGCCCGCGCCGGAAATTTCCTTGCCGACTTCGTCGATGATGAGCACGTCGATGCGCGGCAGCTTCAGCCGCGGCATCTCCTCCTTGGCGAGCGCCTGCAGCGCGGCGTCCCGCTCAAAGAAGCGGTCGGTCGGGATGATCTCCAGGTGGCTGATGTTGTCCGTGGGGCTTTGCACCATGCCCACGGAGAACACGACGTTGACCTTGTCCAGAAACGCCCTGGACACGCGCTCCATGTTCGGGCCGAATTCATCGTAGCCCCATGCGTGGAACGTGGCCGCACCCATGTGCTTGCCCACGCCGATGCAGATCATCTTCAGCAGGCCGCTCTCGTGCTGATACTTGAAGTGCGTGTGCGGCTTGATCTTGTTGAAGAGGATGATGCCGTCCGCCTCGTAGGCGTTTTTGTCGCAGTAGACGGGGAAACCGTCGTCCAGCGTGTCCACCGTGACGACCTCCATCGTGGAGAGGACCGGCACGCCGAGATAGTCCTCACAGACGCCAAACTGCGCCAGATGCGCCTTTTGCCCCTCGGCGGTGGCGCCGGCGTGGCTGCCCATCGCGGGAAACACGAACGGCTCCGCGCCCCACGCCTTGAGCTGGTCGCACAGCGCCTTCAGAATCTCCTTGTAATAGGGCAGACCGCGGCTGCCGGCGGTGATGCCGATGCGCTTGCCCTTGAGTCCGGCAACGGTCGCGGCGTCCATCGCGCGCAGCTGCTCGCACAGCGTGCCGACGGGGTCGGCGAGATCCACATCCGGGTACTTCTGGCGCACGCGCACCATCTGCGGGATGCGGATGCCGTCGGTGAGGGATTTTTTATCCAGCTTCGGAAATTGCATAAAAATACCTCCAATCATCGAAACGGAACGGCGCTCGCGTCCGCGGACGCGAACGCCGTTTTTGGGGTTAGCCCATCGCGGCGAAGAGGCTGTTGGCCTCCGCCGAGACGTGCGGGAACAACACATAGACATAGAGCATGGACAGCACCGCGTACAGCGCGAAGCAGATCAGGAACATGACGACCACGCGCTTCATGACCTTGTTCTCCTCGCCGGTGATGCCGACGGTGGCGCAGGCGGCGGTGACGTTGTTCGGACAGATCATGTTGCCGAGGGAGCCGCCGGCGTTGCTGCCGGCGAAGGTCATGATCTTGTTGATGCCGAGAATGTCCGCCGCGTGCATGTGCATGGTGGCGAAGAGCTGGTTTGCGCCGAGGTTTGTGCCGGTGATGAACGCGCCGATGGAGCCGATCAGCACCGCGCCGATCGGGTACAGCGGCCCGGTGACGGCGGCGATATCCTGCGCCAGCAGCTTAATCATGGACAGGCTCTCGCGGGTGACGGTGCCGCTGGCGTCAACGACCTCGGAGATGAAGGGGATCTTCATGATGTTCGCAACGGAGTACAGCGACGCCATGATGACGAACACGGGGATGACCTTCTTGAACGCGCGGCCGAACGCCTTCCAGTAGTTGGAGAAGCCGTAGCGCAGCGTGATGATGCTCAGCAGCGAGCAGAGGAACAGCAGCAGGTCGATCCAGCCGTTGTAGGTGATCTTGCCGACCACGTAGTTCCACAGCGGAATGGCGCTGCCGTCGGCATTGGTGACGGTGATGTACTTGGAGACCGTGAGCGTCACGGGCAGGATGATGAGCACGAAGATATAGGGGCTCAGCGCGCGGACGAAGGAATACTTCGGCTTGCCGTCCTGCTTCGGCGGCTCGGAATAGAGCTCCGGAGGCGTTTCGATCTTGAAGATCTTCAGGCCGACGATGGCGAGAATGATGCCGATCAGCCCGGTGCCCATGTCGGTGATGAAGCCGCCGATGAAGTTGGAGAAAACGAGCATCAGCACGGCGCCGACGATGCCGCAGTAGAGGCTGTAGCCCACGATACCCTTGCCCTTGAACGCCTTCTTGCCATAGGCAAACAGGAGAATGAGAAACGGCATGACCAGGATGCCGATCATATGGAACCAGCCCGCGGCCGCGAAGTTCAGATCCTGCGTGGAGATGCCCGCAGTCACGAGATCCGCGCCGCCGGACATGGTCGTGAGGCCCGAGCCGCCGAAGGAGGTGCATACGCCGTCCGCCATCAGCGCGACGACGACCGCGAGTACGGGCTCAAAGCCCAGACCCACGAGGAACGGGGCCGCGATGGCTGCCGGGGTGCCCGCGCCGGCGGCGCCTTCCATGAAGATGGGGACGAACAGGCCGATGATAATCAGCTGCACGCGGCGGTCGCCGCCGGAGATGGCCGCGAGTCGGCCCTTGACGATGTCCATCGCGCCGGAGGTCTGCATCAGGTCAAGAATCAGGAAGGAGAACAGAATCAGACCCACGATGTAAAACGAGGATTTGATGCCGCTCCAGGTCTGCGCCCAGATCGCCTGCGCGAGCTCCACGGGACCGTGCTCCATGTTCGCAAAGAACGTGTAGCTCAGCAGCACGGCCAGCAGGAACGCGAACGGGGCGACCTTCAGCGCCGAGAGGTTGAAGCCCAGCATGCCGATGAGCACGAGCAGGATGGGCATAAACGCGAGGAAAAATGTAATGATCTGAATGAGCACGCCGTGCTCTGCGAAGTTGGTGCCGCTGATGCCGCCGAGCAGCAGGAAGAAGCCGACGGCGAAGATCAGCAGGGTGACCAGCATAAAGCGCACGTAGTTTTTGCTTACTGCCGGCTGGTTGTCCAGTTTTTGGTTAGCCATTTCTTGATTCGCTCCTTTTCTTGTTTGGTTCTCTCCGCGGGGTCTCTCATTTCCCATGCATAGAGGGCCCTTTTGCTGAAAAAGCAAAAGAGCCGAAGTCACTCCCTTTTGCACGGTTGTGCAGGTTCAGTGGCTCAGGCTCTTGGCTCAGGCTCTCCATATTTCACAAGCGTTGTCTGCTTGCACTTTTTACAAAACAGCGGGAAATTTCTCAAAACCGTGTCTGGATAGATCACAACCTGCGTTCGGGAACCGCAAGCGGGGCAGATCGCCCGGCCGTCCTGTACGCGCAGCAGCAAGCAGCTGCTTGGTTGTTGCAAACGACGCCCCTCCTTTCCCCGTGTGATTTTTCTGCCGTGCACCCCCATGCACGGCAGAAAGAGTTTACAGTATATTAACAAATCACACGGGAATGCGTCAATTTTTGTGCCATCCGCGTCAATTTTTGCGCCGGCGGCGACCGAAACGCTTCATTTTTGCGCACTTTTTTGTACAAAAACCGGGGCCGGCACGCACCAACTTGCTCAAAAAATCTTTGTTATTCTTATAACAAATTGTGCATTTGATACAAAGTCCGATGGGGAATGCGGGAATTGCCGCTCATGTTTTGACCGGGGGACCGTCCAGCGCGTGACTTTGCTCGATCACCTTTTGAGAGACGGTCAGGTGCCGTCTGGCGATGGCGGCGGCCATGTCGCGGTCGCGCAGCCGGAGCGTATCGCAGATGAGGACGTGGTCGTTTGCCAGAATGTCCAGCACCTCCTTGGGCGGGTTGGTCAGCAGGTAGCTGCGATAGAAAAACAGGCGGTATTTGTACTCGTTGTAGATTTGGAAGATGACCTCATTGTCAGCGACCTCCAGGATGAAGGTGTGAAATTTATACTCCATGTCCATGAGCGGGACGAAGCTGTCCGACGGGTCCTGCCCGGTTGCGAGATGGTAGAGCCGCTGCAGCTCGTAGGCCATGTCGTACAGCTGCCGCAGCTGCGCGTCTGTCAGCTTCAGCGCGGCCTCGCCCGCGGCGTACGGCTCCAGCAGCGCGGCAAGATCGCTGAGATTTTTATACTCCTTGCGGGAGAATCTGTTGACGTAGAACCGGTTGTTTTCCCGATGCAGAAATCCCGTGTCCGCCAGCATGTCCAGCGCCGTGCGCACCGGCGAGCGGCTCACGCCGAAGCGCTCGGCGAGGCTGCTCTCCACCAGCCGCGTCCCGGGCTGGATGCGAAAGGAGATGATCTCCTGCATCAGCAGATCGCAGATGATATCATGCAGCGGGGAAAAGGGATTTTTCTCTTTGATGATTTTTAATGTGCGATTGTCCATGTCCGCTCCTTTCACTCCTTCACGGGGTAAGTCACTTGCGAAACAGGTTTCGCAAGCGGAGCCTCGCGCTTATCGCGGCGGGCAAAGGTCCGCTTTGGTCGGCGCGAGGACGCGCGAAGCTCGTCTAGGGTGCTTTTGAGGCGGCAAAGCTGCCTCAAAAACGATTTCCATGCCCTTCGGGGAAACAATACAAGCCCGCTTGCGGCGTTCGCAAGCCTCCTCCAGGGGCTGTGCCGTCTGCTCCTACAATACGATATCGCGCCGCAAATTTCAATGCCCAAATTCGCGCCGCAAATGCAAAAACCGCCCGTCAGTTGACGGGCGGTTTTTGCGGCTATAGATTTTACTGCTTTGCGGCGATTTTGATGCCGGGGCCCATGGTGGACGCCGTGACGCAGGACTTGATATACTGGCCCTTCGCCGCGGCGGGCTTGGCCTTGATGATGGCGCCGATGAGCGCCTCATAGTTCTCGGTGAGCTTTTCCGCGCCGAAGCTGACCTTGCCGATGGGGCAGTGGATGATGTTGGTCTTGTCGAGGCGGTATTCGATCTTGCCGGCCTTTGCCTCCTTGACGGCGGTGGCGATGTTCGGCGTGACGGTGCCGGCCTTCGGCGACGGCATCAGGCCCTTCGGACCGAGCACCTTGCCGAGACGGCCGACGGTGCCCATCATGTCGGGCGTGGCGATGACGGTGTCGAACTCGAACCAGTTCTCGCCCTGGATCTTCTGCACGAGATCCATGCCGCCGGCATAGTCGGCGCCGGCGTCCATGGCCTCCTGCACGCGCTCCTCCTTGCAGAACACGAGCACGCGGACGGTCTTGCCGGTGCCGTGGGGCAGGACGATCGCGCCGCGGACCTGCTGGTCGGCATGGCGGGAATCGACGCCCAGCTTGACATGCAGCTCGACGGTCTCATCAAACTTCGCGCGGGACGCCTTCGTCACGAGCTCGAACGCTTCCTGCGGCTCGTACTGCGTCTGCTTATCAATGAGCTTTGCGCTCTCTTTATAGTTTTTACCTCTGAACAATTTGGTTTCCTCCTAGTAATGTGGTTCGTCGGATGGATGATCCTCCCACGATAAGGGGACGTGTCCGCGATTACTCGCCGACGAGAACGCCCATGCTGCGGCAGGTGCCGGCGATCATGCTCATGGCGGACTCAATGTCCGTGCAGTTGAGATCGGGCATCTTCTGCTCGGCGATCTTGCGAAGGTCTTCCTTGCTGATGGTGGCGACCTTGTCTCTCTGCGGGACGCCGGAGGCCGTCTCGATGCCGCAGGCCTTCTTGATGAGCAGCGCGGCGGGCGGGGTCTTGGTGATAAAGGTAAAGCTGCGGTCGGCATACACGGTGATGACGACCGGGATCATCATGCCCATGTCGCCCTTGGTGCGCTCATTAAAGTCCTTCGTGAACTGGCCAATATTGATGCCGTACTGACCGAGTGCCGGGCCGACCGGGGGCGCCGGCGTCGCTTTGCCGGCGGGAACCTGGAATCGAATATATCCAACTACTTTCTGTGCCAACTGAAAGCACCTCTTTCTTTGTTATTCTGAAATCGCTTCGACCTGATCCAGCTCCAGATCGACGGGCGTCTCGCGGCCGAACATGGAGACCACCACGCGCACGCGGTCCTTCTCCGGCTCCAGCTCTTCGACGGTGCCGAGGAAGCCCTCCAGGGGCCCGTCCGTCACCTTCACCGTGTCGCCGACGGCGAAGCCGACCACAATCTCGTGGCGCTCCACGCCGAGGTCATAGATCTCCTGCTCCGTCAGCGGAATCGCCTTCCCGTCCGACCCGACGAACCCGGCCGCGCCGCGCACGTTGTGCACCAGATGCCAGCTGTCGTCGGTCAGCACCATCTTCACCAGCACGTAGCCGGGGAAGACCTTGCGCTCCACGGTTTTTTCGCCATTGTCGGTAAACTCCGTGACCGTTTCCATCGGGATGTTGACTTCCTGGATCAAGTCCTGCATTTTGCGGTTTTCCGCCGCTTTGAGAATTGCTGCGGCTACGCTGTTTTCATAGCCGGAGTATGTGTGGACCACATACCACTTCGCAAGCTCTGCCATGCTCAGCCACCCAGTTTCAGCAGCAGCTGCACGCCCTGATCGGCGACCCAGTCGAAGCCCCAGAGGACGACGGCGGAGCCGGCCATGACCACGAGAGAAACAGCGGTGTTGTTAAACAGCTGCTTTGGCGTGGGCCAAACGACTTTTTTCAGCTCGCTGCGCATTTCGCGAAACCACTTTTTGGTTCGCGCGCCAAATCCGAGCTTGGTGTCGACTTTCTTTACGGCAGCAGTGGTGACTTCTTTTTTCTCAGCCATTGATTCTACTCCTTTCGAAAGTCTCTTATTTGGTTTCGGTGTGCTTGGTGTGCTTGCGGCAGAAGGGGCAGTACTTGTTCATTTCCAGCTTTTCCGTGGTGTTTTTCTTGTTCTTCACGGTGTTGTAATTCCTCTGCTTGCACTCCGAGCATCTCAGCGTGACCTTCACGCGGGATCCAGCTTTCGCCATGGTTCGGCACCTCCTTATAGATTTCGCATTGCTGCGATTGCCTCCCTGTATGAGCCGGGAGTCATGTCCGATTTTTGCGCAACAAAAATAGACCTCTCGACTGACAGGTAGAAATACTATAGCACAATCGATGACAAAGGTCAATCATAAATTTTACGGAATTGACGGAATCGGAGATTGTTTGATCGGCGTATGTGTGCTATACTGTTAAAAGCTGAACGAAAAAAGCGGAAACCGGAGGAAAACAGGTGATGAAGAAAACCAACATAAGGCGGACGGCGCTGCTTCTGGTCATCGCGCTGCTGGCGATGCTGCTGAGCGGCTGCGCCGCGGCGCGGCCCGGCGCGGACGACGGGCGCGCTTCCCGGACCGTCGAGCTCCCGCAGCGGCTGGACTACAGCGGCGAGGACTACATCGACATGGTGTCCTTCCCGGAGATGGAATATGTCCGGCCCGATCTGGACGGCGACCTTGCGCGCATCGACGCGCTGATCGCGGCGCTGGCGGAGCGGGAGGACTCCGGCATGGACCTGCGGCGGACGGCGCGGGAACTGTCGAGCATCTACGCGGCGTACTACACCTATGACACGATGATGACGCTCGCGGAGATTCGCCACGATCTGAACACGGCGGACCCCTACTATGACGAGGAATACACCTACTGCGCCAGCGGGCGGATCGAGCTGGGGGAAAAATTCGAGGAGCTCTTTGCCGCGTGCGCGGGATCGGCGCAGGCCGATTCGCTGTCTGAGTTTTTCGGCGAGGGCTTCCTGGACGAATACGACGCGGACTACGTCTATCCGGAGGCGTACATTGCGCTCTCGCGCCGCGAAAACGAGCTGGAGCAGCAGTACCACAGCGCGCTGACGGACGCGCACGTGACCTACGAGGGACGGGACTACACGCGCTCGGAGCTGTACCGCGCGGCGCGTTCGGGCGCGCTGGGCGCGCTCACGCCGTCCGAGGCGCTGGATCTCTATTACGACGCTGTGAATCCGGAGCTGGGCGGCATCTATGTGGAGCTGGTGAAGGTGCGCCAGCAGCTGGCGGCGGAGCGGGGCTATGATTCCTATATCGACATGGCGTACAGCGCCAACGGCCGCGACTATGGGCCGGAGGATGTGCAGGCGTATACGGCCGCGATTGTGGAGCGACTTGTGCCGCTCTATCGCCGCGCGGTCGCGGAAGGGCTGGCCGACAGCGCGAACGACACCACGCCGATGAAGGCGCGGCGGTGCCTGCAGGCCGTGACGGCCGCGGCGAACGCGATGGGCGGCGAGATCGCGGACGCGATGGAGTATCTGCTGGCCTATGAACTCTGCGACGTGGACAGCTCCGACACGAAGTATGCCGATTCCTATGAGATTTATCTGGAGGACTACGAATCGCCGTTTTTCCTGGTCAACAGCATTGGCTACAGCGAGGATACGCTCACCATCGCGCACGAGTTCGGCCACTTCACGGACGACTATGTAAACTACGGCATCGGCAAGAGCACGGACGTGAACGAGACGATCTCGCAGGGGATGGAGTATCTCACGCTGTGCTATCTGGAGGATGACGCGCTGCGCGCGGAGCTGACGGCGTATAAGCTGATGGACACGCTGCAGCTTTACGCCGAGCAGGGCAGCTACAACGCCTTTGAGGAGCGGGTGTATGCGCTCCCCGCCGATGAGGTGACGCTGGAGAACATCAACGCCATCTCGCTGCAGGTGTCGCAGGAATACGGCGTGGACGGGCGCTGGAGCGACGACTATTACGCCAAGAGCTGGATCGAGATCACGCACTTCTACGACATGCCGTTTTACCTCGTCAGCTACTTTGTCTCTGACAGCGCGGCGGTGCAGCTCTATGAGATGGAGTTGGAGACGCCGGGCAGCGGCCTTGCGATGTACGGGGACTATATTGATCTCGCAACAGAGGAGGAGTTCATGGATATCGCGGCCGACTGCGGCCTGCGAAATCCAATCTCCGCGGCGCAGATCGCGGCGCTGGCCGAGACGCTGGAGCAGCAGCTGTTTTGACGCGAGCCTGTCGGCAAACTTCGTTTGCCGACAGAAAGGGCTTGCGCTGCATTCCTTGTCCTCGTTTGCCACGTCGCGGCAAGCTCTGTATCGTTCGCTTCCCCGGCAAGCGGGAAAGCGCATTCACCCCGCGTCCCCGAGACGAAGCCCAGCGGAGCGGGTTCGGCTCGGTAAAGGAAGAACGGGGGCGCGGATGCGGAGCC
>CACWHX010000004.1 GCA_902760845.1 Oscillospiraceae bacterium
GCCGCCGTGCGGAGGAGCACATCGAGGCGTTTCTGGAGCAATACTACGCCGAGCATCCCGAGTGGGTGCGCGCGCGGCAGGACCGCGCCGTGTGAGCCGGTCCGACGAAAGCGCGCATAGAAAACCGGAGCCTGCAAGAAATTGCAGGCTCCGGTTTTTGTTCAGATGACCAGGCCGCCGTCTACGCCGACGATCTGGCCGGTGAGAAACCGCGTGCCGGGCTCCGCCAGGAGCGCGATGACCTCCGCCACGTCCTGCGGCGTCCCGATGCGGCAGAGGGCCGTGTCCTCCGCGAGCGCGGCGCGGTCGTCCGGCGTGAGATTCGCGATCATATCCGTGTCGATGCAGCCGGGGGCGACGGCGTTTACGCGAATGCCGGAGGGGCCGAGCTCCTTGGCCAGCGCCCTGGTCAGCGCGATGACGGCGCCCTTCGTCGCGGAATACGCAGCCTCGCATGAGGCGCCGTTGGCGCCAAGTATGGAGGCGACATTGATGATCTGCCCGGCCTTTTCGCGCACCATGTGCGGAACGGCGCACCGGCAGCAGTGAAAGATTCCGGTCACGTTCACATCGAACAGCCGCTGCCACTGCGCCGGCGCAAGATCCGTGAGCAGTCCGGCGTGCGCGATTCCGGCGTTGTTGACCAGCAGGGAAACCGGGCCGGTCTGCGCAAACATGCGCTCCACCTGCCGCAAATCGGCGACATCGGCCTGTATGGCGCGGCCGCCGGTCCGCGCGGCAATGCGGTTCGCCGCGGCCGCGGAATGGAGATAGTTCACGTGAACCGTCCAGCCGCGCGCCGCCAGCGCCAGCGCCGTGGCCGCGCCGATGCCGCGCGAGCCGCCTGTGACCAATGCGATTTTTTCCACGTCTGTCCCTCCCGAAAGCGGATGACGGATCCCTTCGCCCGAGCCGCCGCAGACGAGAAAACGTCTGCGGCGGTTTGCGCGAGCCGGTCTGTAAGCCGGGTTCTGTGTTCAGCAGCCATCTATCTAGGCGCGTCGTTGCCGGCGCGCTCCAGCCACCTCCCTGGGACGGCCGGGCCGGCCTGCATGTCCCTCCGCGGTGTTGCTCCGGATAGAGTTTACAGCATCGGACTGTCTCCAGCCGACACGTGCGCTCTTACCGCACGTTTCCACCCTTACCGCCGCTGCCACGCAGCGGCGGCGGTATCTTTCTGTTGCACTTGTCCGAGGGTCGCCCCTGGCGGGTGTTACCCGTTATCCTTGCCCTATGGAGCCCGGACTTTCCTCACGCGCGGCCTTTCGGCCTGCGCGCGCGGCTGCTCGGCCTGCTCGCCCGCTTATTGTACCCATCCGCGCGCCGTTCGTCAAGCGCAAAAAGCGATTTTGCTTGTGTTCATGAGAAATGGGCAGTATAATACACGAGAGGAGTGATATCGTTGGACGTTTCCGCATATCTTGGCAGCTTGAAGGACAAACGCATCGGCGTCGTCGGCTTCGGCGTGAGCAACCAGCCCCTGGTCGGCGCGCTGCTCGACGCGGGATGCGACGTGACCGTCTGCGACCGGCGCGAGCGCGCGGCGCTGGGCGCCGCGGGGGAGCGCGCCGCCGCGCGCGGCGCGAAGATGCAGCTGGGCGACGGGTATCTTGACCGGCTCGATTTCGATGTGATCTTCCGCACACCGGGCCTGCTGCCGACGGCGCCGGAGCTTGTGCAGGCGGCGCGGCGCGGCGCGGTGCTCACGTCTGAAATGGAGGCGTTCTGCGCGCTCTCCCCCTGCCGGATCCTGGCGATCACCGGCAGCGACGGCAAGACCACGACCTCGACCGTCACGGCGGAGGTTCTGAAAGCGGCCGGACACACCGTCCATCTCGGCGGCAACATCGGCACGCCGCTTTTCACGCGCCTGCCGGAGATTCGCCCGGACGACCTTGCCGTGCTGGAGCTGAGCTCGTTCCAGCTCCACAGTATGCGGTGCCGCCCCGCCGTGGCCGTTATCACAAACGTCTCTCCAAACCATCTGGATGTGCATCCGGATTTTGCGGACTATGTTGCGGCCAAGCAGAATATTTACCGCAATCAGGGGCCGGAGGGTGTTCTGGTGCTGAACGCGGGAGACGCGCACACGCCGCAGTTTGCCGCCGAGGCGCCCGGCGAGGTGCGCCTGTTCAGCAGCGCCGGCGCGGTTGAAAACGGCGTGTATCTGCAGGACGGCGTCATTTACCGCGCGCGCGGCGGGGAGACGGCGCCGATCATGAACGCGGCGGACATCCGCATTCCCGGCGCGCACAACGTGGAGAACTACATGGCGGCCTTTGCCGCACTGGGCGATTTGGCGTCGCGCGAGGCGTGCGTTTCCGTGGCGAAGGCATTTCCCGGCGTGCCGCACCGCATGGAGCTGATCCGCGAGCTGAACGGCGTGCGGTTTTACAACGACTCCATCGCCTCCAGCCCGACGCGCGCCATCGCGGGGCTGCACGCGCTGCCGAAGCCGCCGATCATCCTGCTCGGCGGGCACGACAAGCATATCCCGTTTGACGAGCTGGGCGACAAGGTCTGCCTGCACGCAAAGGCGGCCGTGCTCTGCGGCGAAACGGCGGAACCAATCGCCGCGGCGATCCGCGCGTCGAAGCACTATGACCCGAAGGCGCTCCCGGTCGTGGTGCTGGACGATTTTCGCGCCGCGGTGGAGACGGCGTACCGCCTGGCGCGGCCGGGCGATATCGTGACGCTCTCGCCGGCGTGCTCGTCGTTTGACCGATTCAAAAATTTCGAGGAGCGCGGCAACACGTTCCGCGCCATTGTGGAATCGCTCGAATAAGCGCATTTTTTCGCCCCTGCCGGCATATGCATGACAGGGGGGATGTGTCATGCGGGGATTCCGCCGCCGCGGACTGCGGCTTTCCCGGCGCGGCCGGCTGCGGCTGATCGGCCTGCTGGTTTTGGCGGCGGCGCTGTTCGTTCTGCTGTATCTGACGCCGCAGGGGATGCGCTTTGTGACCGATCTCGCGGTAAACGCCGCGACCGAAATGATCCGCGCGAAGATCAACGCCGCCGTGCAGGATGTGATCCGCGACACGGCGGATGACGCTTATTATTCCTATCAGACGGACGCCGGCGGGCGCGTTTCGGCGGTCAGCGTCAATGTAAACCGCGTGAATGAGACCGCCGCCGCGCTGCTTGCGGCCGCGCTGGAGACGGAGGAGACCAACCACACGCTGAGCATGGAGATGCCGGTGGAAACGCTGCTGGGCGCCAATATCCTGTTCGGCACGCCGACGATCCCGGTGCGGGTGCTGCTGCTCACGACCTCGCACGTGGACTATCACAACGAGTTTTCCGCCGCCGCGATCAATCAGAGCAAGTACCAGCTTTTTCTGCACATCACCGTAAACATCGACGTCATTCTCCCGTGGGGTCGCGACGAGGCGAGCGTGGAGTCGGACGTTTTGCTGGCCGAGACCGTCATCATCGGCGACGTTCCCGGCACATATTTAGAAGTGGAGTAACCCATATGGACGCACAAAAAGAGATCACCGCCCTGCGCCGCGAGATCGAGCGGCACAATCTGCTGTACTATGTCAACGACGCGCCGGAAATTTCAGATTTTGAATATGACGCGCTCCTGCGCCGCCTGGAGGAGCTGGAGGCGGCGCACCCGGAGTACGCCTCGCCGGATTCGCCGACGCAGCGCGTGGGCGGCTATGCGCTCAACACGTTTGCGCAGGTGCGGCACGAGGTGCCGCTGGAAAGCCTGCAGGACGTGTTTTCGTTTGACGAGCTGCGCGCGTTCGGCGAGCGGATGGACGCGACGCTCCCCGAGGCGCACGGATACGTCGTCGAGCCGAAGATCGACGGGCTGTCCATGTCGCTGGAATATGAGGACGGCGTGTTCGTGCGCGGCGCGACACGGGGCGACGGCACGATCGGCGAGGACGTGACGGAGAATCTCCGCACGGTGCGGAATCTTCCGCAAAAGCTCGAAAACGCCCCGTCCCGGCTGATCGTGCGCGGCGAGGTATATATGGCGCACGATGTGTTTCGGGACATCAACGCCGTGCGCGAGGTGAACGGGGAGGCGCTGCTGGCCAACCCCCGCAACGCCGCCGCGGGGTCCATTCGCCAGCAGGACCCGAAGGTGGCGGCGCAGCGCCGGCTGGATATCATCATTTTCAACCTCCAGCTCGTGAGCGACCGCAGCTTCGCGACGCACGCCGACACGCTGGATTACCTGAAAAGCCTTGGCTTTCCAACGGTGCCGTACCAGCGCTGCGACACGCTGGAGGCGTGCTGCGCGCGCATCGACTGGATCGGCGACAATCGGGAGCAGTATCCCTTCGACATTGACGGCGCGGTCATCAAGATCGACCGGCTGTCCCAGCGCGCGGCGCTTGGGAGCACGGCGAAGTTCCCGCGCTGGGCGGTGGCGTACAAATACCCGCCGGAGAAGAAGGAGAGCGTCGTGCGCGACATTGTGATCCAGGTTGGCCGCACGGGCGTGCTCACGCCGAAGGCGGTCATCGACCCGGTGCGCCTCGCCGGGACGACCGTGACGAACGCGACGCTGCACAACGCGGATTATATCGAGAAGCTCGACCTGCGCATCGGCGACACGGTGCTCGTGCAGAAGGCGGGGGAGATCATCCCGGAGGTGCTGCAGGTCGTGCGTGAAAAGCGCCCGGCGGACGCTGTGCCGTTCACGATGCCGGAGACGTGCCCGGAATGCGGCGCGCCCGTTGTGCGGGATGAGGACGGCGTGGCGCTGCGGTGCATGGGCGCGGAGTGCCCGGCGCAGCGGCTGCGGAACATCGTGCATTTCGCGTCCCGCGACGCGATGGATATCGACGGCCTCGGCGTTTCGATCTGCGACGCGCTCATCCGCGCGGGGCTGGTGCATTCGCCGGCGGAGCTGTATTATCTGGAGCCGCAGTCGGTCGCCGCGCTGGAGCGCATGGGCGAAAAGTCCGCAGAGAATCTGATGAACGCGCTGGAAAAGAGCAAGGAAAACGGGCTTGCGCGCCTGCTGTGCGCGTTTGGCATCCGGCAGGTGGGGCAGAAGGCGGGCAAGGTGCTCGCGGCGCATTTTGAGACGCTGGACGCGCTCATGGCGGCGTCGGAGGAGGCGCTCACCGCGATCCCGGATATCGGCCCCACAACGGCGGCGTACCTGCGCGGCTGGTTTGCCGATCCCCAGTCGCAGCACCAGATCCGGCTGTTGCGCGAGGCGGGCGTGAGCTTCGCTTCCAAGGAGCAGGTGGTCGATCACCGCTTCGCCGGAAAGACGTTCGTCCTCACGGGCGCACTGGAGCATTTCACACGCGACGAGGCGAGCGCGATCATCGAGCAGTACGGCGGCAAGACGGCCGGCTCCGTCTCGAAGAAGACAAGCTATCTTCTGGCCGGGGAGAACACCGGTTCAAAATATCAGAAGGCGCTCGATCTCGGCATTCCGATTCTCGACGAGGCGGCGTTTCTCGAAATGACGCAGTGAGGGGGGCGCTCGAATGTATTTTGACACCCATGCCCACTACGACAGCTCGAAGTTTGACGCCGACCGGGACGCGGTGCTGCGCGCCCTGCCGGAGAGCGGCGTGACGCTTGTGGTCGATCCCGGCGACAATACGGAGCGGTCCGCACGTGCCGTGGACCTTGCGCAGACATATCCCTTTCTCTATGCAGCCGTGGGCTGGCATCCGGAGGAGGCCGAGGGCTGGACGGACGAAAGTCTGGACGAGATTCGCGCGCTGGCACGGCGGCCGAAGGTCGTCGCCATCGGGGAGATCGGGCTGGACTATTACTGGGACAAAACCCACTGCGACCTGCAAAAGCGGATGTTTCGCGCGCAGCTCGAGCTGGCGCTGGAGCTGGACCTCCCGGTCATCGTGCACGACCGGGACGCGCACGGCGATTGTCTGGAACTCGTGCGCGGCTATGACGGCCTGCGCGGGGTGTTCCACTGCTTTTCCGGCAGCGTGGAGATGGCGCAGGCGCTGCTGAGGCGCGGATGGTATCTCGGCTTTGACGGGCCGATCACCTACAAGAACGCCGTGCGCGCGCTGGAGGTTCTCCGCGCCTGCCCGATGGACCGCATTCTGCTGGAGACGGATTCGCCCTATCTCGCGCCGGTGCCGAACCGCGGCAGGCGCAACGATTCGCGTAATCTGCCGTACATCGCGGCGGTCGTCGCGCGGGAAAAGGGGCTGACGACCGAGGAGGTCGCGGCGGCAACGATGGAAAACGGAAAACAACTTTTTGGAATACGGTGATGCGATGGGAAAGATAGAATTACATGGCGCGCCGAACACGCGCGATTTGGGCGGCATCCCGACGCGGGACGGCCGCGCGCTGCGGCCGAGTCTGCTGCTGCGCAGCGGGGAGCTCTCCCGCCTGACGCGGGAGGACGCGGAAACTCTGCGGCGCGTCCCTCTGACAACGGTGGTTGATTTTCGCACGGAGCGGGAGAGAACGCTCCAGCCGGACACGGTGATTCCCGGCGTGACCTACGAGGCGTGCCCGATCATCGAGCAGATGCAGGGAGGCATCACACGCGAGGCGGAGCCGAGCGACATTCCGCCCTTTTTCCTCGGCGCCATGCGCGCGGGAATGGATGCGGAAAACAAGATGACGGACCTGTACACGCCGCTGGTGGAAAGCGCGTACAGCGTCGCGCACTATCGGCAGTTTTTCGAGCTGGTGCTGCGGCAGGGGGACGGAGCGCTTTTGTATCACTGCACGGCGGGGAAGGACCGTGTCGGCGTCGGCACGATGCTGCTGCTCACGGCGCTGGGCGTGGAGCGGGAGACGATCCTGGAGGATTATCTGCGCACAAACGAATACGTCGCGGCGGTGACGGAGTGGACCGTGGAGCGCGTCCGGCAGTATACGGACGATCCGGCGGCCGTCTTTGCCGTGCGCGCGTTTGACGCCGCGCGGGAGCGGTATCTGGGCGCCGCGTGGCAGTCGATCGACGCACGCTACGGCTCGGTCGAGGCGTTTTTGGAGCAGGCGCTCGGCGTGGGAGCGCCGGAGCGCGCCGCGCTGCGGGAAAAGTATTTGGTGTAAAATTGATATTCAAAGAGCCCGGCGCGGAAATTTCGATCCGAAATTTCCGCGCCGGGCTCCTTTGCCCGCAGCGAGGCGGCGGAAGCGCAGAACAGCGGCAACCTTATGGCATCCTTGTCATGACAGTCGAAATTCCTTCCAATCGTCCAGCCTGAGCAGAACGGGCGCTTCGCCGAACGCGGCGCCGACGTCTATGTTGATCCAGGTCTGCGTTTTTATGAGGCTTCCCCTGTGCGAATCTCCGTAGGAGAACGTGGGCGTGTGGCCGAAAATCGTGATGATATCGTCGAAATACGCATCCATTATGTCAGGGGACGCCCACATCAGCTCGTCGCTTGTGTATTCTGACAGCTTCTTATTGGGTGCAAAGTGATCCAGCCCGGCGTGGACGAGCAGAAAATCTTTGTCGTTCACTGTGACAGCCTCGTAGAGCGGCGCATCCCGCAGATAATCGAGGATGTCCTGCTGCGTGTCCGCCGGCAGCTTCCTGAGCGCCTTCAGGGTGACATCTCCGCCGTTGCGCATGTAATCCTGAAGCAATCCCATGCGTTCGGCGGTGAGATTTCCTTTTCTGAGTCTGTCGAAAAAATATTTTTCGACAGGGAGGATTGCGCTGCATTCCTTGCCCTCGTTCGCGAATGCGATTCGCGATAGGAGGGCAATCCATTCCGCGAGAAGTATTTTTGCCCCACGGCGAAGCCGCGGGGCAAAAATAATTTGACCCAATTCGCGCCTTCGGGCGCGAACTCTGCGAGGCTTTTTTGACAAGCTGGGCAAAGGAAACGCTGACTTTTCAGCGTTTCCTTTGCCTTTTGAAAAAACAGTATACCAGCGAAAAACGGCTCCCGCCAATCCATATCCCGCGCACACTATGCTTTCAGCTTGCTGATTGCCTCTATGCGGGTGGCGGCGCCCAGCTTGCGAAACAGATTGGCCAGGTGCACCTTCGCGGTGTTGGCGCTGATGTGCATGGCCTCCGCGATTTCCCGGTTCGTGCAGCCCCGCGCAAGCATCTCGGCCACCTCGGTTTCGCGCCTTGTGAGATCATATTTTTTTGCCGCGGCGGGGTCCAGCTGAACGATGCCCGGCGATCCCCGGCGCAGGGTCACGAGAAGCGCCCGCTGACTTGTTTCCGCATAGCGATAGCTGATCGGCCGCAGGCGGATCTGACAGCCCGCGATCTCGCCCGCAAGCCCATCGGCCTGCTCCAGGCGATCCGCGCTCAGCTGGTTCTCCCGCAAAATTCGCGCCGCGACTGCGGAGAAATCTGTTGTTTCCAGCCATTTCTCCGCGAACGACTCCGCGCCGCCGCTTTTTGCGAGCGTTTCCAGCTTGCCGTCCAAAATCGCGTAGTATGGCTCCGCGGTCTCGGCCAGCGCGCGGACGCAGTCGCTCAACCCCCGCTCCCGCTGATATCGCAGCCGCACCTGCATGTGGGCGGCCAGGGTATCCCGGATGTGCTGGATCCGCTCCCGATCCCTGGCGCTCAGCTCGCTCTCCTCCTCCGTGAGACACAGCGCGATGCAGATCACCGGAGATACGTTCAGATACAGCGCAACCGCGTGGCTGAAGCCCATGGCGCGCAGCTTGCCCATAAAGGCGGAGTTGTCATAGTCCCCGTCCGGCGTGTCCTGTGTGTAGGACACCCCCTGCCAGCGATTGCTGGCCCGGCGGCGCTTCATGGATTCATACATCACCCGCTCGCTGTTGTAGGCGGCCGCGCAGCTGATGAGATAGTCCTGGCTCATGTTGAGACTGGTCATATACTCCACGTGCGGAAAGGCGAGCCCGTCTCCCATGTTCAGCACGAAGGCGAGCGTTCTCCGCCAGCCGAAGATTTCCTCAAGCAGGCGGAGCATCTCCCGGTAAAGATCGCTTTCGTCGGCTTGGAGCAGTCCTGTTGAAAGCGCGAAAAGCTTCTGATAGTCTGCCTTTGACAGCCCGGACTCTGCCACCATGCATCCCTCCGTTTCGACTTCGTTCTTTTATTATAGTGACTGCGCCGATAACATGCAAGAAAAAAATAATCCAAAAGGATTAGAAAGATGCTTCCTTTGGCGAATGGTAATTCGACTGGAATTTGTTATCCTGTTAACAAGAAGCAAAACAAAAAAATAACAGGAGGAATGCCAATTGTCAGCCAAAATTGAGAATCTGGTGGAGAACTACTCCGCCGTGCGGGAATCCGTGGCCAACACAAAGCAGTATGGCCCGGATGTCACCAAGCCGCAGGGCCCCTGGCTGCTGGACTATGTCAAGCAGCTGCATCCCCGCCGTCTCCGGATGCGGGTGACCGAGAAGTTCGATGTGACCGAGAGCGTGAAGTCGTTCCATCTGGTGCCTGTCGATCAGTATCTTCCGCCCTTCCAGGCCGGGCAGTATGTGCAGGTGATGGTGGACGCGGAGGGCATCCATACCGGACGGCCCTACAGCATCTCCTCGTCTCCCGCCCAGCGCGGATACTATGAAATCACCGTGCGCCGCAAGGACGACGGCCTGGTCTCCAACTTCCTGCACGATCAGGTTCAGGTGGGCGATATCCTCACCACCACCGGACCCGCCGGACACATCTACTTCAATCCGCTTTTCCACAGCAAAAAGCAGGTGCTTCTGGCCGGCGGCAGCGGCATCACGCCCTTCCTCAGCATGATCCGGGAAGCGACGGACGGGAACCTTGATCGGGAAATTCATCTGATTTACGGCTGCCGCACGCCGGACGACGCGCCCTACATCGAGGAGCTGAGAAGACGCGCCGCCATGCACCCCAATCTCAAGGTGGACCTGGTCATTTCCGAGCCGGATGAAAGCTGGGACGGTCCCCAGGGCTTCATCACGGCGGAGCTGATCCGCAGCCTTGGAGTGGATGTAGAGGGCAGCACCTTCTATATCTGCGGCCCCCAGGCCATGCAGGCCTTCCTGGCCCCGGAGCTTGCGAAGCTCAACATCCCCGGCAAGCGCATCCGCCGCGAAATGTTCGGCGCCGCGGATGACATTACTCAGGACGCCGCCTGGCCCGAGGAGATTTCCGGCGACACGCGGTTTACCGTGAAGTACGGCGACCAGGTCATTTCCGCCAGCGCGGACGAGACCATTCTGACCGCGCTGGAAAAGGCGGGCATCCGGCATGAAAGCTGCTGCCGCTCCGGCGAGTGCAGCGCCTGCCGCATGAAGCTGGTCTCCGGCAGCGTGTTCCAGGCGTCCACTGTGCTGCTGCGCAGGGCGGACATGAAAGCAGGCTACATCCATGTATGCGCTTCCTATCCGATCTCGGATGTGGAAGTCGCGGACTGAGCGGAAAGGAGGAACCAGAGCATGCGCGAATTTGACGCAATCGTAATCGGCGCCGGCAACGGCGGAATGCTGGCAGCAAATGCCCTGCAGAAGGACGGCGCCCGGACCATTATCATTGAAAAACACAACACGCCCGGCGGCGCGGCGGAGAGCTTTTGCAGAGGCCGCTTTGAATTTGAGGCCGCGCTCCATCAATTGACCTGCCTGGGCACCGAGGATCATCCCGGCATCACCCGCAAGGTCTTTGACGAGCTTGGCGTAACAGAGCAGGTGGACTGGCTGGAAATGCCCAACATTGCCAGCATCATCGTCCCCGGCCAGATCACCTTCCCGCTGCCCTCGGACCGGGAGAAGATGGTGGCGACGCTGAGCCGCATTTTCCCCGAGGAAAAGGCGGGGATCGAGAAGTACTTCGAGGTCATCTTCGGCGTCATGGAGGACTACCACGCGCTCCTCGACTTTGATTACAACTCCAAGGACCCCCTGGCCCGCATGAACCCGGACGCCACGGCGGAGAAGTATCCGTACTTCTATCGGTACGCCTTCATGCCGCTGCCGCAGTTCTTCGCCCAGACGATGAAGAACCCGCTGCTGATCGGCGCGCTGAGCACCATGGCCGCCTATTCCGGCCCGGTGCCCGAGTGCACGGTGCTGGACATCGCCAACTGGACCTACTACTACATGGAGTATAAGCCCTATCATGTCCACGGCTGCTCGTTCTCCTTCTCCAGCGCGCTGATGGAATCCTTCCGCCGCATGGGCGGCACGCTGCTGTTCAACACCGCGGTGGAAAAGATTCTGGTGGAGAATGGCCGCGCCGTCGGCGTGGTGACCGAGTACGGCGAGGAGATCCGCGCCAAGGAGATCGTCGGCAACCTGTCACCCATGCTGGTGTATCAGAACATGATCGACCCGAAGGATGTGCCCGCGGATGCGGTCCCCCAGTCCAAGGGCTACGCCATCCACTCCGCGCCCTCGCAGGTGTTCCTCGGCCTCGACTGCGAGCCCTGGGACGTGGGCATCCCCGACACCAATAACTTCATTCTGGTTCCGGAAGGGCGCATCATCGCCACCTGCCACGACGTTGCGGACCCCTCCGTTCGGGGCTCCGGCAAATGCACGGTCACGCTGCTGCTCAGCGATCTGGGCGTCAACTGGCTGAACATCCCGCCTGAGAAGTATTTCGAGAAGAAATACGAGGTAGCCGAAAAGATGCTTGCCATCGCGGAAAAGGCTTTCCCCGGCATCCGGGAGCACATCGAGGAGATGGAGATTTCCTCCTCCGTCACCAACGCCCGCTTCCTCGGCGCGCCGGGCGGCACGATCGGCGGCCTGAAGATCTACAGCCGGGACTATGTCCTCTTCCCGGTCAAGAACGATCAGATCCCCGGCCTGACGTTCTGCGGCGCCTGGGACAACAATCCGGGCGGTATGCATCCGTCCATGATGAGCGGCTGGAACGCCGGTCACGAGGCGGCCAGGAGAATCCTCGGCAAATAACAACATAATCGAAAAGGCGCTGCCTCGAAACAGTCGAAAGACTACGGAGAGGCAGCGCCTTCTTTTATTGCGGATGTGAGAGCCCGGGGGCTCAGCGCGCGCGTCGTTCAGCCGCCGCCAGCAGTCGGTCGATGCCGATGGCGAGCACGGCCGAGAGCAGGCTGCCCCACAGGATCTTGGCGACGTTCATGGTGCGCAGGCCGTCAAACAAAATGGCGCCGAGGCCGCCCGCGTTGATGCAGGCGGCGATGGTGGCGATGCCGACCGTGGACACCAGCGCGATGCGCAGCCCGGCGACAATCGCCCCTTTCGCCAGCGGCGCCTGCACCATGACCAGGCGCTGCATATGCGTCATGCCCATGCCCGCCGCGGCCTCCAGAACGCCCGGATCGACGCCGTCCAGCCCGGCGAGAAAATTCCGAAGCAGCAGATATTGATTGTAGATCACGAGCACGATGATGGCGGTGCGCCTGCCCAGACCGGTAACGGGAATCAGCAGCGCGAGCAGCGCGAGGCTCGGGATGGAATAAACCATGGAAAACAGATTCAGCAAGGCTCTGGAGAGCGCGCGGGAATAGCTGCACACGACGGTGAGCAGGGCCGCGACCACGAGCGAGATCAGCAGCGTAATCACGACGATCTCCAGGTGCTCCAGCGTCGCGGAGAGCAGCTTGTCGGAATGTCGGGCCGCGTATTCGATCATAGATAATTCTCCCAGAACTGTTCCTTGGCGCGGGCGGAGTTTACGAGCGACTGCACGAACGGATCGGCCGGGGCGCGGATGATGGCGTCCGGCGTGTCAAACTGCAGAAGCTTCCCCTCGTTCATGAGGATCACGCGCGTTCCCAGCTTGAACGCCTCCTCAATGTCGTGCGTGACGAAGAGGATGGTCTTGCCCATGCCCCGGTGCAGAGAGAGCAGCTCGTCCTGCAGCTTCTCCCGCGTGATGGAGTCGATGGCGCCGAAGGGCTCGTCCATGAGCATGATCTTCGGATCGACGGCGAGCGCCCGCGCAAGCCCCACGCGCTGCTGCTGTCCGCCGGAGAGCTGGTCGGGATACCGGTCCCGAAATTCGTCCGGCGCAAGACCCACCAGCTCCAGCAGCTCGTCGGTGCGCGCGCGGATGCGGTCTTTTTCCCATTTCAGGAGTCTTGGAACGGTGGCGATGTTCTCGCCCACGGTATAGTGCGGGAACAGGCCCACCTGCTGGATGACATACCCAATGCGCCGCCGCACCTTCACCACGTCCACGGTGCTGATGTCTTCTCCGAACAGGACGATGCTGCCGCTGTCCGGCTCATAGAGGCGGTTAATCAGCTTCAGCAGCGTGGTCTTGCCGCAGCCGGAGGAGCCGAGGATCGTGATAAATTCACCCTCCCGAATCGTGAGACTCACATGATCGACCGCGTTGCCGTTCGCGCCCGGGAAGGTTTTTGTGACGTCGTTGAACGCTATGGCCGTGCTCATTTGCACACCGTCTCGTAGAATTCCCGCGCCACGTCCTCGTACTCCATCTGCTCAATGTCCACCTTGGCGTTGAGGGCGACGATGGTTTCCGTGTCCAGCTTTGCGCTCACGGCGTTCAGCACGTCCGCTATTTCGGGATTTGCCTCCAGAAGCTCGTTGCGGATGATGGGCGCGAGATAGTAGGGCGGCCAGAAGCCCTTGTCGTCCTCCAGATAGGTGAAGCTGTCCTTATCCACCAGCTGCGCGTCCGTGGAGTAGCCGGGGCAGACGTCCGCCTCGTCGTTTTTCAGAATTTCGTATTTGATGCCGTTGTCGTACACGTTGATGGATTTGAAGTTAAACTCGCCATAGACCTTTGCCAGGCCCGTCAGGCCGTCCTCTCGGTATTCAAATTCGCCCTGCGAGCACATGCGCAGCTTGTCGGCGTTCTGCTGGAGCTGGGACATGTTGTAGATGCCGTATTCCTCGGCGACGTCGGTGCGGATGGCGATGCCCTGCCGGTCGTTGATCTCCGTCGGCGTGAGCCAGGTGATGTCAAACTGCTCGTCGTAAGCTTCCTTGACGGTGTTATAGACCACGTCCGGGTCGCTCTCCATGTCCATTTGCAGCACGGACAGCAGACCCGTGCCGGTGTATTCCGGATAGAGGTCGATCTCGTCCGAGGTGATGGCGGTATGTACCATGGAGCCGGCGATGTCGAGGTCGCGCTCTACGGTGTAGCCCGCGTCCTCCAGCGCCAGCGCGTAGAGCTCCGCCACGATGAGGTTTTCGGTAAAATCCTTGGACCCCACGCGGATCACGCTGGCGGAGTCGTCGTCCTTGCCGCCGCAGCCGGCGAGAGACGCCGCCATACCGAATACGAGCGTGACCGCCAGGATTGCGGAAATGATTTTTTTCATAGTACGTTCCTCCTTATGCCGTTCGATGTCTCATGGTGATGCGCTCCGCCGCGGAGAACAGCAGGCCCGTGGCAAGCGACAGCAGCGCGACCGAGATGCCGCCGATGAGCAGCAGATCGGTGCGAAAAAGACCGATACCCGCGAAGATGATATCGCCCAGGCCGCCCGCGCCGATCTTGGCGGCCAGCGTTGCGCTCGCGACGATTTCCACCGCCGCCGTTTTGACGCCGGTGAGGATCATGGGCGCGGCCAGGGGAAAGCGCACCCTGGTCCAGACCTGGCGCGGCTCCATGCCGATGCCGCTGGCGGTCTCCAGCAGGAAGGGCGCCACGCCCTCCAGCCCCGCCACGGTGTTCATCAGGATCGGCGGCACGGCGAGAATCACGAGCGCGACCACCGCCGGCGCCGTCCCGGTTCCGAGGATCGGCACCATCAGCAGCAAAATCGCGAGACTCGGGATGACCCGCAGCACGCTGAACAGCCCGGTGATGTATTTCTGACCGCGCCGGTACCGCACGCAGAGCACGCCCGCGGGCACGCCGATCAGCACCGCAATCGCAAGCGACAGCAGGCTGATCTGAATGTGCGCGAGCAGCATCGCCAGAAAGCGGTCTCCGCTGGATTGGAAGTAGCTTTGCATTTGCGTCCAGAGGATGGGAAACACCTCCTATTCGCTCGGTTCGGGGAATCTGGGGCGGTGGATGCGCGTGGGCTCGATCCCGCGCTGGCTTCCTCTGGCGTACCGGACCTCCGGCCAGCCGAAGCCGATCATCACGCCGATTACATGATCGGCCGGAATGCCCAGAAGCGCGCAGACTTCCGGCATGAGCGCCAGCACGTCCCGCGGGAAGCTCATCAATACGGCGCCAAGCCCGCGCGAGGCGCACAGCAGTTCAAAATAAACCGCGGCGACCGTCACATCCTGCTCCGGCTCTCCCGCGCCGCGCGGCGCGTGCGGGACCAGCAGGTACGGCGCGGAGCAAAACAGCATCTCCGGGCGGACGGCCGCCTCCCAGCGCTTGAGCGCGTCATAGGACTCCCGGTCATACCCGGCGGGGAAGACGCCCCGCGCCGCGAGCCGTTCCATTTTGCCATAAGCGAGCGTGCGGAATGTGTCCATTTGCGCCCGGTCGTCGATCAGCGTAAACTCCACGAGCTGCTTGTTCCCGCCGTTGGGGGCGTTTCCCAACCGCTGAATCAGATCCGCGATCAGCTCCGGCGGCACGTCCCGCTTCAAAAAGCGCCGGTGCGAATGGCGGTTGGCGATGAGCGCGTCCAGCACCTGCGCGGCCTGCGCCGGCTCGACGGGCGGGAGACTGTCCTCCGGCCGCTTTCCGAAAATCTGAATGGCCCCGGTCGGGCAGACGGACAGGCAGTGCTCGCACCGCCAGCAGCCGTACCAGCCGAATTGGTCGATCTCGTCCATCTCGCACTTGCGCGCCCCGTTCAGCCGCAGGACGCTGCCGGGGCATACCTTGACGCACAGCCCGCAGCCGACGCATTTGGCTTGGTCAACCTGAAAATCCGCGATGTTTTGCATAGCGCCCCGCTCCTGTCTCAGCCGTCTGTTCGGCCGGGCGCCGGTTCGGCGTCCGTCAGCGCCGCGGCAATGTCCGTGATGCTGTGCGCAATGTCCGCGTTGATCCCGATGGCGCGGTCTCCCAGACTGTCCGGGACCACCGCCTTGGAGCGGTTCAGGCGAATCAGCGTGATATTCGGGTGGTTCTTTGTCAACCGCTCGAAGGGCAGCCGAATGATCGTTGGCGTGTTGAAGCCCACGCCCAGCTCCAGCAACGCCAGCTTGCCGTTCACGGCCTCGCTGAGAAAGGTGCTGAAGCGCTCCTCCGCGGCGTACCAGCTCTCATCCTGCACAAAGTAGTTGTCGCAGCGAAGATTCATCGCCATCGGTCCGCCGCACACCGGGCACTTGGGTACCAGCTCCCCGGGGATTTTCACGCCCTGCCGTGCCTGATCCATCTCTCGGAACAGGGGCACGGCGTCATAGGTCTTTTGATGGCATCCCCGCTGGCACTGAATGAGACGGTAGCTCCCCTGGGTCGCAAAGATCTGCTCCGGGGGGCAGCCCGCCCTGTCAAACTGTTGATCGGTGTTTGTGGTGAGGATGAAGGTCTTTTTCCCCTCCAGCGCGCGCAGGACGGTTTTGTGCAGCGGCGTCACGTCCAGGTCCGCGCCGGCGGTCAGCGCCAGCTTCGACCACAACCCCCAGCGGCTTTCCTCGTCGGGGAAGGGGTAAAAGCCCGCGGTGTACATGTCCTGCATGTACTGCCTGCCATAGGCCCTTTGGAATTCTCCGAAGTGCGCCTCGAAGAATTTCCCGCCATATTCCGCGCCGGCCGCGGTGCTCATGCCCGCGCCCGCGCCGATCAGCACGTAATCCGCCGCGCGCAGCGTCTGCGCGGCCCGCGCGACCTGCTCCGCGTACGGCGTGCTCTGGGTGATATAGTCATTGGCGATACCGCCGCTGAGGAAGGACTGAAAAGTCACCTTCCGGGCGGGCGTACGGATGTTTTTGAACATTCTGGGTTCCTCCTTGGAATTTGCTGTTTCCAGGATACATCCGGCACGAAATAAATGCAATTACGCACTTATTTATTACATAGTTACTTTTTTGTAACTGTTGTGCGGCTTTGAATGTTATAATGTTATGTTAAAATACATGTATTCTATCACATTTTGAATGGAGGAGGCAACATGCTTACGAAGGAAGAGCTGCCTGAATGCCCCGTTGCCACCACGGTGCAGCTGATCGGCAGCAAGTGGAAGCTGCTGATTATGCGCAACCTGATGGATCGCCCGTGGCGCTTCAATGAGCTGCGAAAAAATCTGGATGGGATCAGCCAGAAGGTGCTTACCGACTGCCTCCGCGCCATGGAGGAGGACGGGATCCTTGTCCGCACGGTCTATGCCGAGGTGCCGCCCCGCGTGGAGTATGCCCTGTCAGACCTGGGGGAGAGCATGCGCCCGGTGCTGGACGCCATGCGGGTCTGGGGAGAGAACTACAAGGCGACGCTTTGAGCACGCGGGAAGGCTTTTTGTCAATTGCATGTTTACAAACAAGCCAGGAATCGGCTATAATGTAAATCAATCGTTGCCCGCAGCGAACCCGCCGCGCGCCGGCCGGAAGCAACGACCACCGCGAAACGATGCGAGAAAATGAGGATGGCAATCACATTTGAAAAGAGCATACCATGAAAAAAGCAATTTGTATTCTGATGGCTGCCGTGATGCTGCTGAGCCTGTGCGCCTGCGGCTCCGGAGGGGAGGACGCTGAGGATGTCGTGTTCCAGAACGATCTGGATGTTGTGATCCACAGCATTTACATCAGCTCGTCCACCGAGGACGAGTGGGGAGATCCGGTGAACAGCGCGAAGCTCAATTCCGGCTCCTCGACCCACATTGATTTTGATAAGTTTGCCGGAGACGGCGCTTATTATGACGTCGGCGTCGTGGATGAAAACAACGTGAACTACGACGTGTATGAGGTCTCGCTGGCGATCGGCGATACGCTGGCCCTGTCGGAGTCCGACGGCACGCCGGTTCTGACCGTCACCGGGACGGACGGGAAAACCGCGACCTACGACGTCTACGCCTACGACGGCTGACGCGAAGCGGCCGCCGCGGAACTGAAGATAGGACCCATCCGGGGCGCGGTTTCTGCCGCGCCCCGGTTTTCTGCACCCCACGGTGAGGCCGGCAAGAATGATTTACCTCATGCAATATTTGATTACTCCTTTAATTGAATTAAAATTATTATACCAATAGAACCAGGGCATGTCAATAGTTAAAATATGATATGGCGATTAAACCAAATTGTCCCGCCGTGCTGAGCGGCTATGACTCGGCGGAGATGCGACGAAAAAAACAAGGAGGAGGCGGCCTGCCTGAAATCGCTTCACGGCAGAGCTCGCGCTCCTCCTGATGGTTATGCCTGCTGCTGCTCGAAAAGCTCCGCCGCTCTGGCGAGCTCCTCCCGGATCTGGATGTGCTGGGGGCATACCCCCTCGCAGGCGCCGCACCGGATGCAGTTGACGGCCTGCTTTTTGCCGTGGCCGCCAACCAGCCAGCGCTCCTGGCTCTTGGCGGTGTCCAGATTGCCGTACAGCGTGTAAATGTTCTTCGCGGTGAAGGTGCCCGAAATGCCGATCTCCATGGGACAGACCTTGGCGCAGTAGTTGCAGGTCGTGCACGGGACCAGCGGAATCGCGGTAAGCGTCTCGCGCGCGGTTTCAATCGTGGCCTTCTGCGCCTCGGACAGGCTGGTAAAGCGCTGCATATAGGAGAGATTATCCTCCATCTGCTCCACGCTGCTCATGCCGGAGAGCACCACCAGAACGCCCTCCAGATCGGCGGCGAAACGAATCGCCCAGGACGCGGGGGAGGCGGAGGCGTCGGCCTGCGCCAAAACCTGAGCGACGGCCTCCGGGGGATTGGCGAGCAGGCCGCCCTTCACCGGCTCCATGACAATGACGGGCTTGCCGTATTTCCGCGCCATCTCGTAGACGCCGCGAGACTGGATGGCGGGATTTTCCCAGTCGGCATAGTTGATTTGCAGCTGCACGAACTCCGCCTCGGGGTGGGCGATGAGAATTTGCTCCAGCTCCTCCGGCGTGGAGTGGAAGGAGAAGCCGATGTGCCGGATCTTGCCCTCGGCCTTTTTCTCCTTTACAAACTCCCACATGTTGAAGTCGTCAAAGAAGTGCGTCCGCATCTCGCCCAGATTGTGCAGCAGATAGTTGTCAAAGTAGCCCGCGCCGGTCTTCTGCAGCGATTCCTCAAACTGCCGGATCGCGTCCTCGCGCGTCTCGCACCCGATCCAGGCGGCGTTCTTGGTGGCGAGCTGAAAGCGCTCTCTGGGATAACGCTCCACGAGCGCCTGCCGGATTGCGTCCTCAGAGCCCGGATAGGCCCACGCGGTGTCAAAGTAGGTAAAGCCCGCGTCCATGAAGCGATCCACCATGACCTTCACCTGCTCAATGTCGATGACCTCGTCCTTCTGCGGCAGGCGCATCAGACCAAAGCCCAGCTTCTTGATTTCCTGGTCAAAGAATTTCATGTCCGTTCCTCCTCAAAAAAACTTAACGAATCCGCTTACTTCTATATCATATTGGTGTACCGAGAAAAAATCAAGGGGGTGCACGCAATTTCCGCGTGATCGAAAAGGGCAGATAACGCCCACGTCGTGGTGTGTTATCTGCCCTTTGGCCGCCCTGACGCCGCGGCGTCGGGACGATTGTTATGCTTCAATATCGGGGACCGGCGATCCGGCTCCGTCAGATAGCGTGGCCGCGGCGCGAACACCTCCGGCGGCGCCTTCCCGCTCTGGTGATAAAGCGCCCAAAGCTCCTTTTTGTCATAGTCCGTGCCGAATCGCATATTCAAAAACCGCCGGACGAACGGGAAATTCCAATGGTACTCGTCGATGCAGCGATGAAGCGCATCGGTGAATTTGGGATCGGGTGAAGTCATATGTCAGCTGCCAGCGCTTTCTTTCGGATTTTTTGCCACTGTGGAACTATACAAAACGGCGTTTGCCCGGAAAAAGAAAACGCCGTCGCGAACGATACGAAGTTCGCGACGGCGTGGTGCGCGAGGCGGGACTTGAACCCGCACGCCCGGAGTGAGCACTAGAACCTGAATCTAGCGAGTCTGCCAATTCCACCACTCGCGCGCATTGAAAGCTTGATTATAATAGCATCTTCCGACACCATTGTCAAGGCATTTCTCTGATAAATTTTGTGAAAAAGAGAAAGCGACTCTGTTCAAGCGGACAATTTTCTGCTATACTGATGGCAATTTCAAAAACAGGGGTGAATCCTTCATGACATTAAACCGCGCGGCGCTGAAAGCGGATGCCCGCGACCGGATGCGCCGGTATAAGCCAAACCCGATTCTGATGGGCCTGATCGTCGTTGCCATTGCGTGGCTGCTTCAGATTCTGTCGATGAACGTACTCGGACTGAGTCGGATCCAGCAATATTTCTACAGCGCCATGACATCCTCCTATGCCAACTATGCGGAGGCCATGGAAAAATTAAACGAGCAGATGATGCAGTTCTGGACGAATTATCATCCGAGCGCGTTTGCGCGCCTTCTCGCCGTCGCGCTTGGTATCATGAATCTGATGATTAACGTGGGCTTCACGATTTACGCGCTGCATGTCTGCCGGGAAGAGAAGGCGGATTTCGGAAATCTTTTTGACGGCTTCGGCATCATCTTCCGCGTGCTGTGGCTGTCCATTTTAGAATATCTCTTTATCATGCTCTGGAGCCTGCTTCTGTTTTTCCCCGGCATCATCGCGATGTATCGCTACCGGCAGGCCATCTATCTTCTGATCGAGCATCCGGAAATGTCCGCGATGCAGTGCATCACGGCGAGCAAGGAGCTGATGCGCGGGCACAAGTGGGAGCTGTTTGTGCTCGATTTGAGCTTCCTCGGCTGGGACCTGCTGGAGGCGCTCGTATTTCCGCTGGTCATCTGGCTGCTGCCGTACAAGGAGCTGACCTACGTCAACTACTATCGCGCGCTGGTCGAGCAGCCCGGCGCCCAGAATGGCAACGTGCATATCTACGAGGGGAAATTCACCGATATTCCGGACGATCATCACGACGATCCGTACTCATCCTAAGGCCAGACACGCACTTCCGGCCGGGCGCATGCGCCCGGCCGGAGGCGTGTCTGCGGCGCACCGGTTGAATTCCCGGTGAATTGGTGGTATATTAAAAACATCACCAATGAGGAGGCGAATGATATGGTAATCTCATCAAAGGGGCGCTACGCGCTGCGCATGATGCTGGATCTCGCGCAGCATGACGACGAGGGCTTTGTGTCGCTCAAGTCCGTGTCGCAGCGTCAGGAGGTTTCGCTGAAATATATGGAGGCCATTGCCGCGATGCTGAACCATGCGGGGCTCGTGCAGAGCCAGCGCGGCAAGGAGGGCGGCTATCGCCTGAGCAGCCCGGCGTCGGAGATCACCGTTGCCAAGGTGCTGCACAGCACGGAGGGGAGCCTCGCGGCGGTCGCCTGCCTGGAGCTGGGCGAAAGCACCTGCGAGCGGGCGGACCGGTGCCTCACGCTGCCGCTCTGGAAAAAGCTCGACGCGATGATGGATACATATCTCTCCGGCGTCACGGTGCAGGATCTGCTGGACGGCAAGGTCTGAGCATGAAGGTCTATGCGGATCATGCCGCAACCACGAGGCTGAGCGCGGCGGCCAGGGAAGCGATGCTTCCGTATTTTGACGAGCTCTATGGCAATCCCAGCACGCCGTACGCCCTGGGACGGCAGGCAGCGGAGCGGCTGTTTGCCTGCCGGACGGAGCTGGCCCGGCTGCTCGGCGCCGCCAGACCGGAGGAGATTGTGTTCACCTCCTGCGGAAGCGAATCGGACAACCAGGCGATATTATCCGCCGCATGGTCCGGCGCGCGGCAGGGGAAGCGCCATTTGATCTCCACAAAGTTTGAACACCACGCGGTGCTGCGCACCCTGGAAAAACTGCGGACACAGGGCTTTGAAGTCACGCTGCTGGACGTGCACGAAAACGGGATCGTTCTGCCGTCCGACGTGGCGCGCGCGCTCCGTCCGGACACGGCGCTGGTGAGCGTGATGTTTGCCAACAACGAGATCGGCACGGTCCAGCCCGTGGCGGAGATCGGCGCGCTCTGCCGCGAGCGGGGCGTGCTGTTTCACACCGACGCCGTGCAGGCCGTCGGTCATCTGCCCGTGGACGTGCAGGCCATGCGGATTGATCTGCTCTCCGCCTCGGCGCACAAGTTTCGCGGCCCGCGAGGCGCGGGCCTGCTCTATGCCCGCAGGGGCGTGGAGCTGGCGCGGCTCATCGAAGGCGGCGGACAGGAGCGCGGCTTTCGCGCCGGGACGGAAAACACGCCCGCAATCGCCGGGATGTGCGCGGCGCTGCGCGAGGCGTCAGAGCACATGGAGCAGACTGCCGCGCGCGTTGCGGCGCTGCGCGACCGGCTGATCGCGGGCCTGGAGACGATTCCCGGCGCGCAGCTGAACGGGGACCGGACGCGCCGCGTGCCGGGAACGGTGAATTTCAGCTTTGCGGGCGTCGAGGGCGAGGCGCTCCTGCTCATGCTGGACCAGCGGGGGATTGCCGCGGCGTCCGGCAGCGCGTGCACCGCCGGCGCGCTGGAGCCGAGCCATGTGCTGCTCGCGCTGGGCCAGCCGCCCGCGCTTGCGCGCAGCGCCCTGCGCCTCTCCCTCGGGGAGGAGAACACCAATGCGGAGATCGACTACCTGATTGCATCGGTCAGAGCGTGCGTCGAAGCGCTCCGCAAATAAAAAACAGGCGCCCGGTCACATGACCGGGCGCTCAAGCTGTCGGAAAGCTTGTTTACAGCGGCGTCAATAGTAGATGCGATTTCGCCGCTGCTTTGGTCGGAAGCGCACGCCGGACACCATGCCGAGCGCGGCAAACGTGGCGAGCAGGGACGAGCCGCCATAGCTGAAAAACGGCAGCGTAATGCCGATGACGGGCGTGATGCCGATGCACATGCCGATGTTCTCAAAGGTCTGAAACGTCAGAAACGCCGCGACGCCGAAGCACACGAGCGCGCTGAGATCGTTCCCCGACCGGACGCCGATGACGACGCAGCGGATGATGATAATCAGCAGCAGCGCGATGACGGCAACGCAGGCGATCATGCCCAGCTCCTCGCCGATGACGCCGAAGATAAAGTCGGTGTGTTTCCCGGGAAAGGCGTTGGATTGGCTCTGCGTGCCGTGATAGAGCCCCGTCCCGGTCAGGCGTCCGGAGGCAAGGGCGAGCTTGCTCTTGTGCGGCTGCCAGTTGATGCCAATGTTGGTCGGGTCGATCGAGCTGTCATAGGGCGCGAGGATACGCTGCTTCTGGTAATCGCGCAGGACGAAATTCCAGATGAGCGGGATCATCGCCGCGATCAGCGCAAAACCGATGGCGAACCAATGCAGCGCGAACCCCGCGGAAAAGAGCATCACCAGGAAAATGAAAAAGAAGATCAGCGCGGAGCCAAGGTCCTTGGAGACAACGAGGATCAGACCGAAGACCAGCACAAAATGCACTGCGAGCTGCATCGCCGAGAGCGGCGCGTTCAGTCCGTTCGTGCTGCGCTTCAAAGAGTCGATCTGCTTGGCGAGAATGATGATAAACGTGAGCTTCACGATCTCGGTCGGCTGAATGCCGATGCCGAAAAACCGGAACCAGCTGCGGTTGCCGGTACCGTCGTCCACGCCAAAGGGGATCAGCAGCAGCAGAAACACAACGTTAAAGATGCTGAGAATGAACCATTTATCCGCCAGAACGTCGATGTCCAGCACCGTCATGGCGACGAAGGCGACAATGCCGATCAGCATGGAGGCGACCTGCACAATGACATACTTCATGGGCTGCGGATAGCTGGCCGTCGCGCTGGAGATGACGACGATGCCGAAAACGGCGCAGAGGATGGCCATGACCAGAAGAAAAATATCCGCGCGGCGGAAAAAATCCTTTGCCGCAGCGTGAAATCGTTTCATGCAGGATCACCTCCCTGTCAGTGGATTGCCGGAATCCCTGTGCGGATTCGCGTTATGCGTAAAACTCGTGCGTGCCGATTTTCGCGACGAAGGTATAGTTTGTCCGCAACGTATTCAGCCAGGTGCTGTTGGAGGTTGCGTCGGGGTTGATGAAATACAGGCTGTTTCCGACCGGGTTGCTCTCTCCGCTCATGCAAATCTGCGCGGCGCGCAGCGCATCGGCGCTGGGGGTCTTGTTGATTGCGCCGTTCTGCACGGGCGTAAACTGATCCGCCTCATAAATGACGCCTTCAATCGTGTTCGGAAACGACGGCGAGGCGACGCGGTTGAGCACCACATAGCCGACGGCGAGCATCCCGTCAAACGGCTCCGCGCCCGCCTCGGCGTAAATGATGCGTGCGAGCAGATGGGTCTCATCCTCGCTCTGCGGCAGGGGAGCGAAGCTGTCGTCCAGCGCGGCGTTGACCTCCAGCAGCGCCGTCCGCAGCCGCGTCAGCACGGTGGCGCCCTCCGCCCGGGTCAAAACCTCGCCGGGGTTCACATTTCCGTCTGTGTCGCCGCGCAGCAGACCATACTGCCGCAGCAGCTCCACGCTCTCCTGCGCCCAGCCGGAGACGCGCGCCGCATCTTTGAAGTATGCCGTGGGCATGTCCGGCGCGCTCAGCTGGACGTTTTTTGCCGTGAGATAGCGCGCCACAAACGTTGCCATTTGCTCTCTTGTGAGCTGGCCGTCGGGTGCGAAAATGGTGAGCGACGTGCCGGTGGCGAGGCCCTTGCTTGCCGCCCATGTGACGTATGGAGAGAAGTAGTCTCCCGGCTTCACGTCCGAAAAGCGGCCGTTATTTATGTACCGGCCCGCGTCCACATGCTCCATCCGGCCGAGAATCGTAATGAACTGTGCCCGCGTCATGCTGGTCTCCGGGCTGAACGTTGTGGCGCTGGTGCCGTTCACCATGCCGTTGTCAACGCAGTACTGCACCGCGTCATAAAACCACATGCCGGGGCGTACGTCCGAAAAATTCGCTGCTGCCAGCGCGGATGTGCCGAGTATACATACCAGCACAATCGCCAGCAGCATAGACAGGAACTGCTTTCGTTTCATAAGGGGGTCCTCCAATCAGAGAAAACTTGTGTTTGCGCGTATCTGGGAATCTGCCTGCTTATGTCACGCAGCACACAGTATAACACAGAAAATTGCTTTACGCAACGTTGGGTCCCGTGTTATAATAGATCACCGAAAAGGAAAGTGATGGAATTGCAGATTTTTGAGACGCACAGCGAGGCGGAAACCGAGCGCGCGGGAGAGGCGTTTGCCGCCGCGCTGCCGGACGGCGCCGTTGTTGCGATGTATGGCGAGCTGGGCGCCGGGAAGACGGCGTTCGTGCGCGGAATGGCGCGCGGGATGGGCATCGACTGCCGCGTCTCCAGCCCGACCTTCACGATCGTGAACGAATACTCGGGCCCGCGCGAGCTGATCCACTTCGATATGTACCGGCTGAAGAGCGGGGACGAGCTGTTTGATATCGGCTGGGAGGATTATCTGGCGCGCGGCGCGGTCTGCGCCGTGGAGTGGAGCGAGAACGTGGAGGATGCGTTTTACGGCGACGAGATCGTCGTGCGCTTTGAGAAAACGTCCGAGACCGGACGGCGCATCACGGTAGAGGGAGGCGCATATCCATGCTGATTCTGGCGCTGGAGTCGAGCGCGAAGGCGGCCTCCGCCGCGCTCTGTCGCGACGGCGCGCTGCTGGCGCAGACGGTGCAGTGCAGCGGCCTGACGCATAGCCGCACGCTGCTGCCGATGGCGGAGGACCTGATAAAGAACGCGGGCGCCGCGCTTTCGGAGATCGATCTTTTCGCCGTGGCGCACGGTCCCGGTTCGTTCACCGGCGTGCGCATCGGCGTCTCGACGGCAAAGGGCCTCGCCTGGGCGGCGCAAAAGCCGGCCGTCGGCGTCTCCACGCTGGAGGCGATGGCGTGGCATGGCCTCGCGGCGGGCGAGCGCGCGCTGATCTGCCCCGTGATGGACGCGCGGCGCGGCCAGGTCTACAATGCGCTGTTCGAGCTGCGCGGCGCGCGCCCGGAGCGGCTGACCGCGGACCGCGCGATTTCGATGGAAAACCTGCTGTCAGAGCTGGCGGCGGCAAAAAAAAGCGCGTTTCTGGTTGGCGACGGGGCCGCGCTGTGCTATAATGCCTGTTTGGAGCGTGGCGTACCGGCCATGCTCGCGCCGGAAAATCTCGCGCAGCAGAGCGCGTGGGGCGTGGCGATGGCCGCGCGCGGCAAAGCGCCCGGCACGGCCGACGATCTGCAGCCGGTCTATCTCCGCCTCTCGCAGGCGGAGCGCGAGCGGCAGGCTCGATTGGCCCGGGAGTCGTGAGAACGAAAAAAAGAATACAGAAGGAGACAATACCATGAGCAAGGTACACGTATTTGACCATCCGCTGATCCAGCACAAGCTGTCGATCCTCCGCGACAAGAACACCAGCGTAAAGGAATTTCGGGAGCTCGTCTCCGAAATCGCGATGCTGATGTGCTTTGAAGCGACGCGCGACCTTCCGCTGGAGGAGGTCCAGGTGGAGACGCCGGTCGCGATGGCGACCTGCCGTCAAATCGCCGGCAAAAAGCTCGCCGTCGTGCCGATCCTGCGCGCCGGCCTTGGCATGGTGGACGGAATGGTCACGATGATGCCGAACGTCAAGGTGGGGCACATCGGCCTGTTTCGCGACCCGGATACGCTGGCGCCGGTGAAGTATTACTTCAAGATGCCGCCCGATATTGCCGAGCGCGACGCGATCATCGTCGATCCCATGCTGGCGACCGGCGGCAGCGCGGCGGCCGCGACGACGTTCCTGAAGGAGGTCGGCGTGAAGCATATCAAGCTCATGAGCGTGATTGGCGCGCCGGAGGGCGTTTCGCTCATGCAGAAGGAGCATCCGGACGTTGACATTTACGTTGCCGCGCTGGACGATCATCTGAACGAGCATGGCTATATCGTCCCCGGCCTTGGCGACGCCGGCGACCGCATCTTCGGCACGAAGTAGGCCCTGCCGGGAAGCGCATTCAACGGAGAAATCCATGGACAGGCGGGCTCGCACGGGTTCGCCTGTTTTTTGCGGCGGTGCTTGCAATTTGGTGGAAACTGTGGTAACCTGTCGCTAACTGCTTCGATGATCCGTTTGAAGCATGTTTGCAGAAACCCGATCGGAAAGGAACATCCCGATGAAGCATTCCAAACCGGCCCGCGTGCTTGCGGTGCTGCTCGCCTGCGTGCTGCTGTGCGCGTGCGAAAAGCAGGAAGCGAGTGTTGAGGGCGTGACGAGCTCAGTCTTCGCCATGGACACGATTATGGACCTCACGCCCTATGGCGCGGCGGCGGAGGAGGCAAACACCGCGGCCGAGGCTCGCATCCTGGAGCTGGAGTCACTTTTTTCCGTCACACAGGAGGGGAGCGACGTATACCGCGCGAATCACGGCGACGGCGTCCCGGTGACGGTGTCGGAGGATACGGCCGCGCTGCTGGAAACGGCGCTGCGCGTCTGCGCGCAGACGGACGGCGCGCTGGACATTTCGATCTACCCCGTGCTGCGGACGTGGGGCTTTACCACAGGGAGCTACCAGGTGCCGGACGAGGCGGAGATCCAGTCGCTGCTGGAGCGCGTGAATTATCGGGATATAGCGTTTGACGCCGATGCGCGCACGGTGTCGCTGCCGGACGGAATGGAAATCGACCTCGGCAGCGTCGCCAAGGGCTACACCGGCGATCAGGTGATGCAGGTGTTCCGGGACACGGGCGTCACGTCGGGGATGATTAACCTCGGCGGGAACGTGCAGGTGCTCGGGACGAAGCCGGACGGCAGCGCCTGGCGCGTCGCCGTGCAGGACCCGCGGGGCGACGGGTATGTCGGCGTGATCGAGGCGGTCGATCAGGCGGTCATCACCTCCGGCGGCTATCAGCGCTATTTTGAGCAGGACGGGGAAATCTATTGGCACATCCTTGACCCCGCAACCGGCGCCCCGGCGCACAGCGGCGTGATCTCCGCCACGGCTGTCGGTGACTCCGGCACAATGTGCGACGCGCTCTCAACGGCGCTGTTTGTCATGGGCGCCGATCGCGCCGAGGACTATTGGCGGACCTATGGCGGGTTTGACTATCTGCTCGTCACAGAGGACGGAAAAATCATTCTGACAGAGGGGCTGGCCGACCGGTTTGAACCCCTCGGCACATGGGAAAGCAGCTCCGTTACGGTGGTGAAGAAATGAAAAAGACCTCGTTCTGGGTCATTTTGATTGCGGCGGTCGCCCTGCTGGCCGGGGTCGCCGCGGTGTGGCTGCAGATTCGCGGCGCGGGCGCGACCATAGCGAACATCTATCAGGACGGCGTCTGCATCCGCTCCATTGATCTCAGCAGCCTGACCGAGACCGTGACGTTCACGGTCGAAGGCCCCGCCGGTACGAATACCATTGAGGCGGAGCACGGGCGCATCCGGGTCTCGCACGCGGAATGTCCGGACCAGGTCTGCGTGGAGATGGGCTGGCGTTCCGACGGCGCGTCGCCGATCGTGTGCCTGCCGAACAAACTTGTGATCCGGCTGGAGAACACGGCCGCGAGCGCCACGCCGGAGATTGACGGGGTGACGGGATGAAGGGCATGACGACCAGACAGCTGAGCCTGATGGCGCTGCTCACGGCCATCGCGCTCGCCATTCACGTGGCGGAGGCGCAGATTCCCGCGCCGGTGCCGATCCCCGGCGTGAAGCTGGGACTTGCGAATATCATCACGGTCTACGCGGTGTTTACGCTTGGCGCGGGCCCGGCGTGCATGATCCTGGCCGCGCGCATCTTGCTGGGGAGCCTGTTTGCCGGCCAGGCGATCTCGCTGCTGTACAGTCTGGCGGGCGGCCTGCTGTGCCTCCTGGCCATGCTGCCGCTGCGCAAGGTCCTCACACGAAAGCAGATCTGGGTCTCCAGCGTGATCGGCGCCATTTTTCACAACGTCGGGCAGATCCTTGTGGCGATTGTCGTGACCGGTACGCCCGCAATCGCGAGCTATTTCCCGGTGCTGCTGCTCTCCGGTATTGCGGCGGGCCTCTTTACCGGCTTTGCGGCGCAGGCGCTGATTGCGAGGATGGATAAGCGCAAAAAGCAATGAGCACACACGCAGTTTTCTCAATCGCACGGAACCCATATGCCAGGCCCGGCATACGGGTTCCGGCTTTTTTTGGGACAGAAAACGGAAAATTGAAACAAAAAGATGCCGGAAAAGGGATTGACTTTTCCGCCTTTAAATGCTATGGGTAACTCGAGTTTGGCAATGCTAACTTTTATTTTTAAGCAGAGGTTAGTTTCCGCTAACGAAAAAGAAATGAAAGGGGTCATTCCATGAAGAAAAAGCAAATCCTCGGCCTGCTCCTGAGCCTGGTTCTGGTGCTGGCGCTGGTGCCGGCGGCACACGCGGCGGACATTGTGGAGCCATTCACGGATGTTCCGACCGGCGTGTTTTACTCCGACCCGGTCGCGTGGGCGGTGGACGAGGCCATCACAAACGGCACGTCCGCGACGATGTTCAGCCCGGAAAAGGTCTGCACGCGCGGGGAGATCGTCACATTCCTGTATCGTTACGCCGGCAAGCCCGCGGTATCGAATGTGAAAAATCCGTTTACGGACGTAGCGGAAGGTACGTTCTACTATAACGCCGTCCTCTGGGCGGTGGCCAATGAGATCACCAACGGCATGACGCCGACGACGTTCGGACCGGACAGCCCGTGCACCCGCGCGCAGATCGTCACGTTCCTGTACCGCTATGCCGGGAAGCCCGCGGTGTCGGGCGCGTCGAATCCGTTTACGGATGTGAAGGCGGACAATTATGCGTACGACGCGATTCTCTGGGCGGTGGACAATGGGATCACCAACGGCATGACGCCGACGACGTTCGGGCCCGACAATCCGTGCACCCGCGCGCACGCGGTGACGTTCCTGTATCGCTATGCGCAGACGGTGCCGGAAGAGTCTGTGGTCTATGTTCTGATGAACATTCCGTACGATACGTTCTATCGGAACGTGATCGGCACGGCGCAGCAGAGCGGGATCGACGCAGTGACGTCCTCCACCGGCAAAAAGGCCGCGTACTTCTGGGACGGCACGGTGAAGGGGAACGCGGAGGTTGCGTTCGGCGCGGACAAGACCATTTACGGCGTGCGTTTCCCGGTCGCGCTCTCCGCGTCTGATTTCGACAAGCTGAGCACGAACCTTGAAAAGAGCGATGCGTACTATGCGGAGCGGCTCAATGAAACGCCCGCGCTGTACACCACGGCCACGGTGTCCGATAACGGCGGCGTGACGCTCAATCCGCTGGACGCGCAGGCCACGGCGCTTTCGGGCGCGACGGTTTCGCTCTCGGACGAAAGCAAGCATGGCGACTACCTGCTTACGATCACCAATGACGGCGGCGTTCTCTCCAGCGCCGACAAGGCGACCTTTGCGGTTTACGGCGCCGTGCTGAAAACGGCGGACAAGGAATATGCGCTGCGCCACCTTGAAAATCTCTACTACAAGGATTTCAACGAGATTGCGTTCTGCACGACTTCCACCGTGACCGGCAAGAATCTTGTGGTGGACCCCGAGTATTTCGCCGATCTGGAGGGGAAGACGATCACGGAGATCGACTACTACACGAATGCCGGCATCTTCACCATCCAGACGAACGTGAAGGTGACGCCGGCCGCCTATGCGCTGATGAACATCCCGTACGACGTGTTCTACAGCGCGGAGGGGACCGCGAGCTTTGACGCGGACGCGGTGTCCTCCGCGACCAATAAGGTCGGCAACTACGGCAAGGCCGGCGGCGCGTTCCACTCGATCGCGACGGCGAGCGTGGCCGATGACGGAACCGTTACCGCCGTGGGCGGCGCGAACGGCGCGCACCTGGAGGGCGTGACCTGGCCCGTCAAAGTGGCCGACGCGGAGCAGCTCGCGCTGCTCGGCGGCAAGGAGATCACCAACGACACGACCGTGACGGTCGCGACGGTTGGCCGCGGAGCGACGAGCTCCACGGATCTCACCGGTGCCGCGACGCTGATGGAGGCCCCGGCCTATTCCTACTACATCCTGGACGGCAAGCCGGACTATTACATGGAGCTGACCGTGAACGGCACGACGCCCGCGTTCTCCGCGCTCGTCGGCCGGGCGACCACGGTGGACAATCTGGAGGCCGGCGTGTCCTATGCCACCAACTGGGGCGACGTGCAGCTGGATCTGTCCAAGGCGGCGGAGGTGTCCGACAAGCAGGTGAACGCGATGGTCATCACCACGAAGGACGGCGCCTCGGCAGGCATGATCCATCTGTATAACGTCTGGTCCAACAGCGACATCGGCTGGAGAGTCGCGAACGTGCAGGGGCTGGACGGCACGACCATCACGAACATTCGTTACTACTGCAACGACAAGAACGGCAATTACTTCGTCTACGATTATCCGGTCTCTCTGGACATTCTGCCGATCTATACCGGCGAAGTGACCGCCGCGTTCGCGGACAGCGGCACGGTTGAAGTGACCGGGCTTCCGGCGGATATCCAGAACCCGACGGCAAAGGTGTATCACACCACCGGCGGCAGAAACCCGGTTCTGACCTACCTCACGCCGACCTACATCGACCCGGCGGACGGCGACGTTGAGCCGGAGACCGTTCCGGTCACGGACGGCAAGATTGCGCTGACGAACGCGCCCGAGGACGGCAAGACCTATGTCGTCGTGATCGGCAGCGACAACTATTTCGCCATCACGATCTCGGCCGAGTATGTCAACGTGGACGGCGACTATACCGCGACGGCGACCGTGCAGGACGTGGAAGGCGATTTTGCCGACTATGACATCACGGTTCAGGTCACGGTTTCCGATGGAAAGATCAGCGACCTGAAGGTGACCGAATACGGCACTGCGTATGACAGCGACAACGATCCCTATATGAAAAGAGCGCTGACCAGCGGCAGGGGCGGCGTTGCCGGCATCGCCGCGCAGGTGCAGGGACAGGATGCCACCGGCGCGCTGCAGATCGACGCGGTAACCAGCGCGACGTGCTCCTCCAAGGCGCTGATCGAGGCGATCGACGCCGCGCTCGCGGCAATCCGCGCGTAGGCGCACGCACGCGGCGGGCTGCCAAACAACCCATCCGTGGCGGGGAGTGTTTCGCTCCCCGCCATGTGTGGGTTTCCCGCCCGCCGTGGGGAATAAAATTCGTTTTGGATGGGAGGAATGCGCATGGATCAAACGCGAAGCGCCGTATGGAGCCGCTGGCGGTTTCTGCTGTTTTTGCTGCCGGCGGTGCTGGTCGCCGTTCTCGTTTCCATTACGCTGCCGCGCACGGCGCCGCAGCTGGAGGCGATTCCGGAGCGGCTGGAGCTGCTCACGGGCGGCGACGGACCCTCGCAGGCCGCGCTGACGCTGCCGGTGGACGTTGCGGACGGCGTCTATACCGGCTCCGCGCGCGGCTTCGGCGGCCCGATAACCGTGGAGGTCACGGTCAAGGACCGCCGGATCACAGCCGTGGAGATCGTATCCGCCGCCGGGGAGACCGAAAACTATTTCCGCCAGGCCCGGCGCGTGCTCGAGGCGGTCTATGAAAAGCAAACCTGGGAGGTCGATGTCGTCTCCGGCGCGACCTACAGCAGCCGCGGCATTCTCGGCGCGATCCAAAACGCGCTGACCGGCGAGACGGTGAACAACCCCGCGCCGCCGCAGGCGAACGCGGGCAAACGGGCGGCGGTTGACACCTTCGACGAACCGGCGGCTTATCGGGACGGCGTCTATCGCGGCACGGCGCAGGGCTTTGGCGGCGATATCACCGTGGAGGTGACGATCAGCGGCGGCAGGATTGCGGCGATCAACGTCGTCAGCGCGTCAGGGGAGACGCAGACCTATCTCACGCGCGCGCTCTCAGTCGTCTCCGCCATGCGCAACGCGAACTCGCCGAATGTGGACACGGTTTCCGGCGCGACGTTCAGCTCCGCCGGGATCATCAACGCGACGAAACGCGCCCTGAGGCAGGCGGCGGCGGACCCGGACAGTCCGGCGATTGCGGAGCCCGCGGACCCGGCGCCGGTGGACAATCCGGACGCGATGCCGGAAAAGCCGCTCGCGGACGGCGTCTATACCGGCACCGGCGAGGGGTTCGGCGGGGATATCACCGTGCAGGTCACGGTCTCCGGCGGCCGGATCACGGCTGTGGAGATCGTCAGCGCCGACGGAGAAACGGCGGCGTATCTGAACCGCGCCAAGGCGCTGCTGCCGAAGGTTCTCGGCACGCAGGGGACGCACGTGGACGCCGTTTCCGGCGCGACCTACAGCTCGAAGGGGATTTTGGAGGCAATCGACGCGGCGCTTCGCAAGGCGGCCGGCGAGGACGCGGCCGAAACGCCGCAGCCGTCCGAGCCGCCGACACCGTCAGATCCGCCGGACGAGCCGGAGTCTCCGTATGCGGACGGCGTCTATACCGCGTCGGCGTGGTGCGACGACGGGGAGGACTTCCGCTACCAGATCGTCGTCACGATCACGATCACCGACGGGAGAATCGCCGCTGTGCATATGGAGCGCGGGCTTGACGAATCGGACGACCCGTCCGCCAACGACGTCTACTACAACCGCGCGCTGAACGGCGCGACGCGAAACGGCGTGACGACGCCGGGCATCCCGGCGCAGATCGTAAGCAGACAGACCGCGGACGGGATCGATGCTGTGAGCCGCGCGACCTATACCTCCAACGCCGCCCAGGCCGCGGCGCGGCAGGCGCTCGCGCAGGCGACGGCGGCGAAAAACGGAGGGGGCGCGTCGGGATGAAGCGAAATTACATCGGGAAGCTCGCGAGCCTCGTGCTGATTCTGGCGGTGCTGTTCGCTTATCAGAGCGTGGCGAAGGCGCGGGAGGCACAGGTCGCGCAGAACCAGGCGGAGATTGCCGAGATCGACGCCTACAACCGGGAGCTTCTCCGGCAGCAGGGAGGCGGCAGCGCCTCCTACGAGCCGGGGACCTATACAGGGGAGGGCCAGGGCTTCGGCGGCGCGATCACGGTCTCCGTGACGGTGTCCGAAACGGAGATCGAGGCAATCGAGGTGCTGACCCATGCCGGAGAGGACCCCGCGTACTTTTCGACCGCGGAATCCGTAGTGGACGCGGTTTTGCGCGCCCAGGGGACCGATGTTGACACGGCCTCCGGCGCGACGTTCAGCTCGCTCGGCCTGCTGGACGCGATCAACGCTGCGCTGGAGGAGGCGGTGAAGGGATGAAGCAGCGGGAAAACACGGCCGCGCAGCCGGCGCTGTGCCGGCGTCGGCTGCGCGGCAGAAAGCGCGCCGCGTGGCTGCGAACCGGTGTGCAGACGGTGTTCTTTTTTGCCATGCCGGGCGCGTTTGTCGCCGGCTTTTCCGGGGTGAAGAGCCTGTTTCAGAGCGTTGGCGCGGGCCAGCCGCTGCAGTGGAGCGGCTTTGTCGCGGCGCTGGTCGCGCTGTGCGCGTTCACCATCGTGTTCGGGCGGTTTTTCTGCGGCTATCTCTGCGCGTTCGGGAGCCTGGGCGACTTTGTCTACTGGCTCTCCGGCGTCGTGCAGAAGAAAGTGTTCAGGCGCCGGACGCAGTATCGCCTCCCGGACAGGCTGACACCCCTTGGCCAGAAGGTCAAATACGCCGTGCTCGCGCTGATCGTGATCCTCTGCGCGCTGAACGTCTATGACAGTCTCGGCGGCTGGAGTCCGTGGTCCGTCTTTTCGTTTTTGACGGCGCTTCGGTTTTCGTTTAGCGGCTATGAGATCGGCGTGCTCCTGCTGCTTTTGATCGTCGCGGGCATGGCGGTGAAGGAGCGGTTCTTCTGCCAGTTTCTCTGCCCGATGGGCGCCGTTTTCTCGCTGCTGCCGATTTTGCCCTTCGCCATGCTGCGGCGCGACCCGGAAAACTGCCTCACCGGCTGCCAGGCGTGCAAAAAGCAGTGCCCGGTCTCGATCCGGCTGGAGGCGGACGGATTTCAAAACGGCGAATGTATTTCGTGCGAGCGCTGCGCGACCGTCTGCCCCAGGGAGAATTTGACGCGATGGGACAGAAGACCGGGCCAAAACGTGGCGCTTCCCGTGCTGTTCAAGGCGGCGCTCTTTTTTGCCCTGGGCGCCTGGCTCGGCCTGTGCCGGTTTCTGTGAAGCCTTGCGCGAACAAAAACCCCCGAATACGCAATTCTTGTGTGTTCGGGGGTTTCTTTCTCAGCCCTGCGCTGCCTGCGCGCTTTTTGCGCGGCGGCGCGGCTTTCCGCGCCCGCGCTTGCGGGCGTGCGCGGCCTTGCTCTTGTAGTAGCTCTCCATGCTCTCCGTCGCCTGATAGACCAGCCGGGTGATCGACCAGGTGCAGTCCTCCGCCTTGTGGAATTTCAGCCGCACGAGCAGCTTGCCGTGCTCCGGACAGACGCCGAGCGTCATATATCGCTGGTCGCCCTGATTGATCCACTTGGAATAGTGCATCTCATGGCCGCAGAGCGGACACGGCGGATGCACGAACGCCTTGTCGCCGAAGGCCTCCGCCTTTGTGGGATAGACGTCCGAGGCGACATGCTCCAGCGGGGTCGGCCCGTCCGCGGCCGCGTGCTGCTCCAGCGGCAGCCGGGTCGCGAGCTTTTTTTCCGCCTCGCTGTATTCCGAGAGGCCCCGCAGCATGTTCAGATGCGTGCAGACCAGCGCGGTGTTGTATGCGTCGCCGAGCGCGTCGTGCGCCACGCGCGTCTGGTCGATGGCGAAATGCTCCATCGCCGTGGCAAGCGACCGCTGCGAGCGTTCGCCGTCGGTCTGCAGGTTGTAGATCAGCTGGAGATTGACCCAGCCCGCGATCCAGTCCCAGTCCAGATCGTGGATGATGATGTTCTGCTCCATGATCCCCTGATCGTCGCAGCCCCACGTGATAAACGTCACATCGTCGCCGCACCACTCGCGAAACTGCGCCAGGGCCTTGGGAAAGCTCACGCCGTGCGAAAGGCGCTCGCGGTCAAAGCCGGTGAGCTTCTTGACTCTGTAGTGCATCCGCTTGAAGTAAACGGGCTTGACGTCAATTTGAAATTCCTCGCCGGGGGTCATATCGTCGTTCAGGCGCACGGCGCCGATCTGGATGATCTCGCCCCGCAGGCGAATGGGCAGCTTGTTGAACACGGAGGACTGCGCGCTCATGGCCTGGTTCCACTCCAGATCTATCACAACATAGTGCATCGAATAACCATTCCTTTCGTATGACGCGGTCATTATAACACACTATTTTGAACCGCGCACTCTTTTTTTGGAGAAATCCCTGTTTACCGGCAGGGAACGGATATGGTATAATAACTGCGATTGCGCAGCTATGATGTGATGAAAGTCTGTTTTCCCGCCCCTGACGGGGCAGGCGAAACACACGACAAATGATGGTGAAAGGGGCCTTTCCTATGAAAATTGCAGTGTTGTGCGGCGGCCTGAGCCCGGAGCGGAACGTCTCGCTCTCCAGCGGGACGAAGATTGCGAGCGCGCTGATGGAGCGGGGACACCGGGTCGTGCTGCTGGATATGTTCCTCGGTCTGGAGGACTACGAGGGCGAAATCGCCGATGTCTTTGAAAACCCGCCCGCGCTGGGCGATACCCGAATTCCGACGCTCGCGCCGGATCTGACGGCGCTGCGCGCGCAGCGCAGGTGGAACAGCCCCAGTCTCTTCGGGCGGCATGTTCTGGAGGTCTGCGCCATGGCGGACATCGTGTTTCTCGCGCTGCACGGCCGCACGGGCGAGGACGGGCGCGTGCAGGCGACGTTCGACCTGCTCGGCATCCCCTATACCGGCAGCGGGCATCTCGGCAGCGCCATTGCGATGGATAAGGACCTGACCAAGCGGCTCGTCGCGCCGGCGGGCGTGCGCACGCCCGCGTGGGAGATCGTGGACAGCGCGGCCATGGACCTGGAGCGCCTTTGCGCGGAGACGGCGCTGCCGTGCGTCGTAAAGCCGGATGACTCCGGGTCGAGCATCGGCGTGGCCATTGCGCGCACGCGCGAGGAGCTGCGCGCCGCGCTGCTGGACGCTGCGCGTGAGGGCAGCCGCGTCGTCGTGGAGCAGTACATCGCCGGCCGCGAGATTCAGATCGGCATTCTGGACGGGAAGGCCCTGCCCAGCATTGAGATCATCCCGGCGGAGGGCTTTTACGACTACAAAAACAAATATCAGCCCGGCGCGGCGGAGGAGATCACGCCCGCGCCCATCCCGCCGGAGACGGAGCGGGAGCTGGCGGAGGCCGCGCTGACGGTGTTCAATACGCTGGGCCTGCGCGCCTATTCCCGCGCGGATTTTATTCTGGACGCGGAGGGGAAGCTCTGGTTTCTGGAGATCAACACCCTGCCCGGCATGACGCCGACGAGCCTTGTCCCGCAGGAGGCGGCGGTCGTCGGGCTGAGCTACGGCGACCTGTGCGAAAAGATCATCGAGATCGCGCTGCGCGGCGAGGCGTAAGCGATGACCGGTTATTGTGTTTCGGACGTTGCGGCCGTCGTTGGCGGCGCGCTCTCCGGCAGCGGCGCCGCCGCCGTGACAGGCGTCGTGATCGACAGCCGCATGGCCGGGCCGGGCAGTCTCTTTGCCGCGCTCCCCGGCGCTCACGTGGACGGGCACGATTATATTGCCAGGGCGTTTGAAAATGGCGCGGCCTGCTGCCTTGCCCTGCGTGTTCCGGCGGGGGAGACGCGGCCGATCATCGTTGTGCCGGATGTGGCGGCGGCGCTGGAGCGGCTCGCGGCGGATTATCGCGCGCGGCTTGATATCCCGGTGCTCGGCGTCACCGGCAGCGTGGGCAAGACGACGGCGAAGGAGATGGTCGCCGCCGTGTTGTCGCAGCGCTTTTCGGTGCTGAAAACGGAGAAGAATCTGAACAACCAGCTCGGTGTTCCGCTCACGCTTTTCCGCATTGAGCCGGAGCATGAGATTGCGGTCGTGGAGATGGGCGTCTCGCATTTTGGCGACATGGCGCCGCTCGCCGCCATGGTGCGGCCGACGGCCATGCTCTTTACCGTCATCGGCCGGGCGCACCTGGAGTTCTTTGGCGACCGTGCGGGCGTATTCCGGGAAAAGACCTCCGTGCTGGATACAATGCCGGAGGATTCGCCCGTATTCTGCAACGGGGACGACGACCTGCTGCGCGGCCTGGAGTGCCGCCAGCGCAAGGTGACGTTCGGCCTGTCCGAGGGATGCGCGGTGCGTGCCGAGGACGTGCGCGCGCTCGGCTCCGGCGGCACGGCCTGCACCATCGTCTGGGGGGAGCGCCGCCTGGCGGCGCATATCCCGGCATACGGCGAACACATGGTCCATGCCGCGCTGGAGGGCGCGGCGGTCGGGTTTGCATACGGCCTGACGGATGCGGAGATTCTGCGCGGCATCGCGGCGTATCGGCCGGTGGGCGGCCGCGCGGGCGTCGTCCAGTCTGAGAGCTTGACGATCATAGACGACTGCTATAACGCCAACCCGGACTCCACTGCCGCGGCGCTGCGCTCGCTGCGCACGATGGAGTGTGGACGCAGAGTCGCGATTCTCGGCGACATGGGCGAGCTGGGCGAAGCCGCCGCCGCGCTGCACCGGGAAACCGGACGGATCGCCGCGGAGCAGGGGATAGACCTGCTCGTCACGTGCGGCGCGCTCGCGGCGAATATCGCGGCCGGCGCGCGGGATGCGGGGATGACGGACGCGCGGCAGTATGACGCTGTGCCGCCGCTGCTCGACGCGCTGCCGGAGCTGATCCGCCCCGGCGACTGCGTGCTTGTGAAGGCGTCGCACTACATGCAGTTTGAGAAGATCGTAGAGGCGCTGAAGGGCATTTAAAACCGATGGGGCTGCGAAAAAACGCTTTCGTTTTTCGCAGCCCCTCTTTTTATTTATGTAGCTCAAAACAAATATTTAATCAGCAGCAGCAATACCAGTCCTGGGAAGCCGAATACGCCGATCACGAGCGCGTTGATCCAGTTCATGCCGAGCGAGATGCCCAGAAAATCGCCGAAGAAATTCAGCAGGAAGAGCGCGACGAACCCGAGCCCGGTGTTGATGAGCAGCTTGAACAAAAATTTCAGCGGCCCGCGAAAGAGCTTTACCACCAGCCAGAGAATGAACACAGCGGCGACGATCACCAGGGCGTCGGATAAAATATTGTTTGCCATGACGGCTCCTTTCTATTGCGACAGTTGCTTCAGGTCGTGTACGGCGCAGTTATACTTTGCGCGCAGGGCGTTGATTTCAAAGATGCAGGCGTCCATCTGCATCGGGTCCGCGAGGTTGTCAAACCGGGAATAGGCCTGCTCCAGATCCCGGCGGATGCCCCGCATTTCATCGGTGACGCGGCGAATTTCCGCGCGCTGCATCCGGCGCTGCTTTTTCTGACTGCTCATGTACGAAAAGCCTCCATGCTTTTTCTGTACATTCTATGCCGGAACAATGGTTTTTAAACAGGGAATTGTAAAAATTTCCGAACATAGCGCGGCCGGCCGCGCATATACTACGAGCGGAAACCATTCGACGCACGAGACGCATACGGAAAAACGCGAGGGCCGAACCGAGCTTGCAGCAGCACAATCGGGGAGCGATGGCCCGCACCTTTTGCCGGCACAGGACATTGCGCTTCGTGCGGGAACGACGCGCTCCGCTTACGGCAGGAGAACCGTTCCGTGCGAATGCGCTTCAAGTGCCGGAACGGAGCGGATGCGCGTTTCGGGGCGGCGGGAGTTTGTGCTTGATACGGCTCCCGCATTTTTTTATTTGCCGAACGTCTGCCTCAGCGCGCGCTCCGTGGGGATGTACGAGAAACATAAAAACCCACATATCCGATCCTCCTTCGCTTTATGGCTTGCAATTTCTGCAGAGGTACGATATACTAAATCAGTTACAGTTTCCCGCACGGGAACACCACATCTTGTGATACATGAGGGAAAAAGCAAATGGCAAAGACCCAGAATGCGGAATACGGCAACGACAGCATCTCCATGCTCAAGGGCGCGGAGCGCGTACGCAAGCGTCCGGAGGTCATTTTCGGCTCCGACGGGCTGGAGGGGTGCGAGCACGCCGTGTTTGAGATTCTCTCGAACGCCATTGACGAGGCGCGCGAGGGCTATGGCAACATTATAACAGTCACGCGGTTTGAAGACAAGTCCATCGAGGTGGAGGACTTCGGCCGCGGCTGCCCGGTGGACTGGAACGAGGCGGAGCAGCGCTACAACTGGGAGCTGATCTTCTGTGAGATGTATGCCGGCGGCAAATATCGAAACAACGAGGGCGAGAGCTATGAATTTTCGCTCGGTCTGAACGGCCTCGGCGCGTGCGCCACGCAGTATGCCTCGGAGTATATGGACGTGACCATCCGGCGCGACGGGCGAAAGTACGCCCTGCACTTCCAGCGCGGCGAGATTGTGGGCGATCTCACCAGCGAGCCCGCCGACCGGAAGAAGACCGGCACGACCATCCGCTGGCGGCCGGATCTGGACGTGTTCACGGATATCAGCGTCCCGGTGGAATATTTTCAGGATGTGCTGCACCGGCAGGCGGTGGTAAACCAGGGCGTGACGTTCCGCCTGCGCGTGGAGCGGGACGGCAGGTTTGACACGACGGAGTACCGCTACGAAAATGGCATCGTGGACTACGTCGCGGAGCTCGCCGGCGACGACGCGCTGACGCCGCCGCACAATATCGAGACCGAGCGGCGCGGCCGCGACCGCGCGGACAAACCGGAATACAAGGTGAAGATTTCGGCGGCATTCTGCTTTTCCAATCGCGTGAACGTGCTGGAATATTACCACAACTCCTCGTGGCTGGAGCATGGCGGCGCGCCGGAAAAGGCGGCGAGAAGCGCCTTTACTTCCGCCATCGACGGCTACATCAAAAAGCAGGGGAAGTATCAGAAAAGCGAGAGCAAGATCAGCTTTCAGGACGTGCAGGACTGCCTGATCCTCGTGACGAACTGCTTTTCCACCACGACCTCCTACGAAAACCAGACCAAAAAGGCCATCACGAACAAGTTCATTCAGGAGGCCATGACGGAGTTTTTCCGCGAGCAGCTGGAGATTTATTTCATCGAGCACAAGCCGGAGGCGGACCGTATTCTGGAGCAGGTGCTCATCAACAAGCGCAGCCGCGAGCAGGCGGAAAAGGCGCGCCTGAATCTGAAAAAGAAGCTCACCGGAAACGTCGATCTCGCCAACCGCGTGCAGAAATTTGTGGACTGCCGTTCCAGAGATGTTTCGCGCCGCGAAATCTACATCGTCGAGGGCGATTCGGCGCTCGGCGCGTGCAAGCTTTCGCGCGACGCGGAGTTTCAGGGCATCATGCCCGTGCGGGGAAAGATTCTCAACTGCCTCAAGGCGGACTATACGCGCATTTTTAAAAGCGATATCATCACGGACCTCATGCGCGTGCTCGGCTGCGGCGTGGAGGTGCAGTCGAAGCAGGCGAAGGACCTCTCCGCGTTTTCGCTGGAAAACCTGCGCTGGAACAAGATCATCATCTGTACCGACGCGGATGTGGACGGCTTTCAGATTCGCACGCTGATCCTCACGATGCTCTACCGCCTCGCGCCGACGCTCATCCGCGAGGGCTATGTGTATATCGCGGAGTCGCCGCTCTATGAAATCGAGTCGAAGGGCAAGACGTACTTTGCCTATTCCGACCGGGAAAAGGCAGAAATTGTGGAGAGCCTGAACGGCGCGAAGGCGACCATCAACCGGTCCAAGGGTCTCGGCGAGAACGATCCGGACATGATGTGGATGACGACGATGAACCCCGAGACGCGAAAGCTCATCCGCGTGATGCCGGAGGACGTCGAGCGCACGGCGCAGATGTTCGATCTCCTCCTGGGCGACAATCTCGCCGGGCGCAAGGAGCATATCGCGGCGTTCGGCAGCCAGTTTTTAGACCTGGCCGACATTTCCTGAAGGGGAGAGAAGCGATGAATATCAAAACCGCAAGAAGAATGGTCCTGCTGTTTATGGCGCTGTCCGTGCTGATGGCGCTCGTGGGTCTGATCTTTTTCGAGCCGGGCACAACCGTCAGCATGTATGTGACGATGCTGGCCTTTGTGCTTATGGTGCTGGCGCTGGTGTTTCTCTTCGGGTTCTGCAAGTGCCCGTGGTGCGGCAGACGCATCACGACCGGACTGATGAAAATCGAGGTCTGCCCGCACTGCAGGCGCGACCTGGAGACGGGTATGAAGCGCAAGGGAAAACGGAAATAATCCCGGCCGACACACTGGCCTGAAGGAAGAAAGCTATGCCAAGAAAAAAAGCAGCACAATCGAAAAAAACGAACCATCCGGACGTTGTCGGCCTGCGGGCGGAGGTCATCTCCCAGCCCATCACCGAGACGCTGGAGCAAAACTACATGCCCTACGCCATGAGCGTGATCGTCTCGCGCGCGATTCCGGAGATCGACGGCTTCAAGCCGAGCCACCGCAAGCTCCTGTACACGATGTACAAGATGAATCTGCTCTCGGGCGGGCGCACGAAGTCCGCCAACATCGTGGGGCAGACGATGCGTCTGAACCCCCACGGCGACGCCGCGATTTACGAGACGATGGTGCGCCTTTCCAGGGGATACGGCGCGCTCCTCGCCCCGTTTGTGGACTCCAAGGGCAACTTCGGCAAGGTCTTTTCGCGCGACATGTCCTATGCCGCGTCCCGCTATACCGAGGCGAAGCTCTCCGCCATCTGCGCGGAGCTGTTTCGCGACATTGACAGCGACACCGTGGATTTTGTGGACAACTATGACGGCACCATGCGGGAGCCGGCGCTGCTGCCCACGACGTTTCCGAACGTGCTCGTCTCGGCGAACACGGGCATTGCCGTCGGCATGGCGAGTCAGATCTGCGGCTTCAACCTCGCCGAGGTCTGCGAGACGACGATCGCTCTGCTTGAAAATCCGGAGCATGATCTGGTGTCCACGCTGCCCGCGCCCGATTTTCCGACCGGCGGCGAGATTTTATATGACCGCGCGGAAATGGCGGAGATTTACCGCACCGGCCGCGGCAGTGTGAAGGTGCGCGCCCGCTGGCGATTCCTGCCGAAAGAAAATATCCTGGAAATCTACGAGATTCCGTACTCCACCACCGTAGAGGCCATCATCGACAAGGTCGCGGATCTCTCCAAGGCGGGGAAGCTGCGCGAAATCGCCGACATGCGCGACGAGACGGACCTGAGCGGCCTGAAGCTCGCCATTGATCTCAAGCGCGGGAGCGACCCGGAAAAGGTCATGGCAAAGCTCTTCAGGCTCACCCCGCTGTGCGACAGCTTCGCTTGCAATTTCAACATTCTCATTGCCGGCAACCCCCGCGTCATGGGCGTGGGCGAGATTCTGGACGAGTGGACGGCCTGGCGGCAGGAGTGCATCCGCCGCCGCGTGTTCTTCGATCTGAATAAAAAGCGCGAGAAGCTTCATCTCCTGCACGGTCTGGGCAAAATTTTGCTGGACATCGACCGCGCCATTGCGATCATCCGCAATACGGAGCGCGAGGCCGACGTGGTGCCGAATCTCATGGCGGGCTTTGAGATCGACGAGGTGCAGGCCAACTACGTCGCGGAGATTCGGCTGCGGAACATCAACCGCGAATACATCCTGAAGCGGCTCGACGAGACGGAGGCGCTGGAAAAGGCGATTGCCGATCTCGAGGCGACGCTGAAAAGCCGCGCGCGCGTCCGCGGCATCATCATCCGCGAGCTGAAGGCGGTCATAAAGAACTATCCCGCGCCGCGCCGCACGGGCATTGTGGATGCGTCGGAGGCGACGGACGAGCCGGAGGAGGACCTAACGCCGGATTACCCTGTGCATCTTTTCCTCAGCCGCGAGGGCTACTTCAAAAAAATCACGCCGCTGTCCCTGCGCATGGGCGGCGAACAGAAATACAAGGAGAACGACAGCCTGAGCCAGACGTTCGAATCGACCAACCGCGGGGAACTTTTGGTGTTCACCGACCGTCAGCAGGTATATAAGGCCAGGCTCAGCGATTTTGCCGACACGAAGGCGTCGGCGCTGGGCGTCTATCTGCCGGGCGCCCTCGGCATGGACGAGGGGGAGAGCGTGCTGTGCATGCTCGATCCCGGCGATTACAAAGGCGAGCTGCTGCTGGCGTTTGAAAACGGCAAGGTCGCGCGCATTCCGCTCGCGGCGTATGAGACGAAGTCGAACCGCCGGCGGCTCACCGGCGCTTATTCCGACAAAAGCCCGCTGGTGGCGGTGCTGCCGCTGCGCGAGGAGGGGGAGTTCGCGCTCTTCTCCACGGAGGGGCGCGCGCTGATCTTCAAATCGGCGTCGCTTGCGCCCAAGACCTCGCGCACGACGCAGGGCGTCGCGGTCATGACGCTGAAGAAAAAATATTGTGTGGAGCGCGCGGCGCCCGTCGCCGATACGCCCATCCAAAACCACAGCCGATATCGCGTGCGGAATCTTCCGGCCGCCGGTGCGCTGCTGCGCGAGGAAGATCGCGGCGAGGAGCAAATGAGTTTGATTTAGCCTGAGGAGGCGACCGTTTTTGAAATTCCGGCGCTATTCTTTTCTGGATTGTGTAAAGATCGTTGTGGGCGCGGTGCTCGCGGCGGCGGGCTTTCAGTTTTTCACATTGCCGAACGATATCGTTTCCGGCGGCGTGACGGGCCTCGCGCAGATCATTTTTCTGCTCACGAGGGTGCCGGTCGGCGTGCTGATTATCGCGATGAATATTCCGCTGTTCGTCGTATGTTGGAAGCGGCTCGGCCTGAACAGTCTCATCGGCGCGCTCGTGGTGATGCTCCTCAACTCTGTGCTGATTGATCTCTTTGCGCTGACGAAGCTTGTCGCAACCGACGAGCCGCTGCTCGCGGCGGTCTATGGCGGCGTGCTGAATGGCCTGGGCTATGGGCTGGTGTATACGGTCGGAATGACCGGAGGCGGGGTGGACATCGTGGCAAAGCTCCTGCGCCGCCACTATCCGCACATCAATTTCGGCACCTTCCTACTGCTTATGAACGTGATCGTGGTGCTGACGTTCGCGGTCCTGTTCCGCAAGTATGACAGCTGCATGTATACCATGATTAACATGTTCATCAGCACCCGAGTCATCAATCTCGTGCTCTATGGTCCGGGCGTTTCGAACGTGTGCTATATCATCTCGGATAAGAGCGAGAAGATCAAGGACGCCATCACCTGTGAAATGGGCCGCGGCGTCACGTTTTTGAAGGCGGAGGGGGCCTGGTCGCATCAGGACCGGCCGGTCATTCTCTGTGTCATCAAGCGGCCGGAGATCGCGCGCCTGCGCAGTCTGGTGCGCAGCGCGGACCCGGATGCGTTTGTGATCGTGACCGAGGCAAAGGATGTGTTCGGCAAGGGCTTTGAAAGCATCCTGAGCGAGGACTGAAAGGAACCGGACATGCGCAGACAATTTCCGGCGCTGCTGTGCGCGGCGCTGCTGCTGCTGCTGAGTCTGACCGGCTGCGGCAGCCTGTTTGAAAAGGAATATCTCTCAGTCAGCCCATATGAGGATCAAGACAGTCCCGGCGCGTCGGACACGACCGAGATCCACACCTATGGGTCGCTGCTGCGCGCGCTCAACGCCATGGTCGCGCAGTATGAGACCGACCGCGTGCTGGTGTTCGCGGATTATGACGGGATCATTGCCGACGATCTGGCCAAGGCGACCTGGGAGCTGCGCAGCAACACGGCGCTCGGCGCATACTGCGTCCGCTCCATTGACTATGAGACGGAGCAGGTCGTCGCCTATTGCGAGGCGGATGTGACCATCACCTATAAGCGCACGGCGGACGAGGTGAAGTCCATTTACCACGCACAGACGCGCGGCGCGCTGACAGAGAGCATCGTCGATGCGCTGCGCGCGCAGCGCACGAAATTTGCCGTCCAGATGAACACCGGCGTGCTCGACGAGGCGGACGTTTCCGCGCTGGTGCAGCTGGCGTGTCTGAACCATCCGCTGCTTGTGGTGGACGTTCCCGCGGTGGATATCACGATGTACACCGGCGGAACAAACCAGAAAATTTTTGAGGTCACGCTGCGTTATTCCATCACGCAGAGCGAGATTGCCACGCGCCGCGCCGCGCTGTCCGAGGCGGTGCAGCAGCTGGCCGGCGCCGTGGAAGCGCATCGGGAGGACACGGCGCTCCTGGCCTGCGACGCGGTCGCGCGCGTCTGCACGGCGGATGGCGCGGCGGGCGGGACGGCGTATGAGGCGCTGGTGCTCGGCGCCGCGGACAGCCGGGGGCTTGCCATGGCGTATAAGGCGGTATGCGACGCGCTGGACGTTCCGTGCGAGGTCGTAGACGGGCAGCTTGACAGCGCCGAGCACGACTGGAACATCGTTGAGATTGCGGGCAGCCGCTACCATGCGGACCTCACCGGATATTTCGGCACGCTCTGGCTCCAGCCGGACAGCGATATCTGGGGGCGCTACTGGTGGAACACGGAGGAATATTCCGCGTGCACCTCGCCCGCGTTCTCCTGGCAGCCGGGGCAGGCGCTGGCGGAACCGGACGCCTGAATCAAGAAAAAAAGATAAAACGCTTGACAAGTGCGCAAATTGTGGTAAAATAACGCTTGCGTTCTCAGAATGCGGGCGTAGCTCATTTGGCAGAGCGCCACCTTGCCAAGGTGGAGGTAGCGAGTTCGAATCTCGTCGCCCGCTCCAGAAAAAAAGCCTTGTCAGACGACAGGGCTTTTTTTGGTTCGCATAATACGTTGATTCGTGGATTTGTCATTACGCAAGGAGGTCATTACCCGTGCATACAGACGTTGTCATCGTCGGCGCAGGACCCGCCGGGATCTTTACCGCGCTGGAGATGATCCGCAAGGGGAGCAGGAAAAAAATCCTCATGGTCGAAAAGGGCGTCGCCATCGAAAACCGCCATTGTCCGAAGTCGCAGACCGGCAAGTGCATGAACTGCAAGCCCTACTGCCATATCACCACGGGGTTTTCCGGCGCGGGCGCTTTTTCAGACGGAAAGCTGTCCCTGTCCTGTGAGGTGGGCGGCGATTTGCCGAGTCTGGTCGGCGAGCAGCTCACGCAGGAGACCATTCACTATGCCGACGGGATTTATCTGGAATACGGCGCCGACGAGCATGTGGAGGGTCTTGGAAACACCGAGGCGGTCAAGAAGATCCGCACGCGCGCCATCCGCGCCGGCCTGCGCCTTGTAGACTGCCCGATCCGGCACCTCGGCACCGAGAAGGCGCACGAGGTCTACCGCGCGATCGAGGACGATCTTGCCGCGCACGGCGTGGAAATGCTGTTTGGCTGTCAGTGCGTGGATCTCATCATGGACGGCGACCGCTGCCTGGGCGTAGTCGTGGAGGACGGGGCGCAGACGCGGGAGATTTATGCGTTGCACACCGTCGTTGCCACCGGCCGCCGCGGGGCGGACTGGCTGGAGAAAATCTGCCTGGAGCACAGCGTGGAGCATCAGCCCGGCACGGTTGATATCGGCGTGCGCGTCGAGGTGCGCAGCGAGATCATGGAGTCGGTCAACAGTATCCTCTACGAGTCCAAGCTGATCGGCTATCCGCAGCCGTTTAAGAACAAGGTGCGCACGTTTTGCCAGAACCCCGGCGGCTTTGTGTCGCAGGAAAACTATGACAACGATCTCGCCGTCGTGAACGGGCACGCCTATAAGGAACTCAAGTCGGAGAATACAAACGTCGCCATTCTCTGCTCCCACAATTTTTCCGTGCCCTTCAACCAGCCCATCGCCTATGCGCAGAAGGTGGGAGAGCTCACGAACATGCTCGGCGCGGGGCACATTATGGTGCAGCGCTTCGGCGACATTCTCGACGGCAAGCGCACCTGGCAGAAGGAGCTTGCGCAGTCAAACGTGCGCCCCACGCTGCCGGATGCGGTCGCGGGCGACATCAGCTCCGCCATGCCGTATCGGGCCATGACGAACATCATCAATTTCATCAAGGCCATGGACGAGGTCGTCCCGGGCTTCGCGGCGTATGAGACGCTGCTGTATTCCCCGGAGCTGAAGTTCTATTCCAACCGCATCAAGATGGATGAAAACCTGAACACGAACATCCCCGGCCTGCACTGTCTCGGCGACTCCTCCGGCTGGACGCGCGGGCTGATGATGGCGTCCGCCATGGGCGTGCTGATGGGCCGTCGGCTCGCGGAGGAAGAATGAGAACGGCGACGATCTGGAGCCGCGCAATCGCCTGTGTGCGCTGAAGGTATCTCTTGAAGCAGGGGAGGGGGCGCGATGAAGCATGAGATCATATCCCGGCGCGTGTACGAGCTGAAGGATGGCGAGCCGGGCTGCCGCGTGCTGGTGGACCGGCTGTGGCCGCGCGGCGTGCGCAGAGAGGCGCTCGGCGATTTCCGGTGGGCGAAGGGGCTTGCGCCGTCCCCGGAGCTGCGAAGATGGTTTGGGCACGCGGAGGAGCGGTTCGACGCCTTTGCAGGCTTGTACCGCGCGGAGCTGGATCACAATCCGGAGGCGCGTGCGTTCGCGGCGGAGACGGCGGCGATTCTGGAGCGGCAGGATGTGCTGCTCCTGTATGCGGCGAAAAGCCCCGCGTGTAACCATGCGGTCGTTCTGAAGACGTGGCTGCTGGAGCAAATGAAAGGGGGAAGCGACCATGCTTGAGATTGTGTTTGAAAAAGAAGAAAACCGCGCCGCCGCCTATGCGGACGGGAAGCTCGCCGGCGTTTGCCAGTTTGAAATTTCCGGGGAAACGTGGACGATCACGCACACGGAGGTCGATCCGGCATACAGCGGGCAGGGCATTGCAGGGCGGCTGGTGAATGCCGTGGCCGACGCGGCGAAAAGCGAGCGCGTCACGCTCACCGCCTCGTGCTCCTATGCCCGAAAGGTACTGAACCTGTGAATCCCGGCAAAAAAGGCCGCCCCGAATCGGGGCGGCAATTTTTATAGATTCTGTCTCTCTATCTGCATATCCCGAAGGATCAGCAGCCAAACCCACAGAGCTGGCACAGAAGCTGCCAAAGCGTATTGCAGTTAAAATTGCACATCATCTGAACCTCCTGTCAAGTATTTGTCTCTCGAGGACGCTGTAAGCATAGCATATCAGTAGGTTTTTTCAAATGCAATGTCTGTCAGGCGAGGGAATGTATGCTTGCCGTCCCTGCGGCCCATTGCGGGCCTGACATGCCGCTTGCCAGTAGGAAAAGCGGGAATCTCGTCCCTGCTAAAAATCTCGCCTGCGGATTGTTGTAATGATCTTTCCCAGCAGATCGTCCGTCCTGACCGGACCATAGTAGCGGCTGTCCACCGCGTTTTCGCGGTTGTCTCCCAAAACGAAAACCTCTCCGTCCGCCAGCGTGATCGGATATACCGCGCCGCCTACAAATGCCAATGTCTCGCCTGCCGCGTAGTCCTCCTGCTGATAATAGCCGTTGATGCGCAGGCCGTCGCTTGTGATGTCCACGCGGTCTCCGGCCGTTGCCACGACGCGCAGGATCGAAAGCGTCCCGTCCCGGTTTCGGACCGCGACCACATCCCGCACCTCGTACGTATGGTCCAGCCGGTAGTACACGGCCAGGTCCCGGTCCCGGATGGAGGGCGCCATGTCGTTGCCGCGCACGGAGCAGACGCCGAAGACAAAGCGCTCCAGCAGAAAGAGCGCGGCCGCAATCACCATGAGCTTAATCAAAAGCGCCAGAAGGTCCGAGCGCAGAGAGGGCTGCTTCGGCACAGCCGCCGCTTCAGCGGCTGCTTTCTTTTTTCGCATTGCTTTTTCGATGCCTCCAATAGATTGTCAGGAGCAAAACCAGCAGCACGAGCGCAATCCATACCGCGTATGGAATGCCCCACAGCGAATGCCGCCGTGCTGCCTGCGCCGCGGTGTCCGCCGCGGCAGGCTCGGGCCGCGCGCTGACCGCGGCCGCCAGGATCATCCTGCCATTGGTTTCGGAGGACGCGCAGGTGCTGAGCAGCACGATCCGCTCGCCTTCCTCGGGGAGCGCGTCGCTTTTCTGCTCAGCGAGCTCCAGCAGTCCGCGCAGGTACGCCCCGCTTTCCGCATCCGAAGTCTCCGGCGCGTAGACCGTCTGGTCATAGCCGTCCGCCCGAAGGAACGCAAAGATCCGCAGTGCGTGATTTTGCCCGTTATAAAAGAGGCTTCCAGTCTGGTGGGCGGCAAAGAAATCCTCGTCCGCAAAGGCGTCAAAGCAGCCGAACATATTGTCCCTTTCCATGTGGTGCCCATAGAAAATCGAGACCCTGTCCGTCATCTCCCGGCTGTTTCGGAAGTCCAGAAAAATGCTGCCGGACAGGGAAAACTCCCGCTCTGCGGACAGGTTGATATATTCAAAATTATCCGCTCCCTGCACGACCGGGTAGTCGATTTTCGTGTCGTCCACGGTCAGCCAACCGAAGACGTCCGGATTCCGTTCGCACAGCTGCGAAAAGGTCAGGTGTTCGCTTTCGGTTGGCTTATACTGCGCGTAGCGCACGGCGTCCGCTTCCTTCGCGATTTGCCCGGAGTCCCAGAGAATGTACGCGCCGAACAAAAACAGCGCCAACACCACGGTCAGCACGATCAGATTGATCGCCTCGTCGATCACGGCCACAATCCTTCGCCCGGCACTCCGCATCACGCGCCCTGCCTTTTGCGCCGCGGCCGAAAGCACAAGACGAGGAGAACGGCGCCCGATACGCTCATCAGCGCAAGATAGACGGCGGGGCGGGCCTCGTCTCCTGTTTTCACCGGCGCGGTGCTGTTTGGCGTCGGCGCGGGCGATGGGGAGACCGCTGCGACCGGCGTGAGCGCAAACGTGATTTCGCTCTTTTTGCCGTCCTCGTTGTAGGCGAATACCGAGACAGAGCCGTCGCCGCGCACGCGCAGCAGCACCCGGCAGGATGCCGGTGTGACTGTGCAGCCCTGCGTCTTTTCGGCCCGCAGCGTATACCAGAAGTCCCCGGCGACGTCAGTTGGGATGGGGGCAAATGCGCCCTCTGCACTCCCGCTGAGCGTCAGCGTGCGCTGCGCCTCCGGCGGCATGGGATTCGACGGCGCGTCCGGGCTGAGCGTATAGGTGACGGATGCGGTCGCGTCAGCGGTCAAACTCTGGCGCACCGGGACAGACACGGCATCCGCCGCCCATCCCGTCACGGGAAGCGCGACGAGGAGCATTGCCAGCAGCAGGAGGCCTGAAACCAGCACCCTGATACAGCATTTTGTTCTCATAAAGCATTCCTTCTCCTTGATCCAGCCGCCGGAAGGCGGCTGGATCAGATCCTTCCGTCACCCACGGGCACGTTTCCGCTTCCGGTCGAACATGACTCCTGCGGCCGCGAATACCGCGAGCAGAAGCACGATCAAAAACGGCGCGTTGTTTTCCACCAGTCCCGTGAGCGGACTGTCCACATAGGCGTTGGTGAAGTCCACTTTGTTTTCGCCTTCGCCGGTGGTTTGATCCTGCACCTTCAGCTCCGAGCCGGCGCTCGCCGTGAAGGGCGTTGCGTTCTCCGTGCCGTCCGTGGTCACGACGGCCTTGGGCGCGTAGCTCTCTGCCGCGGCCTCTGTGACGGTGTAGCCCGTGCCAACGGGCACGGTAAAGGTGATCGTCTCGCCGTCCTTCAGCTGGAAGCTGTGCGCGTCGCCGTATTCCACCGTCGCGCCGTCGGTCGTGGGCTTCACGGTTCCGGCATTGTTCGCCGCCGTGAAGACGATGGTGTAGTCAAACGCCTTCGACGTGTCCGCGTGATTTCCCGTCACCGTCTTGCCGATCGTCAGCTCCGTGGTCTTCACACCCTTCGTGTAGGTGTTTTCAAACGTCATCGTATCGACCTTGACGCTCGTGTCGGCGGCGTTCGTCAGCGTCACGTGACCATTGTTGACGCCGTCCGTGTAATCGGTCTCGACGGTGTCCGAAGCGGTTTTGCAGACCTTGATGGACAGGATGTATTCTGCGCTGTCATACTGCACACGCTCCAGATTGGATGCCGCATAGGTGTCCGGCTTCTCCTTGATGGAGTAGGTGAAAACGCCCTCCCCGGTGAATGACGAGAGGTCCGGGAGCGCCATGCTGCCGGTTTTTACGATCTGGTTGTTGCCATCCGGCGTGTCGCTGCTGCTGAAGCTGATCGTCACGTCGCCGATCGCCGGCCCGCCGTTTGTCGGCGTTGCCTCGAAGACGAAGCCGGCCGCCGGGACCGTGCCGTCGCCGCTGTTTACCGTGAGGGTCTTCTCAAGCTGGATGGTCGTGGCGGAGGGCGCCTGCTTCGTGAGCGTGATCTGCGGCTCCTCGGCGTAGGGGACGGTGTTTTCGTCGCTCCCGTAGAAATAGCGAAGCGTTGCGCCGTCGTTGCTGGGGAGGCTGATGCTGTCGGTGCTTGCCGCGTTCGCCGCATCCCGCGCGCTTTGCGTGGGCTTCACATCAAAGCCCACGGAGAGAACCTCCCCGTCCGGGACCTCGCCGCTGTAGGTAACGGAGACGGTCTTGCCGTTCACGCTGGTTGTGTACTTGTTGGATGCGACCGCCGTGCCGTTCAGTGTGACCGTCGGGGAAAAGCCGCCGTCCAGCTCCACGTACTGACTGAGCGTGTCGGAAATGGTGACGTTGGAGAGCGGGGTGGAGGATACCGTCGTCTCCTCCTGGATGATCTGAAGCGCGCTGTTGAACGCATTCACCATTGCGCTTGCGTTTGCCGCAGCATAATATTTATTCGCGTCGCTGGCGATGCTTTTGATCTTATCGTCAGACTCATACCAGTAGGCTGGCGGCAGGCCGACGGAAAAAACCGTCGCCTTCTGTTTGACGGCGTTTGCCGCGGCGTTGATGGTCGCCTGAGAGTCGCTCGCATCGCCGTCGGAGAAGAAGATGACATATTTGTTGTTGCCGTCGTTTTTTATGACGCTGCCGTCAAGCTGCGCGTTGGCGGCGTTCAGCCCGGGCGCATAGGTGGTATCATAGGAATAATTATCGTTATGAAGCGTCAGACCGTCTATGATTCCGTTCAGCGTCTGTTTGCTTGTCGCCGATATCGAGGTCCAGTCCTGATTCGTCCAGACGGGCGTACTCCCCGAGTTGCTGGTCATGCCGAAGGTAATCAGCGTGATATGCGAATCGCTGTCGTTTTTCAGGCCGGACACAAATTGCTTGACAGCGCTCTGTATGGCGCTGAGTCTCGTCGTCCCATCGGACATCGTCGATTTCATGGAGCTTGTGACGTCTATGACCAGAACGATATCCGCGTGCCCGTTCGTTGTTGTCGTGCTGGAGCTGCTGGACACCTTGTCTTTCCCCGTCACGTTCAGTGTCAGGGTGTAGGCGTCTCCACTGCCGCTGATGCTCTTGTGGTGTGTTGGGACGGTGTCCGCCGCCAGCGCCGCCGGCATGAGCCCGACCAGCAGCGTCAGCGCCATCAGCACGCTCAAAAGCCTGCTTACCTGTTTTTTTGCTTTCATACTGTTTCTCCTTCTATTTTTTTGCTTTTTCACGCACGCCGGCGCCTGCGGTCAAGCGCGATCCCCGCCGCCGCGAGGACGGCGGCCAGCATGAGGATCAAAAACGGCGCGTTGCGCTCCGCCACGCCCGTGAGGGGATTGTCGTCATAAGTGTTGGTGAAGTCCGCCGCGTTCGTTCCATCGACGATGCTGCCGCTTATGGTCAGCGCCTGTCCCGACTGTCCGCTTTCGTCGCGCCGCGTGTCGCCCGCGGTCACGGCCGCGCTGGGGAGATAGTTGGGCGCCGCCGCCTCGGTGATGGTATATGTTGTCCCCACAGGCGCGCTGAACGCAAGGCTCTGCCCGTCCTTCAGCGCAAAGCTTTTGGGCGTGCCGTAGGAGAGCGTCTCGGCCGCGCCGTCAATGGTGACGGTGGGCGCTTTGCCGCTCGAGACCCCATCCGGGTCCGTAAACGTGATGGTATAGGAAAAATCCCTGGACGAATCCGCATGCCTGCCGGAGACGGTTTTGCGCACGGTCAGCGTGCCGTCCGTCACCTTGCTGTAGGTGTTCTCGAACAAAAGCGCGTCGCACTTTTCGCCGACGGCCGCTCCGCTGTCATCCAGCCTGCGGATCTCCGTGCCGCACGGCTCGTACTTCCCGTCGCCGGTTTTGCAGAACTTGAGCTTCACCTGGTACGCGGCAGTGTCATAGACCATACGCTCGCCGGCCTGAGCCTGAAAGGTGTCCGCCGCTTCCCGGACGATGTAAGTGAATGTGCCCGCGGCGTGCAGCGCATCGGCGGGAATCGTGACAGAAACGCGCTTTGTCGCCCTCCCGGAGACCGCCGCGTCCTCCGGTCCAAACGTGATCGTCTGGGGCGCGATCTGCGGTGCGTTCGCATCTGTGGAAGTAAAGGTGAATCGAAACGCGGCGCTCGGCGTCTCCGCCGCCTGGACATTCAGCGTCTTTTCCAGCTCCAGAACCTGCACCCCGTTGCCAGACGGATCCGTTCCGCCGCCGTTCGGCGCGCTTCCAAGCGCGTTTTTGATTGCGTCGGCAATGCACGCGCGATAGCCCTGCGGTGTTGCCGACGTCACGGCGTCTACAACCTCGGCGTTGGCGACGCTGCCCAGATACGCGCTACGCACCTGGTCCAGCAGGGAGTACCAGGAGCCGTCCGCATCCCGGATGACGATGTTGGTGATTTTTTCGTCGGACACCGTCACGTCAAGCGTGATGAAATGGCCGTTCGCCATGCTGCCTGTTCCGGTATACACGCCGTCCGCGACGCCGGAGGCGTCCTGCTGCGAGCCGGCTTTTGCGGGCGCGCTGGCCAGCGCCCGCTCGATCGCCTGGATCATATCCGAGGAATACTTGCCGGAGCTGCTTCCGGAGCCGCCCACTGAGGCCGACGAAACAGCGTCTATGCCGGAGCATGTTTCCAGCGTTGCCGGCTTGCCGATATAGCTGCCCTTCACGCTGTTCAGCAGATCGTTGAACCGACTCTGCTTATCACTCGCATAGACGGTCATGTTGGATATGACGCCGTCGCTGACCGTCACATATACCGTGCCGTAGTAGTATTTGAGCTTGCCGTCGCTCCTTTTTGTCACGGTCACGGAGCTGGAATAGACGCCGTCCTCCGCCGTCTCGCCCGCGTTCAGCGCGAGCGCCTCCATGGCGCATAAGGACAGCAGCATTACAGCCGCCAGAACCAGGGACACGATTTTTTTCATAGGCTCCCCCTTTGTTTTTCCGCGCCGAAGTTCAGAGCGCGGGGATAGAAAGTAATTATAAGTTAGCATAAACTAACCTAACTTAGCAAAAGATAACACAAGGAGAATAAAAAAGCAACCCCTACGACCGGGAAAATTTCTGATTTCACAAATTTTAAGAAATAAACCCAGGGCAGGAAAATCACTCCCACAGCAGCGGAAGAAGGATTCGAACCCCCGGACCGCGTTGCGGCCCGGGGCGCGCTGCGCGCGGAGATAAATAATGTGAGGGTTCGAATCCCGCGGCCAGAAACAAAAGAGAGCGATTTACCCATTCGGGCAAATCGCTCTCCTGGCAGCGGAAGAAGGATTCGAACCCCCGGACCGCGTTGCGGCCTGGGGCGCGCTGCGCGCGGTGATTAAAAAATGTGAGGGTTCGAATCCTGCGCCCAGAAAAAAAGAGAGCGATTTACCCATTCGGGCAAATCGCTCTCCTGGCAGCGGAAGAAGGATTCGAACCCCCGGACCGCGTTGCGGCCCAGAAACAAAAGAGAGCGATTTACCCATTCGGGCAAATCGCTCTCCTGGCAGCGGAAGAAGGATTCGAACCCTCACAAACGGAGTCAGAGTCCGGTGTGCTACCATTACACAATTCCGCTACGCGCAATGATATTATACAGGACTTTTTCGTTTTGTCAAGAGGAAATTTTCCTTTTGAATGGAAAAATTCCCCGCGCGCATCAAACAGCGCGCGGGGAAAGCAAACTGCCTTCGGAAGCGTCAGCCGCAGATCTCTTTGGTGTCGCGGGCGATGACAAGCTCCTCGTTCGTCGGGATGACAAAGACCTTGACTCTGGAATCGGGCGTGGAGATCATGATATCCTCGCCGCGCTTGGCGTTGGCTTCGTCGTCGATGGTGACGCCCAGATAGCCGAAATACTCCGAAATGGCCTTGCGCGAGGACTTGGAGTTTTCGCCGATGCCGGCGGTGAAGATGATGGCGTCCACGCCGTTCATCGCGGCGACGTAGGAGCCGGCGACCTTTGCGACCCAGTAGTGGAACATATCCAGCGCGAGCCGCGCGCGGTCGTTGCCCTCGGCCGCGGCGTTGTCAAGATCGCGGAAATCGGAGCTGACGCCGGAGACGCCCAGCACGCCGGACTTTTTGTTGAGGATGTTCAGCATCTCGTCGATGGTGATGCCGTACTTGTTCATGATGAACTGGATCACGCCGCTGTCCAGATCGCCGCAGCGCGTGCCCATCGGCAGACCCACGAGCGGCGTGAAGCCCATGGAGGTATCCACGCACTTTCCACCGTCGATGGCAGCGATGGAGCTGCCGTTGCCCATGTGGCAGGAGATGATCTTCAGGTCTTCCACAGGCTTGCCCATGAGCTCCGCGCAACGTGCGGACACGTAGCGATGGCTGGTGCCGTGGAAGCCGTAGCGGCGGATGCCGTCGTTGGCGTAATATTCATAAGGAATGGCGTACATATAGGCTTTGCCGGGCATGGTTTGGTGGAACGCGGTGTCAAACACGGCGACCATCGGCACGTCGCCCATGACCTTGCGGCAGGCGTTGATGCCGGTGATGTTGGCGGGGTTGTGCAGCGGGGCGAAGGGGGTGCACTCCTCCAGCGCGGCCATAACGGCGTCGTCGATCTTCACCGAGCAGGCAAACTTCTCGCCGCCGTGGACGACACGGTGGCCGACGGCGTCGATCTCGCTCATGGAGGCGACCACGCCGTAGTCGCTGCTTGTGAGCTTGTCGATGACCGCGGCAATGGCCTCGGAGTGGGTGGGCATGGCGAGGTCCTCGTCGAACACCGGCTTGCCGCCGATGAGCGGGGTGTGCTTCAGGTGCCCGTCGATGCCGATGCGCTCGCACAGGCCCTTGGCCAGCACAGACTCGTTCTCCATGTCGATCAGCTGATACTTCAGGGAAGAGCTGCCGGCGTTGATGACAAGAATTTTCATAGTACAGATTCCTTTCCGGTTGTAAAATAGTAAAAAAGACGGTATGATGGAAATGACAAACGTCATAACCTTTCTTATTTTAATACATTTCCCATAAAAGGCAAGCGTTTTTTGTGAAAGAAGGGACAAAAATGCAAAATGTCATTGGAATTGTGGCGGAATATAACCCGTTTCACAATGGACACAGCCTGCATCTGGAAGATGCGCGCGCGCGGCTCGGAGAAGAGAGCGGCGTGGTGTGCGTCATGTCCGGCGATTTTGTCCAGCGGGGGGAGGCGGCGGTCTATTCCAAGTTTGCCCGCGCGGAGGCCGCGGTGCGCTGCGGCGCCGATCTTGTGCTGGAGCTGCCACTCCCGTGGGCCCTCTCGTCGGCGGAGGGATTTGCGCGCGGCGCGGTCGGGCTGCTGGGGCAGATCGGGGTCGTGACGCATTTGAGCTTCGGCAGCGAGTGCGGCGAAATCGAGCCGCTGCGCCGCGTGGCCGAGGCGCTGCTCGATCCCGGCATCGGCGCGGACATCCGCGCGGAGATGCAAACCGGCGATTCCTTCGCCGCGGCGCGCCAGCGCGCGGTGTCAAAGCGCGTGGGCGCGCTTGCGGAGCTGCTGGAGGCGCCGAACAACATTCTTGCCGTGGAATATCTGAAAGCGCTGTATGACCAGCGCCTCTCGCTGCGGCCGATGACCGTGCGCCGCGCCGGCGCCGGGCACGACGCCGCCGGGGAGGGACGGCTTCGCTCCGCCTCGGAGCTGCGCAGCTTTCTCGGCGCGGGGCGGGACATTCGTCCGTACGTGCCCGCCCTGGCGGCGAACGTCTATGCGCGCGAGACGGAGCTGGGCCGCGGCCCGGTGCTGCCGGATGCCCTGGAGACGGCCATGCTCTCCCGCCTGCGCATGCTGCCGCGGGAGGTCTATCTCGCGCTCCCCGACGCGGACGAGGGGCTGGGAAACGCGCTTTATCATGCCGCGCACGAGGAGGCGACGCTCAGCGCCGTGCTCGCCGCGGCAAAATCCAGGCGCTACGCGCTCTCGCGCCTGCGCCGGATGACGATGTGCGCGGCGCTTGGCGTCGCCTCCGGGATGGCGGAGGGAACGCCGCCCTACGCGCGCGTGCTGGCGGCAAACGAGCGGGGCAGGGGGCTCCTGCGCGAAATGAACGAGCGGAGCGCGGTCCCGATCGTCACAAAGCCCGCCGCCGCGCGCACGCTGCCGGAGCCGGTGCGCGGCGTGTTTGCGCACACCGCCGACGCGCATGATCTCTACGTTCTGGCATACACCGCGCGCGAGGAGCGCCGCTGCGGCGGCGACTGGCGACGCAGTCCGACGATGGTTTCTTTTTGACTGATATGACAAGATTCTCCTGTCAAAATGTTTCGAAATCATGAATTTTTATATTGCTTTTTCGAGAAATAGATAGTATAATCTTTGCATGATTTGCAGAGGACATTTGTTCGCCGTGTGTGGACAGTGTTCTGGGCAAAAAAATCTGAGGAGGAATGACAATGAAAAAAGCAATTGCGCTTGTGCTTGCGCTGGTCATGGTATTCGCGCTGTGCGCCTGCGGCAACAGCAACAGCGGCGGCAATGACGCGCAGGGCTCCGCGCCGGCGGCGTCCGGCGACAAGGTCGTCAGGATCGGCGTCTTTGAGCCGGCCAGCGGCGACTCCGGCGCCGGCGGCAAGAAGGAGACGCTCGGCATGCAGTATGCCAATTCCGAGACTCCGACCGTTGAGATCGGCGGCGAGACCTACAATGTCGAGCTCGTCTATGCCGACAATGGCTCCAGCACCGATAAGGCCGTCTCCGCGGCTTCCCAGCTCGTGAGCCAGAACGTGGCGCTCGTACTCGGCTCCTACGGCTCCGGCGTGTCCATCGCCGCGTCCGACACCTTTAAGGACGCCGGCCTTGCGGCCGTTGGCGTCACCTGCACCAACCCGCAGGTCACGGCCGGCAACGACCACTATTTCCGCATCTGCTTCCTGGACCCGTTCCAGGGCACCGTCCTCGCCAACTATGCGGCGAACGAGCTGAATGCGACGAAGGCCTACTGCCTCGGCGAAGTCGGCAACGAGTATGACCAGGGCCTGGTCGCGTACTTCAAGCAGGCGTTCGAAGCCGCCGGCGGCACGGTCATCACCGACAGCTTCCCGACCAACAACTCCGACTTCTCCTCTTACATCAACAAGGCCAAAAACGAGGGCGCCGAGGTGTTCTTCGCGCCGGTCTCCATCGCCTATTCCACCCAGATTGTCAGCCAGGCGGCATCCCTGAATGTGGATTTCCCGTTCCTCGGCTCCGACACGTGGGATGACAACATGGTGCTGCAGGCCGCGGCCGGCACGAATGTGCAGGTTTTCGTGACCACCTTCTATGCCGAGGGCGGCAACCCGACCTTCGACGAGGGCATCAAGGCGTACATCAACAGCAATTCCGACGCGAAGACCGCGAATGGCGGCGACGACACCATTTCCGCCGTCACGGCGATGGGCTATGACGCCTACTATGTGGCGCTCGAGGCGCTGAAGGCCGCCGGCTCCACCGATCCCGAGGCCGTCAAGGCCGCGCTTCCCGGCGTGACCTACAGCGGCGTGTCCGGCGACATTTCGTTTGACGCGACGGGCGACGCGATCCGCGACACCGCCTATATCAAGACCATCAACACGGCGGACAGCGTCTGGGAGTTCGTGACCCAGCAGAAGGCGGGCGAGTAATCTCACCGCGCTTCACGCATAAGGTTCAGACCGGAGGGGAGGGGCTTCGGCTCCTCCCCTTCACCGGATGCGGGCATGGGGCTTCGTGCCCGCGTCCGCTGGTGCGGAACTTGAGCTGCTACGAGAGCTGCGGGCGTGCACCGCGGCCTTCGCGGCGGCTTAAATACCGTTTTTGACACATCCATAACAGAGAGGTAGACCGATGCAATTTTTTGTTTCTCAAATTCTGTCCGGCATCTCCCTCGGCGGCCAATATGCGCTGATCGCCATCGGCTATACGATGGTCTACGGCATTCTGCGCCTGATTAACTTCGCGCACGGCGACGTGTTCATGTGCGCGGGCGTGATGATGGTGTTCATGTCCGCCTCGATGCCGATCTATGCTTCCATTCCGCTCATGCTGGTTTTGACGGTGCTGCTCGGCTTTGTGATCGAGCGCGCGGCCTATAAGCCGCTGCGCACCGCGCCGCGCATGTCCGTCATGATCTCGGCCATCGGCGTGAGCTATCTGCTGCAAAATCTCGCGCTCTACGCCACCGGCGGTCAGCCGCAGACGTATCCGACGCTGCCGTTCATTTCCAACAGCGTCACGATCCTCGGCGCGCCCACGCACTGGGTCACGGTCATCACGCCGGTCCTTGTGGTGCTGCTGGTGCTGGCGTTGCAGTGGCTCATCAATCACACCAAGATCGGCATGGCCATGCGTGCCGTCGCCAAGGATTTTGAGACCAGCCAGCTCATGGGCATCAAGATCAACCGCGTCATCTCCGTCACGTTTATCATCGGCTCGTTTCTTGCGGCGGTCGGCTCGCTGCTTTACTTTACGAACTATCCCACCGTCGTGCCGCTCTCCGGCGCGATGCCCGGACTCAAGGCGTTCGTCGCCGCAGTGTTCGGCGGCATCGGCTCGATTCCCGGCGCGGTCATCGGCGCGTTCATCATCGGCATTGTGGAGACGCTCATCAAGGGCACGAGCTATACCGTGTTTTCCGATGCGTTTACGTTTGCCCTGCTGATTATTATTCTCGTGGTCAAGCCCACCGGCCTCTTCGGCGAGCGGGCCACGGACAAGGTTTGAGAGGAGGGGATCACAGATGCCAAAGACCAAACAGCAAACCTCCGGCAGCGGCAAGCTGATTACCCTCCTGATTGTGGCCGCCTTTATGGCGCTCACGATCATCCTGGAAAACACCATGTCGCCAAGCTCTCTGCTCTTTACGGTCATCAAAAAGGGCGCGGTCTATTCGCTTGTCGCCGTTTCGATGAACCTGCTCAACGGCTTCACGGGCCTGTTCTCGCTGGGGCAGGCGGGCTTCATGCTCCTGGGCGCGTATACATATGCCATTTTCATGATCCCGAGCGACGTGCGCGACAGCGTGTATTATCTGTTCAACGGCTCGTCCGTGCACTTCTCGTTCCAGGAGATGTTCGGCGCGATTTTCGGCACGGCCGGCTTCGGCGGCGCGGTGAGCCTGGTGCTCGGCGTGCTGGTCGCCATTATCTGCGCCGGCATTGTCGCGGCGATCTTCGCGTATCTCATCGGGCTTCCGGTGCTGCGCCTCAAGAGCGATTATCTCGCCATTGCGACGCTCGGCTTTGCGGAGATCATCCGCGCGATTTTCCAGTGGGATAAGCTTGGCCCCGTGACGAACGGCGCCAACATGCTCAAGAATTTCCCGACGTTTGCGGACTTTAATATTAAGAACGCCTCCGGGCAGATCGTGCTGCGGCTTTCGGCATTCGTGCCGGTCTTTCTCTCCGCCGTGTGCATCTTCATCATCGTGCTGCTCATCAACTCGTCCTATGGCCGCGCGTTCAAGGCCATCCGCGACGACGAGATTGCGGCCGAGGCCATGGGCGTGAATCTTGCGCACCATAAGCGGCTGTCCTTCTGCATCAGCTCGTTCTTCGCCGGCGTGGGCGGCGCGCTGTTTGCCATGTTCACCACCATGGTGCAGGCGAAGGTGTTCACCTCCACCATGACATATGAGATTTTGCTCATCGTCGTCATCGGCGGCATCGGCTCCGTTTCCGGCAGCTGCATCGCGTCGCTTTTGTACATTGCGGCCTCCGAGTGGTGGCTGCGCTTTCTCGATAACGAGACGTATATCAACGGGACCCGCGTCCCGCTGCTGCGCAGCGGCTTTCGCATGGTCGTGTTCTCCGTCATCATTATGATCGTCGTGCTGTTCTTCCGCCAGGGCATCATGGGCTCGCGCGAGCTGCCGGAGCTGCTCCGCAGGCGTCCGAAGAAGCAGCCGGCCGTGGAGGAGGTGCGGACGCATGAGTAACAACATCCTCAGCGTGGAGAACATCACCATGCAGTTCGGCGGCGTCATCGCGGTGAACAATCTCACCATCGAGGTGCCGGAGCATAAGATCGTCGCGCTCATTGGCCCGAATGGCGCGGGAAAGACCACGGCCTTCAACTGCATCACCGGCGTATATGAGCCGACCAACGGCCGCGTCCGGTTCCTGGACGAGACGATCGTGGAAAACCACCCGCACGGGAAGATGAAGAAATCCTATGCCGGGGAGAATGCGGGGCTGTACACGCATGTTGTCAGTCCCACGCCGGACACGATCACCCAGCTCGGCATTGCCCGCACGTTCCAGAACATCCGACTCTGGAAGAGCATGACCGTGTTTGAAAACGTGCTCACGGCGAAGCACATGCGCGCCCGGCAAAACGTCTTTTCCGCGACGTTCCGCGGCAACGCGAAAGAGGAAAAGCGGATGCGCGAGGAGACGATGCAGCTTCTGCAGGAGCAGGGGCTGGAGCATCACAAGGACGATCTTGCCACGAGCCTGCCCTACGGTCTGCAGCGCCGGCTGGAGATTGCCCGCGCGCTCGCGACGAATCCGAAGCTGCTGCTGCTCGACGAGCCGGCCGCGGGCATGAACCCACAGGAAACGCAGGAGCTTGCCCAGTTCATCCGCGAGATTCGGGAGAAATACGGCCTCACCGTTTTTCTGATCGAGCACCACATGGACCTCGTCATGAAAATCTCCGACTATATCTACGTCATCGACTTCGGCAGCGAGATTGCGCAGGGCGTGCCGAAGGACGTGCAGAACAACCAGCACGTGATCGACGCCTATCTGGGGGTGGTGGAAGATGCGTGAACCGATCCTGAAAATCAGTGACCTCAAGGTCAACTATGGCGGCATTGAAGCCGTCAAGGGCATTTCCTTTGACGTGCCGGAGGGCGAGATCGTCACGCTCATCGGCTCCAACGGCGCGGGCAAAAGCTCCACGCTGCGCACCATTGCGGGGCTGGTAAAGCCCGTGTCCGGCAGCGTTGCGCTGCAGGGCGAGGACATTACCGGCAAGGACCCCGACGCCATCGTCGCCAGAGGCGTGACGCTCGTGCCGGAGGGGCGCCGCATTTTCCCGGACATGACCGTTCTGGAAAATCTCAAGATCGGCGCATACCTGCGCAAGGATGATCTGACGGACGATCTCGATTGGGTCTTTTCGCTTTTCCCGCGCCTCAAGGAGCGCAGCTGGCAGGCCGGCGGCACGCTTTCCGGCGGCGAGCAGCAGATGCTTGCGGTTGGCCGCGCGCTGATGAGCCGCCCGCGTCTGCTGATGATGGACGAGCCGTCGCTCGGCCTCGCGCCGCTCGTCGTGCGTGACATTTTCTCCATCATCCAGGAGATCAACAAGCAGGGCGTCACGATCCTGCTCATCGAGCAGAACGCCAACATGGCGCTCAAAATCGCGGACATCGGCTATGTGCTGGAAACCGGGCGTCTGATCCTGTCCGGCACCGGCGCCGAGCTGCTGGTAAATGAGGATATAAAAAAGGCATATCTTGGCGCGTAAGCCATGTCAACGCCTGCCGGGGTGCGCCCGGCAGGCGTTTTGCGCAAAAGAGGGCGGCGCGGGAACAATTGCGCGGCGCGCAGCGTCATTTATTACGTCATGGAACCATTGTATATGGGAAACAGAGAAATGAGGTGCCACATGAAACGATCTTGCATGCTTCTTCTGGCCTTGTGCCTGCTTGTCGGACTGCTCGCCGGCTGCGGGACGGACAAACCGGCCAGCACCGCGCAGCCGACGGCGAGCGGCGCCGCGCCTGAGATTGAAACGCTTTCCCTGCGCTTCGCCGCGTCGTACCAGGAGGTCTATGACGCGCTGCAATCCGCGCAGGAGAACATGAAAAACAGCAGCTATCGCGGCCCGGATTCCACGGTCGATTTTGCCGATGCCGCGGCGACGGAGGGCGCAGGTGACCTGGGCGCCGCAGGAGAGGCGGGTACGCCCTACTATTCCGGCACAAACGTGCAGGTCGCGGGCGTGGACGAGGGCGATATTGTAAAGACAGATGGAGAATATCTTTACATTCTGCGCGAGTATGAGCTCATCATCATGCAGGTGAACGGCGCAGACGTGGAGGAGGTCTCCCACACCATGATCGGTCAGGCGTGGGACCGGGAGGAATATGAGGACGGCGGCAGCCGCAGCCGGGAGAAGAGCCCCTTTGCGCTCTATCTCACGGGCGACCGGGTGGTCGCGCTCTCCACGTATTACGACTGGTCCGAATCCGCGGACGGCAGCTACGGTGGCACCAACTACATCGCCGTGGACATTTATGATATCAGCGACCGCGCCGCGCCCAAACTCATCAAATCGCTCGGGCAGGACGGCTACCATGTCGCCTCGCGGATGATCGACGACAAGCTGTTTCTCTGCACGTCGTATTACGCCGATGAAATGGACGATGGCGACGAGCGCACCTATGCGCCCTGCCTGTATACGGACGGGGAGCCGGCGGCTGTGGACTGCGGCACGATCGGCCTTCTTCCGACGGACGATTCTCTGACCTATGCGGTCGTCACGTCCTATGACGTTGCGGCGGCAAGCGTTGTCACCACGCAGTCGATCCTCGGCGGCGGTGACACGGTGTATATGAATACGGAGAGTCTCTATTTCTGCCGCAACGTGTATTCTGACGACGCGGGCGAGAGCACGCAGGAAGCGCCCTATACCGTGACGCCGCATACGACCAGCGTCAGCACAACGGTGAATCGCTTCGCGGTTTCGGACGGCGCGCTGACCTATGCCGGGACCTGCTCCGTGCCCGGCGGCCTGAACAACCAGTTCTCGCTGGACGAGTATAACGGGTATCTCCGTCTGGTTACGACCGAGGAGCGCTTCAGCTATAAAATCTACGTGGATGAAAGCCACAACTTTGAAAATTACGAGCGCGGCGACGAGTATGCCGACAACGACCTCTTCGTCCTGGACGCTGACCTCAATGTCGTCGGCGGCGTGACCGGCCTCGCGGAGGACGAATATATCTATTCCGCGCGCTTTGACGGAGATTATGGCTATCTCTGCACCTATCGCACGGTAGACCCGATCTTCGCGGTGAATCTCTCCGACCCAGCGAATCCAACGGTCGTCGGCGCGGTGGAGCTGCCCGGCTATTCCGATTACCTCCATGTCTGGGAGGACGGCCTGCTCTTCGGCCTTGGAATGCAGACGCAGGAGATCGAATCCGAGGAGGGCACCTCCGCGCGGCTGGACGGAATGAAAATGGTCATGATCGACACGTCCGACCCCGCGAATCTCAAGGAGCAGAGCACGCTGAACATCGACGCGGACTACTCCGAGGCGCTCTCGAACCATAAGGCAATCCTTGTGGACAGCGCGCGCAATCTCATCGCGTTCCCGGCAGAGGGCAGCTACCTTGTCTACAGCTATACGCCGGACGGCGGATTTCAGCAGGAGAAGGAGATCGCCGTCAGCGAGTGGGATTGGAACAACCGCGGCCTGTACATTGGCGATTACTTTTACGTCATCGGCTCCGACCGCGTGAACATCCTCGATCTGAACACGCTGGAGAATGTCGGCGAAGCGATCATCACCAGAGGCTAAGAAGCGGCGGGCAGTTTGTCAGGAAAGCCTCGCAGAGTTCGCGCCCGGAGGCGCGAAAAGGGTTAAATCATTTTTGCCCCGCGGCTTCGCCGCGGGGCAAAAATACTTCTCGCGGAATGGATTGCCCTCCTATTGTGAATCGCATTCGCAAACGAAGGCAAGGAATGGAGCGCAATCTCTTTCCTGTCGAAAACTTGATTTTCGACAGGCCCAATCGCCGCAGATGCACATCCTGCATCTGCGGCGGTTTTTTATGGACATTCCGCGCTCAGTCTGTATGCCTCCGCACACTGAATCAGGGCTGGGACGGCCGGATTTCGGCTGTCTCTGTCCCACATCAGCCAGCGCTTGAACGGATCGACTCCCATGAGCGGCACAAACTTCACCCGATCATGGGCGTTGGCGCAGAGATCCTGATACAGCACCGAGACGCCGACGCCGCAGGCCGTCAGCATCATCACCGCGGGGACGCAGTCCGCCACGGCGACGATGTTCGGCGTAAACCCGGCGTCGCTCGCGTATTTGAGCAGGAGATAATGTCCCGGAATGGAGGAGGTGGGGGACATGGCGATAAAGGCCTCGTCCTTCAGCTGGATCATGCGCAGAGATTCCTCATTTGCCAGCGGATGGTCCACCGGGAGCACGGCGCACTCCTGCCGTCCGCTGAGCAGGAGCCGGCCGGGGCGCTTCAGGTTGGTGGAGCCGGCGGCGACGATGAAATCCAGCGCGCCGCTGTTGAGCGCCTGCAGCAGCTGCGACAGGCTCATCGGCTTGAGCCGGAGCTGAATCTGCGGACAGCGCGTCTGAAACATCCGGACCAGGTCCACGACGAACGGCTCGAAGGCGTCCTGCTGGATCCCCAGCGTCAGGATTCCCGTGACGCCCTCCCGCGCCTGCTTGGACGCCTCGATCCCCCGGTGATAGGTCTCCAGGAGCGCGCCGCATGAGGCGGCAAACGCCTTGCCCGCGGCGGTGAGCTCCACGGATTTTGCGGTCCGAATCAGGAGCTGAACACCGATTTCCTCCTCCAGCGCCGCGATGTTTCGGCTCAGCGTCGGCTGTGAAATGTACATGATCTCTGCCGTCTGGGTAAAATTCAGCGATTTTGACAGCGCAAGGAAACATTCCGCCTGAAAGGTGTTCACATGCCTCTCTCCTTCCGTCTGATGCTCCAAAATGCGAATGACAGCAATGCACGATTTGCATTTTACAAAAACACAGAAAACTGCTAAGCTAATCATAAGGTAGCTTGTACAAAAAAGTCAAGAAAGGATTTGAGAAACGAGGTGATGCGGCATGCCGACCCTTTCCGAGCTGCTGGCGGGGAAGAAGAACTTTCTCCTCATCGGGGAAACCGGCAGCGGGAAGAGCGAGATTGCGCTGAACGTCGCCGCCATGCTGCGGCGCGGCGGCGGACGCGAGACGCATGTGTTTGACCTGGACCAGACCAAGGCCATGTTTCGCGCGCGCGACGCCGAGGGCGCGATGAGCGCGCAGGGAATCGCCGTCCACTATATGCCGCAGCTTCTGGACATGCCGGTGCTGGTCAACGGCATCATCCCGCAGCTGCACCGACCGGACAGCGCCTGCGTGCTGGACGGGGGCGGCAACGAAAACGCGGCGCGCATGATCGGCTGTCTCTCCGACCATTTCAATGGGGACGACACCGCCGCGCTCTATGTGCTCAACCCCTACCGGCCATGGTCCAGCACGGTCTCCGATCTTCGGGAGACCATGGAGGCGGTCCTGCGCGCGTGCCATGTGGATCGGGTCCACTTTGTCGCCAATCCCAACCTCGGCCCCGAGACGACGCGGGAGGAGTTTGAAGGCGGGCTTCGGCGTCTGCTGGAGGAGCTCCCGGAGGCGTCGCTGTCCGGAATCTTCGTCCGGGAGGACCTGATTTCCACTGTGGAACGGCTGCCTGGAATGGAGTATGTTCCGCTGCATCTCTATCTCATCTATCCCTGGAACGCAACCGGCTGAAACGAAAAGGAGGAGAGCGAATATGCCAAAGCTTGTCATCAACCCGGATTTCTGCAAATCCTGCGGCTACTGCGTGCGGTTCTGTCCCAAGAAGATCCTGCGGATCGGCGAGGAGATCAACGCCAACGGCTATCCCTTCGTGGTGCAGACAGACCCGGAGGCCTGCATTGGCTGCGCGATTTGCTGCTCCATGTGCCCTGAAGGGGCCATCGAGCTGTACCAATGAGGAGGGCGCTATGAAGAAAGTATTTATGAAAGGCTGCGAGGCCATTGCGGAGGCTGCGGTCCGCGCCGGGGCGCGTTTTTATGCCGGATACCCCATCACCCCGCAGAATGAGATCCCGGAGTACATGTCCAGAAGAATGCCGCAGGTGGGCGGCGTGTTCCTGCAGGGCGAGAGCGAGATTGCCTCGGTCACGATGGTCTACGGCGCGGGCGCGGGCGGTACGCGCGCCATGACGTCGTCCTCCAGCGTGGGCATCAGCCTGAAAAGCGAGGGCATCTCCTATTGCGCGGGCGCGCGCGTGCCGATGGTCTATGTCAACATGCAGCGCGGCGGCCCCGGCGTAGGCACCATCCAGGCGGCGCAGCAGGATTATTTTCAGGCGACCAGGGCCAGCGGCAACGGCGGCTTCAAAATGATCGTCCTCGCCCCCGCCACCGTGCAGGAGGCCGTGGACATGACCTACCGCGCGTTCGACCTCGCGGAGCGCGACCGCAATCCGGTTTTGATCCTCGGCGACGGCGTGCTCGGCACGATCATGGAGCCGGTCGTCCTGCCGGAGATGAAGAGCGACGAGGAGGTCGCCGCGCTGAAGCAGAAGAACCGCGACTGGGCCATCGTCGGCCACAGCCGCGAGGAAAAGCGCGGGTTTATCGACCCCGGCTATTGGTCTACCGATATGCAGGAGGCGCACTGCGTTTCGCTCAACGAGATGTATGAGCGCTGGCAGAGGGAGGACGTTCAGGTCGAGGAGCTGTATCTGGAGGACGCCGAACTGGTCTTCGTCGCCTACGGCACGTCGGCGCGCATCGCGAAGAGCGCGCTGAAGCTTCTGCGCGCCGAGGGGCATCGGGTCGGCATGATCCGTCCGCTGACCGTCTCTCCGTTCCCGGCGGCGTCGTTTGACAAAATCGACTACGCCCGGTGCAAATGCGTCCTCGACATTGAGATGAGCATCCCCGCGCAGATGATCTATGATGTGGAGCTCGCGCTGCGGGAGCGCTGCGCCGTGGAGACCTGCCTGAGAAGCGGCGGCAACCTGATCGAGCGCGACGACGTAGTAAAAAAGGCACATGAGATTCTCAAGGGAGGCGTCGAGCGATGAATGCAGTTTATACAAGAACCAAAACGCTCAACGGAAATCTGCTGGGCTTTTGCCCCGGCTGCATGCACGGGACCGTGTTCAAGCTCATTGGCGAGGTGCTGGAGGAGCTGAACATTGACGGCAGGACGGCCTGCATCCTCGGCATTGGCTGCTGCGGTCTCGCGCAGGAGGTCGTGAGCTATGATCTGGCGACGGCCCCGCATGGCCGCGCGTGCGCCGTGGCCTCCGGCCTGAAGCGGTCCAATCCCGATACCGTGGTGTTCACCTATCAGGGCGACGGCGATCTCGCCTCCATCGGCCTCGCGGAGACGCTGCACGCGGCCAACCGCGGCGAAAACATTACGACGATTTTCATCAACAACGGCATCTACGGGATGACCGGCGGCCAGATGGCGCCCACCACGCTCGTGGGGATGAAGGCCACGACCGCGCCCGACGGCCGCGACCCCGGCCTGCACGGCTATCCGCTGCACATGTGCGAGATTCTCAACCAGCTGACGGCGCCGGTCTATCTGGAGCGCGTCTCCTGCAACAATCCCGCAAACGTGCGCAAGACGAAAAACGCCATTCGCAAGGCGTTTCAGAATCAGCTGGACGGCAAGGGCTATTCCATGGTTGAGGTCGTCACAAGCTGTCCGACCAACTGGGGCCTCAGCCCGGAAAAAAGTCTGCAATTCCTGGAGGACAACATGCTCAGGGAGTTCCCGCTCGGTGTCCTGAGAGACCGGTAAAAGGAGGAGGGACGAATATGGAACTGAATCTGATGGTGGCCGGCTTTGGCGGCCAGGGCGTGATGATGATCGGCAAGCTCCTGAGCCAGGCGATCTGCGACTCCACGGATTATCACGTCACGTTCTACCCGTCCTACGGCGCGCAGCAGCGCGGCGGCACGGCCAACTGCTATGTGGTGGCGGCGGACGATGCGGTCGGCTCTCCCAAGCCCTCGATCGTGGATCAGCTGATCGTGATGAACGACGTATCCATGGTGAAGTTTTCGCCGAATGTGAAGTCCGGCGGCATCATCTTCACGAACAGCTCGCTTGTAAAAAGCGGCGCGGGCAGGGAGGATGTGACCATCGTGCCCATCCCCGTGACGGAGATTGCCATGGAGCTGGGCAGCCTGAAGGTGCTGAACATCGTCATGCTCGGCGCCTATATCGGCTATACCAATCTGATAGACGAGGACCTGGTGCTGGACTGCATCCTGCGCCTGCTGGGAAAGAAGCCGGAATTTATTGAACTGAACAAGACCGCTTTCGCAAAGGGCCTTGCCGAGGGCAGGAAGGCGAAGGCGGCGCACACGTAAACGCGGAAGGAGAGGACTATGGACATTCACGAGATCTATCAGAGCAAGCTGTGCAGCCCGGCGGAGGCGGTCCAGCTGGTCAAGAGCGGCGACTGGGTGGACTACAGCCAGACCATGTCGTTCCCCGCGGCGCTGGACGCGGCGCTGGCGGCCCGCCGCGACGAGCTGCGCGACGTGAACGTGCGCAGCGCAATCTCCATGTATCCGGTGCAGGTGGTCGAGCAGGACCCGGAGGGCACGGCGTTTACCTACCATCTCTGGCACTGCTCCGGACGGGACCGCCAATACATAGATCGGGGCAGGGCGTTCTTCTCACCCATGCTCTTTCGGCACTGCGGCCGCTATTATGAGCGCGGCTACGCCAAAGTGAATGTCGCCATGGTCACCGTCGCGCCGATGGACCGGCACGGCTATTTCAGCTTTGGCCTGACCAATTGTGCCCAGCAGGAGCTGATCGACGCGGCGGACTATGTGATCGTCGAGGTCAACCCCAACATGCCCTATATCCGCGGCCTGGAGGCCGACGCCATCCACGTTTCCCAGGTGGACCGGATCGTTGAGAACGACACGCCGCTTTCGTATGCCAGCCCGGTGCAGATCTCCGAGATCGACCGCAAAATCGCCGGCAACATCTTTCCCTATCTGGAGGACGGCATCACGCTCCAGCTCGGGATCGGCGGGATGCCGAACGCGCTCGGCAGCCTGATTGCCGAATCGGATCTTCGGGATCTCGGCATGCACACGGAGCTGATGAGCGACGGGTATCTGACGCTGTATCAGGCGGGGAAAATCACCAACACAAAAAAGGAGCTGAACCGGGGAAAGGGCGTCTTCGGCATTTGCAACGGCTCCCGGGCGCTCTACGATTTTCTCGATCAGAACATCGCCATCCTGTCCGCGCCGATGCGCTATATCAACGACCCCGCCGTGATCCGGCAGTTCAGCAAATTTGTGTCCATCAACGGCTGCATCGCGATCGACCTCTACGGCCAAGTCTGCTCGGAGACGGCGGGGCTGCGCCAGATCAGCGGGACCGGCGGGCAGCTGGACTTTGTCACCGGCGCCTTTGAATCCGAGCATGGAAAGGCGTTTCTGGCGACAGCGTCCACCTATACCGACAAAAACGGCGAATTGCACTCCAACATTCTCCCGCACTTTACGCGGGGGGATGTAATCACCACGCCGCGCGCGCAGGCGCCCTATCTGGTGACGGAATACGGCGTGGCGAATCTCTCCGGCCGCACCACCTGGGAGCGGGCGGAGGCCATCATCAACATCGCGCACCCGGACTTTCGGGAGGAGCTGATCCGGGCGGCGGAGACACAGAAGATCTGGAGGCGGAGCAGCCTCCGCTGACGATCGGCTCCGACCAAATCCAATCGCCTCGCTGCATGGAGGCAGGAAAGCACAGGAGGGAAGAAACGCGGAAAAACAGGAGGTTTGATTCATGAACAAAAAGCAATCCACAGCAACCATTGCGATTGGCATCGCGTGCGTCTGGATGGGCACCCATTTCGGACCCGGCGTGGCTTCCGGCACGCAGATTCTGACGTACTGGGTCAAGTACGGTGTTTGGGGCACCGTATGCAGTGTGCTGGCCATGTGCCTGCTGGGCGTGTGCCTGTACTGCTCGATGGAATTCTCCCGCATCTACAGGACCTACAACTATGGAGACTGGATTCAGGGTGTCTTCGGCATGAAGTGGGTCACCGTGCTCTTTGACATCTCGTTCATCATCACCATGATGACGGCGCTGGGCGGCTCGCTGAACGCGATTGCGACGCTGCTGCTTAACCAGTTCGGGCTGAACTACTGGCTGGGCGTGACGCTGGTCATCATCTGCACCGCGCTGCTGTGCGCGTTCGGGGCGAAGCTTGTCTCCGCCGCATCCACCTACATGATGTATATCGTCGTTGCCGTGCTGGCGCTGATTATCATCCTGTCCGCCTCTACGGGGAAGCTGAGTCTCTCCGGCGCCCTTGCCAACCAGAGCAGCAACCCGGCCATTACCCCGTCGCTGCCCAGGGCGCTGTGGAGCGCCGTGATCTACGCCGCCTTTCAGGCGACCGTGATTGCGAACATTTCCTCCGTTGCCGGGCAGCTGCCCAACCGCTCCACCTCCAGAAAGGCCGCCGTGATCGGCATCTGCGGCAACGCGCTGCTGCTGGTCGTGCTGAGTCTGTTTTTGCTGAGCGCCACGACGCTTCCGGGCTATGATGTCATGGATACCGACGCCAATCCGCTGCCCTTCTACGGCATTCTGACCCATCTGGACTTTGGCTGGGCAAAGCTGGTCTATGTCATCACGGTGTTTATCGCCGTGCTGTCCACGGCCGTCGGATTCTGCTTCGGCGGTCTGGCCCGCTTCTCCAAAATCTACCGCAAGCCCGAGGAAAAGACACCTCTGAAGGACGGCATCCTGGTGGCCGTACTGCTGCTGCTGTGCGCGTTCGCGTCCAGATTCGGCATCGTAAAGCTGGTCTCCACCGGCTATACCATCCTCGGCTATGTCAATCTGCCGATCCTGATTTTGCCCTCGCTCTTCCTCGCGGGGCGCAAGATCCGGAAGAGCTACCTGAAGGCGCACAATATCGAAGCGCCCGGGATCGACACGTAACATCGCGCGTTTCCCGGGAAAAGAGAGGGAGGCGACTGTCCTATCAAAAGATGGCTTTTGGCGGGCCTGGGCGTTTTGTCCATGCTTTCCGCCGGGTTTGTGTATGCGTGGAGCATCCTGTCTGCGCCAATCGCCGCGGAGTTTCCCGCGTGGAGCAGCGCGCAGCTGTCGCTGACGTTTACGCTGTGCATGACCTTTTTCTGTCTGGGCGGCATCGCCTCCGGAATCCTCGCCAGGCGCAGACCGGCAAACGGGAACATCCGGCTTGCGGCGCTGCTGTTTGCCGTCGGATTTTTCATCGCGTCGCGTGCGCAGAGCCTGCCCGTGCTTTATCTGAGCTACGGCGTGCTGTGCGGCGGCGCGTCCGGGCTTGCGTATAACGCCGTCATGAACGTCGTTCCCCGCTGGTTCCCGGATCGTATGGGCCTGATTTCCGGCCTGCTGCTGATGGGCTTTGGCGCCAGCAGCATGGTGATCGGCGCGCTGTTCTCGGCCGTCACGCCGGACCGTGTCGGCGCGTGGCGCGGCTCGCTGCTGGGGCTTGGCCTCGCGATGGCGGCAGTGCTGTTTGCCGCGTCGTTTTTCCTGAGAGCGCCGGACGGCGGCGCGTCCGGCCCGCAGACGGGGCGCGCCTCCACGGCGGACTATACCCCGGCGCAGATGCTCCGGCAGAGCGGCTTCTGGTGCCTGTTTTTCTGGGCGATTCTGCTCTCCGGCGTGGGGCTGATCGTGATCTCGCTCTCCCGCGGGCTGGTGGTCTTCACGTCGGACGGCCTCAGCGCTGGCGCGATTTCGCTGATGGTCGGGCTCATCTCGGTCTGCAACGGACTTGGCCGCATCCTGTTTGGCGCGCTGTATGACAAAATCGGCCGCAGGCCGACCATGCGGATCGTCACGCTGGCGAATCTTGCCGGGATCGGTCTGATTGCGCTTTCCCTCTCCGGGGGCGCGGCGTTTCTGGCGGCGGGCTTTGTGTGCGTCGGCTTTGGCTACGGCGGAACGCCTACCATGAACGCCGCGGTCGTCAAGCAATTTTATGGCAGCGAGAACTACGCCGTCAACTTTTCCATTCTGAACACCAATCTCCTGCCCGCCTCCTTTTTGTCTCCCCTGGGTGCGTCGATGTATGAAAGGACCGGGACGTTTTCGGGTGTTCTGCTGTTGCTGGCGGCGCTGGGCTGCGCTGCGTTGGCAGTCAGTTTCTTTGTCAGAGGTCCGAGTGACAGAAAGGAGAAGCAACCGAAATGAAAATTGCAATGCTGGGAAGCGGCGCCGCCGGAAGCGTGTTTGCCGCCTACCTGAAAAAGGGCGGCGCCGACGACATTACGCTGATCGACCTGTATCAGCAGCATATGGATGCCGTCGCGGAACGGGGACTTACCCTGAAGTGCCCGGACGGGGAATTCACACTGACCGGCTTCAAAACCGCGCGCTCCGCCGAAGCCGTCGGCATCGTGGACATCCTGATCGTCATGGTAAAGAGCACCCAGACAGAGGCGGCGGTAAGCGGCGCTGCGTGCTGCATCGGCCCGGAGACGGTTGTCGTCTCGCTTCAGAACGGTCTCGGCAACGAGGTCGCGCTTCAGAAATTTGTTCCGTCGGGCCGCATCCTGTTCGGCAGCGGCAACATGGGCACCGAGCTTCCGGAGCCGGGCGTCTGTGTGGCGAAGCCGCACGAGGGCACCAACATGTACTTTGGCCCGTGCGAAATGAACGCGCTGACCGAGCGGGCCGGCCGCTATCTGGAAACCTGCTTTCGCACCGGCGGCCTCTGCCCGCAGTTTTGTGAGGACGTCCGACCGTTCGTGTGGAAAAAGGCCACGTCCAACAGCGGCAACAATACCGTCTGCGCAATCCTGCGCCTGAAGATCAAGGAAGCCAACGACGACCCCTACGGCATGGCGCTCATCAACGGGATCTGGAGGGAGGCCGCCGACGTTGCGGAGGCGCTCGGCATCCCCGGCATCTGGGAGTACATTCAGGAGGATGCGCCCAAAATCGTGGCGAGCCTGGGCGACTATTACCCGTCCATGGCGCAGGACATGCTGATGAACGCGCGCCAGACCGAGGTCGATTCGCTGACCGGGGCCATCTCCTATTATGGGAAGCAGGTCGGCGTCCCAACCCCCACGTGCGACACGCTCACGCTGGTTGTGAAGGCGATCCAGGGCAACTACGACAAACAGTATTTTGCATAAAATCCGATATACAGACTCGCGAAGCGGACGAGACATTGTCTCGTCCGCTTCGTGTTTTTGTGCGGCGCCCTGTTTACATTGGAGTGAAATTGTGGTACACTAACCGGGCACGAAACGAGAGGAGGGGACAGCCGTGCTGGAAAAGCTCAAACAGGTCGAATCACGCTATTCCGAAATTGAGAGCAAGCTGGCCGATCCCGCCTTTTATTCTGACAACGCGGTCTATCAGAAGCTGCTTCGCGAGCAGCGCGAGCTGCAGCCGGTGGCGGAGACCTTCCGCGCGTACCTGCGCTGCGGCGACGAGCTTGCGCAGGCGCAGGCGCTGCTTGGCGACCCGGAGCTGCACGACATGGCGCAGGAAGAGCTGGAGCGCGCCAGGGCGCAGCAGACGCAGCTGGAGCAGCAGCTTCGCCTGCTGCTGCTGCCGCGCGACCCCAACGACGAGCGCAACGTGATCCTGGAGATTCGCAGCGGCGTCGGCGGGGAGGAGTCGGCCCTGTTCGCGCACAGCCTGTACCGCATGTACGCAATGTATGCCGAGCGGCGGGGCTGGAAGCTGGAAATTGCCAATCTCAGCGAAACGGAGCTGGGCGGCGTGCGGGAGATCAGCGTGCTGATCGAGGGCGCGGGCGCGTATTCCAGACTCAAGTTTGAAAGCGGCGTCCACCGCGTGCAGCGCGTGCCGGAAACCGAGGCGGGCGGCCGCATCCATACCAGCACCGTGACGGTCGCCGTGCTGCCGGAGCTGGACGAGATCGAGTTTCATATTGACCCGAAGGACCTGCAGATCGACACCTATCGCAGCAGCGGCGCGGGCGGCCAGCACGTCAACAAGACCGAGAGCGCCATCCGCATTACGCACCTGCCGACCGGCACGGTCGTGGAGTGCCAGGACGAGCGCAGCCAGTATAAAAACAAGGACCGCGCCATGAAGATCCTCGCCTCGCGGCTCTACGCCGTCGAGCGGGAGCGACAGGAGACCGCCGTGGCCGCGCAGCGGCGCAGCCAGGTGGGCAGCGGCATGCGCAACGAGCGCATCCGCACGTACAATTTCCCGCAGGGGCGCGTGACCGATCACCGCGTCGGTCTCACGCTTTATAAGCTCGACCAGGTTCTGAACGGCGATCTCGACGAGATCATGGACGCGCTCATCACCGCCGACCAGGCGGAGAAGCTCCGCGCGTCCGCGGAGGAGTCATGAACACACAGATTATCACGACGCAGCTTTCTGCGGCGGCGGAAATTTTGCGGCACGGCGGCCTCGTCGCCGTGCCGACAGAGACGGTCTACGGCCTCGCGGCCAACGGCATGGACCCCGCGGCCGTTGCGCGAATCTATCAGGTCAAGGGGCGGCCGGAGGCAAAGCCCCTGTCGCTGATGGTGCGGGATGCGTCCGCCATGGCGCGCTGCTGTGTCGATGTGCCGCAGGCGGCGTATGCGTTGGCGGATCGCTTCTGGCCGGGACCGCTCACCATCGTGCTGCGCGCGGGGGACGCCGTGCCGGAGCTTGTCCGCGCCGGGGGAGAGACGGTCGGGCTTCGCTGCCCGGACCATCCCGTGACGCTGGAGCTGCTGCGCCTGGCGGGGACGCCGCTCGCGGCGCCCTCGGCAAATCCCTCCGGCGAGCCCAGTCCCGGGACGGCGGACGAGGTGCTCCGATATTTTAACGGCAGGATCGACGCCGTGATCGACGGCGGCGCGTGCGCGCTCGGCAGGGAGTCCACCGTTGCGGACCTGTCGCAGACGCCGTATCGCATCCTGCGCGTGGGCGCGCTTCCGGAGACGGAGATCTGGGATGCTTTGGCCCGGCGCCTGCGGGTGATCGGCATCACCGGCGGGACCGGCTGCGGCAAGACGACGGCGCTGCAGGCGCTGGCGGCGCGCGGCGCGCGCATCATCGACTGCGACGCGGTCTATCATGACCTGCTGCAGACGAGCGCGCCCATGCTGCGGGAGATCGACGCGCGCTTCCCCGGCGTGGTGGAAAACGGCGCTCTGCGGCGAAAAAAGCTCGGCGCGGTCGTCTTCGGCGACGCTGCCGCGCTCGCGGACCTGAGCGCCATTACACACCGCTATGTCCGCGCCGCGGTCGATGCGCTTTTGCGCGATTGGGCGCGGCAGGGCGGGACGCTGGCCGCCATTGACGCCATCGCGCTGATCGAAAGCGGCGTTTCAGATCGGTGTCAGACCGTGATCGGCGTGGTCGCCCCGCGCGAGGCGCGCATCCGGCGCCTGATGGCGCGGGAGAGCATTTCCCGCGAATACGCCGCCGCGCGCATCGACGCGCAGAAGCCGAACGAATGGTTTGCGGCGCACTGCGACCGCGTGCTGGACAACAGCGGCACGCTGGAAGCGTTTCAGGAGCTATGTCATCAAACGATACAGGAGGTATTGCAATGAGCAACGAAAACAACGAGTGGCGCGACAAGCTGTTTTATCAGCAGAAGAACGGGTATGATCTCATCGACGCGGAGGAGTCGAAGCTGGCCTACGCCTATTGCGAGGGGTACAAGCAGTTTCTGAACGCCGCGCGCACCGAACGCGAGGCCGTGCGCGCCGCCATCGCGCTCGCGGAGGAGGCGGGCTTCGTGCCGTATGAGCCGGGCATGACGCTCCAGCCGGGGACGAAGGTCTATTCCAGCAACCGCGGCAAGGCGCTGATGCTGGCGGTCCTGGGCCGCCGCCCGCTGGACGCGGGGTGCGTGATTGCCGGCGCGCACGTGGATGCGCCGCGCATTGACCTCAAGCAGCTCCCGCTGTATGAGGATACGGAGATGGCTTATTTCAAAACGCACTACTACGGCGGAATCAAGAAATATCAATGGGTAACGATCCCGCTGGAGCTGCACGGCGTCGTCGCGCTAAAAAGCGGCGATGTGATCGACGTAGTCATCGGCCGCGCGCCGGATGAGCCGCAGTTTGTCATCACCGATCTGCTGCCGCACCTCGCCGCCGACCAGATGCGCAAGACGCTCTCCGAGGGGATCACCGGCGAGGGACTGAATATCCTGATCGGCAGCGTGCCCTATGCCGACGAGGGGAAGGACCGCGTCAAGCTCGCCATTCTCTCGCTGCTGCACGACGATTACGGCATCACGGAGGAGGATTTCCTGTCCGCCGAGCTGACGGCCGTGCCCGCGTTTGAAGCGCGCGACATCGGCTTTGACCGCAGCATGATCGGCGCATACGGGCACGACGACCGCGTCTGCGCGTATGCGGAGCTGCGCGCGATCCTCGATCTCGGCGTACCGGAGCGCACGGCGGTGTGCATCCTGGCGGACAAGGAGGAGATCGGCTCCGAGGGCGTGTCGGGCATGAAATCCCGCGCGTTTGAGACGTTTATGGCCGATCTCTGCGAACAGCAGGACGTGCCGCTGCGCCGCTGCTTTGAAAAGAGCTTCTGCATCTCTGCGGACGTGTGCAACGCCTTTGACCCCAATTTTCCGGAGGTCAGCGAAAAGCGCAACGAGGCGAAGATCAACTACGGCATGGGCATCTGCAAGTTCACCGGCGCGCGCGGCAAGTCCGGCACGAGCGACGCCTCCGCCGAGGTCGTGGCGCACCTGCGCCGCCTCTTTGCCGACGCCGGCGTCGTCTGGCAGCTGGTGGAGCTGGGCAAGGTCGATCAGGGCGGCGGCGGCACCATCGCCAAATATATGGCCGAGCGGAATATCGACACCATCGACGCCGGCGTCCCGGTGCTGAGCATGCACGCGCCGTTCGAGACCGTCGCGAAGTTTGACTGCTGGATGACGTATAAAGGCGTTCTCGCGGCCTACCAGGAAGGCGCGGAATGACTGATATTTGAAACTTTTCCGGTAAAAACGGGCGAGAACCGCCCGTTTTTACTTGTTCTTTTTCCGTCGATGTGGTAATATACTGATTTAGGGTTACATAATGCATGTAGTTCCCGCAACAATTTCTTCGGAGGTATCGTTTGTGACGATTTGGAACGCCATTCTTCTGGGACTGGTGCAGGGCATTGCGGAGTTTCTGCCGATCTCCAGCTCCGGGCATCTGTCGGTTTTGCAAAATCTGTTTCATATGTCCACCACGGAGGATGGCCATATGTTCTTTGATGTGCTGCTTCATTTCGGCACGCTTGTTTCCATCTGCATCGTCTATTGGAGCGACATTACCGCGATGGTCCGCGAGACGATTCAGTTTTTCCGGAACGCGGGGAGACCCGCCGCCGAGCGGCAGACCCGCCTCCCGGCGGCGCGGCTGGTGCTGATGATTCTGATCGCGACGCTGCCGCTCATTCTGATCCTGCCGATCAAGGACCGGGTGGAGCAGCTTTATTACCATACGTTCGCCATCGGCATGTTTTTTGTCATCACGGGCTTTATCCTGTTTGTGTCGGACAAAATGCCGGCCGGCAAGCGCACGGAAAAGACCATGCGCGTGAAGGATGCGCTTGTCATCGGGCTCTGCCAGTGCGTGGCGACGATCCCCGGCATTTCCCGCTCCGGCAGCACGATCACGGCCGGCATGGCAACGGGCCTGAACCGGGACTTCGCCGTGAAGTTTTCCTTCATGATGTCGATCCCCGCGGTGCTTGGCGCAATGCTGCTCAACCTGATCGACGCGATCAAAACCGGCGTTGACGCTTCGCTCCTGCCGGCGTATCTGATCGGCACGGTCGTCTCCACGGTGACCGGCGTGTTTGCAATCAAGCTCGTCAAGCGCATCACAAGCAAGGGGAAGTTCGGCAATTTTGCCTACTACTGCTGGGGTGTCGGCGCGCTGACGATCATTCTTTCCCTGATTTTCTAAGAGGTTATCGCCATGGCAAAAGCAACTTCGGGAGCATCCCAAAAGAACAACACAAAAAAACCGGCTGCGAGGAAGAGTACGGCGTCAAAAAAAGGAGGCGCCTCCGCGCCGGAGCCGTCGTATCTGCAGCGCAACTGGCCGTATGCGCTCGTGTGCGCGCTGCTGGCGCTGCTGGCCTTTCTCGGCTTCTTTACGGTAGACGGCTTCGTCGTCGCGTATTTCTGCGCCTTTCTCAAGGGTGTGATCGGCTATGGCTTCTGGCTGTTCCCGTTCGCGCTGGCGCTGCTGGCGTGGACGCTAGTGAGCAGGCGGCACGAGCGGTTTGTGCTGCGCATCGTGTCCGCGCTGCTGCTGCCGCTTCTGTTCGGCGCCCTGCTGCATCTGATGCTGTGTCACGACGCATTCACGACGGCGGACTTCCGCGCGGTCGTGGGAGAGCTGTATGCAAGCGGCAAGCTGCTCACGAGCGGCGGTGTCGTCTCCGGCGGAATCGCCCTGCTGCTCAAGGCGGCGCTCAGCGTCTATGCGGCCATTCCCGTGGTGCTGCTCGTGTTTTTGTATTTCCTGATGTGCAGCCTGAATCTCACGATCGGCAAAATCGTCTCGTGGTCGCGGGAGCACGCGGCGGAAAAATACGTTCCCGCCGAGGAGGATCTCACGCCGGTTGACGGCGGAGAGCCGGAGCCGTACGAGGAGCTTCCGGAGACGGAGCCCGCGCCGTCCCGCCGCCGGAGGGCGCCGGAAAAGCCGGTCGCGAAGAAGAAATTTATCGACATCCCGCTCGACAATGAGCCGGGTATCCGGGCGGATACGGACGAGCCCCTGGAGCCGCTTTCCCCCGTGCGCAGAAAGAACGCGAAGGGTACCGGCGCGGAGACGCGCGGCGTCGCGCCGCTCTCCGTGGAGGAGGCGGCCGATCTCGCGGGCGTCACCGTGGCGGATTCTTCAGAGGGCGAGCTGGTAAGCAGCGCCCGGGCCGCAAGACGGGTTTCGGCGGAGGACGCCGCCTCAGAGGCGGCGGTAATCACGGCCGCCATCGAGAGCGAAAACGCCGACCACGCCCAGTATCAGTTTCCGTCGGTCGGCCTGCTGCGCGCCGGCACTCGCAGCCAGGCGGACGCCACGGAGGAGATTCGCTTCAACCGCGAGCGGCTGGACACTGCGCTCACGAGTTTCGGCGTGAACGCCGCCATCCGGGATATTACGCGCGGCCCCACCGTGACGCGCTACGACCTGGAGTTGGAGGCGGGCGTGAAGCTCAATAAGATCACGAACCTCTCCGGGGACCTTGCGCTGGCGCTCGGCGTGGAAAACGTGCGCATTGCCCCGGTGCCGGACAAGATCTCCACCGTCGGCATCGAGGTGCCGAACAAGGTCGTGAGCATGGTGCGCCTGCGCGATATCATCGACACGCAGGAGTTTCGCAATGCCAAGTCAAAGGTATCCTTCGCCGTCGGCAAGGACATCAGCGGCAGCAACATCATCGGCAACATCTCCAAGCTGCCGCATATGCTCATCGCCGGCACGACCGGCTCGGGCAAATCGGTGTGCATGAACTCGCTCATTCTGAGCCTGCTATATAAGGCGACGCCGGACGAGGTGCGCCTGATTATGATCGACCCGAAGATGGTGGAATTTGGCGTCTATAACGGCATCCCGCATCTCTATATTCCGGTTGTGACCGATCCGAAAAAGGCCGCCGGCGCCCTGCAGTGGGCGGTGGTGGAGATGCTGAAGCGCTACCGCCTGTTCTCTGAATCGCAGGTGCGCGATCTCGCGTCGTACAACGAGCTGCAGCGCGCCGACCCTGACGGCGAGACGCTGCCGCAGGTCGTCATCGTCATCGACGAGCTGGCCGATCTCATGCTCTGCGCGGCCAAAGAAGTAGAGGAGAGCATCTGCCGCGTGGCGCAGATGGGCCGCGCCGCCGGCATGCACCTGATTATCGCGACGCAGCGCCCCTCGGCGGATGTCATCACCGGGCTGATGAAAGCGAACATTCCGAGCCGCATTGCGCTCTCGGTCTCCTCGGCGCTGGAGAGCCGCATCATTCTGGACAGTCAGGGCGCGGAAAAGCTGATCGGCAACGGCGACATGCTCTATTCGCCCATCAGCATCGGCAAGCCCCTGCGCGTGCAGGGCGCGTTCGTCTCCGACGAGGAGCGCGAGGAGGTCATCAACTTTATCAAGCAGAACTCCGAGGCCCAGTACAGCGATGATATTCTCGCCCAGGTGGAGCAGAACGCCGCGAAGAATGATGAAAAATCCGGCGGCGACAGCGCTCCGACGGAAAAGGGCAGCGACTATGACGAGCTGCTGCCGCAGGCGGTGGACGTCATTCTGGAGACGAATCAGGCGTCGGTTTCCATGCTGCAGCGCCGGCTGAAGCTCGGGTATTCGCGCGCGGCGCGTCTGGTCGATCAGATGGAGGAAATGGGCGTGGTCGGGCCGTTCGAGGGCTCGAAGCCGCGCAAGATCCTCATTACAAAGCAACAGTGGCAGGAGATGCAGTACGTTCAGGGCACCGCGCCCGGCGAGGTACTGCAGACGCAGATGGAGTTTGCGTCGGACGAAGAGGAAGACGAGGATGAACTATGATTCCAAAACGGGGCGGCCTGAAAACCGCCCCGTCGGCACAATTGTATATCAGGCCGTTTCGGCCTTTTTGCCGGAAATGCCGCCGGAGCAGGTAAACACGCTCAGCGTGCTTGCCCTGGCGCATATCGGGGATGGGGTGTATGAGCTCATGATGCGCACGGCGCTCGCGCAGGCGGGCGTCACCGCGGCGCATGAGCTTCACCGCGAGACGGTGCGCCGCGTGAACGCCCCGGCGCAGGCCAAGGCGGTTGGGGCGGTTCTTCCCGCGCTGACGGAGGAGGAGCTTGCCGTCTACAAGCGCGGCCGTAACGCGAAGGTGAACGCCATTCCGCAGCGCGCCGCCGTCGCGGAATATCACGCAGCGACCGGGCTGGAGGCGCTCTTTGGCTGGCTCTGGCTGCAGGGAAGGGCCGAGCGACTTTGCACGCTGTTCAACCTGCTTGCGGAGGTGCTGTGACATGCCGCTGGACGCTGTGTTTCTGACCGGGCTGACGCGGGAGCTTTCCGCGCGGATCACCGGTGCGAAGATCGACAAGGTGCAGCAGCCGGAGCGCGATCTGCTGCTGCTCTCGCTGCGGATGCCGGGCGGCAGCGGGAAGCTGCTCCTGCACGGCGGCGTCGGCAGCGCGCGCGTGCACTTGACCGAGGGGCGTTTTGAAAATCCGGCGGAGCCGCCCATGTTCTGCATGCTCCTGCGCAAGCATCTGACCGGCGCGCGCATTGCGCGCGTGGAGCAGCCGCACGATGAGCGGATGCTCATTTTGCATCTGGATACGCGCGACGAGCTTGGAACGCCCGTGCAAAAGCAGCTCGTGACGGAGATGCTTGGCCGACAGTCCAACATCATTCTGGTGGGGCCGGACGGCGTGATTCTCGATTGCATGCGCCGCGTGGATACCGCCATGAGCGAGACGCGGCCGATCCTGCCGGGGATGCGATACCGCCTGCCGCCGCGCCAGGATAAGCCCGCGCTGTTTGACACCGCGCCGGAGACGCGCGCGGCGCTGCTTGACGCGGCGGAACCGGGCGCGGCACTGGATCAATGGCTGCTGCACACGTTTTCCGGGCTCTCGCCGCTGCTGTGCAGGGAGCTTTGCTACCGCGCGTTTGGAGACGCCAGCCCGCGCTTTGAGACCATGACGTCCGAGCGGCGCGCGGCGCTGCTCGCGCAGCTGGACGCGCTGGTTGCCCGCGTCGCAGCCGGTGAGCTGGAGCCGGTCCTGCTGCTTGACGGGGAAAAGCCGAAGGACTTCAGCTTTCTGCCCATCCGGCAGTATGGCGGCGCGCTCACGTGCAGCGTGCGGGAGAGCTTTTCGGCGCTGCTGGACGAGTTTTATCTCCGCCGGGATCGAGCGGAGGCCATGCGCCGCCGCTCACAGGCGCTTACGCGCACGGTCAGGACCACGCGCGACCGCACGGCAAAGAAGCTGGCGCTGCAGCGCGAGGAGCTGCGCCGCAGCGCGGATCGCGAGACGCTGCGGCGAAAGGCCGATCTCATTACCGCGAATCTCTATCGCATGAAAAAGGGCGACTGCGTCCTGTGCGCGGAGGATTTTTATGCCGACGGCTGCCCGGAGGTCGAAATCCCGCTCGACCCGCTGAAAACGCCGCAGCAAAACGCCGCGGCGCTCTATAAGCGGTATCAGAAGGCGAAGACCGCCGAGCGGCATCTCACCGGGCTGATCGCGGAGGCGGAGCAGAGCCTGCGCTATCTCGACAGCGTGCTGGACGAGCTTCAGCGCGCCGGGAGCGAGCAGGACCTCGCGGAGATTCGCAATGAGCTGCGCGCGGCCGGCTATCTCCGGCGGGAGAAGGCCTCGAAACGGGAAAAATCGCAGCCGCGCGCGCCGCTGCGGTTCGTCTCCGACTCCGGCTATGAGATTCTCGTCGGCCGCTCCAACACGCAAAACGACGAGCTGACGCACCGAATCGCCCGCCGGACGGATATCTGGTTGCATGTGCAGAAGATTCACGGCTCGCACGTCATCATCCGCGCGCGGGACAGCACGCCGGATGAGCAGACGCTTGCGCAGGCGGCATCGCTCGCGGTCTATTTCTCGCAGGCGCGCGGCGGCGGAAAAACGCCCGTGGACTACACGATGGCGCGATGCGTACGAAAACCGTCCGGAGCGCTGCCGGGCATGGTTCTCTACACAGAGTACCAAACAATCCTCGCCGAGAGCGACGAACCGCTCGCACACCGGCTGCAAAAGCGGTAAGAATCAAGAATCATAAACGCCCGCGCGCTGCAGAGTTCGTTCTACAGCGCGCGGGCTGGAAACAGGGGTTTATCTCAATTGCAGGCGCGGCATCGCGGTTCTGAAAATGCCGCCCCTGCATGGAGATCAGGTGGCCTCGTTGTTCTTATGCCTGCTGATTTTGTGCACGCCAATAGAAATCATCGGGATGACGTAGACAATCAGGAAGCCCCAACAGATCGTGCCGTAGCCCTTGGCGATCAACGCGGTCAGGCCGAAGGTGGAGACCGCGACGCCAACGAGTGTCAGACCGACGGCCACGACGGGCCGCATCCATTTCGGCGATTCCCTGCCGCCCTTGCCGGCGGCGATCTCAATACGGTCGTCCACCGCCTTGATAAAGCCGGAGCCGGTCTCGATCAGCGTGCCGAAGAGGACGATCTCGAAGATGACAAACAGCCACTGCATGTTGATCTTGCCGAAGATTGCGGAAACGGCCGTGCTATTGTTGGTGGCGTTGTAGACCGCCTCGGGCAGCATGCCGCCCATGGCAAACAGCAGCAGTACTGCCGGGATGACACCGATGGCGCCGGCGAGCAGCCCGCATACGACTGCCTGCTTGCGCGTCTCGCACGCGCGTACGGTGTAAAGGATGGCGGGAATGATACCGAGGTTATAGAACGAGTACTTAAAGCCGTCCACGACGGCGCTGCCGATGCTCTGACCGCCGACCGTCTGGGAGACGGTCTCTCCGGCGGCGTTCACAAACGAGCCGGTGTATTCACCTGTACCGGCAGAGAACGCCGCGCTGATCGCGGAGCTGAATTTCACAAAGCAGATAATCATGAACAGCGCGTACACGACGTATAAGACATAGGACCAGAAGGAGAGAACCTTCTCGATGGTCTCGGTGCCGCGCAGGATAAGATAGATGATGCCAAGCGAAAGAATGATGACACCGGTCCAGCCGGTCCAGCCGGTGAGACTTTCGATCATGCTGCTCGCAGTGGCGTTGATGACGCCGAGGACGATGAGCATCAGGATGATGTAGCAGATCTCATACAGGATACCGACCTTGCCGAGCAGCTGGCGACTCATGGAGTTGTAGTCAAATGTCTGAAATACGCGGCAAAACTCAAATGTGATCGCGGCCAGAATGGCCCACACAAGCATGGTCACGACCATGCCGATCAGACCGCCCTTTATGCCATGCACGCCAAAATACTGCGCGATCTCATTGCCCGTGCCGTAGCCGCCGCCAATGACGACGGATTGGAACAGAAAGCCCGGCACCAAATACCGGAACAGTCCAAATTTTTTCTTGGTTTCCATACACATGCTCCTCTCTCGTTTGCCGCAACGGCACCGCGTCTCCTCCGCGCGCGGAGATCTGATAGAACCGCCTGTCATCCTCCGCCCGCCGGTGCGTCTCGCCGATTACGAACGTATGCAAACCGCTGCCGCGGTGATTGCCGTACTACCAGCCCGCGCGATACGCGAAAACGTCGTCAGGAATGGTTCCTGCCTTGAAATCGTCCATCGCGTCTCCGATGATCTGAAACGCCTTGCGAATCTGTTCGCTCGTAATGACCAACGGTGGCTGAACGCGCAGGATGTTTCCCGCCAGAGAAATCACGATCAGCCCCCTTTCGTAGGCGCGGAACAAAACCTTGAACGTGGCGTCATTATTTGCCGCCTTGGAGCCGCCGTTCGTCGGGTCGCAGACACCGATGCCCATCGACATACCAACGTTTCGCACGAACTGTACCATATCGGGGTGCCGCGCGCGCAGTGCCGCCGCTTCAGCCTCAAGCGTTTCGATGTGCTCGCGCAGCATGGCCTGAAATTCTTCAGACTGGTAGACGTCGAACGCCGCGCTGCCCGCTGCGCACGCAAGCGCATTGCCGCCCAGCGTGAACAGATGCGCCGGGGCGGGGAGGCAGTCCATGATCTCCTCGCGTGCCATGAACGCGCCGAGCGTCAGGCCGCCGCCGATAGACTTGCCCATGATGATACCATCCGGTACGATGTCGTAATGTTCGATGGAAAAGAACTTGCCCGTGCGGTAAAACGCCTGCTGCACCTCCTCGCTGATGAAGAGAATGTCGTTGGCTTTACAGAGCGCGTGGAGCTTTTTCATGAAGATCGGGTGCGCCGGAAGCATACCGCCGTCGCCCTGGATGGGCTCAATAACGACCGCCGCGACTTCCTCCGCCGGAAGATAGGAGGCCAACGCCCGCTCAAGCGCGGCAAGGCACTCCCGCTCGCAGGTCGAGTCGTCCACATCGACGCCGAAAAACGGGAAGACATAAATATCAGGCATCATCGGTCCGATGCCCTGATGCATTTTCTCTGAGCATGTCGTCATGGTGGACGAGGCATAGGTGTTGCCGTGATAGCCGTTTTGGAAAACAATCATCTTGGTCCTGCCCGTGAAGGCGCGGGAGAACTTTATGGCGGCGTCGTTTCCGTCTGAGCCGCAGTTGCCGAAAGCGATCTTTGCTTTGACGCCGCCGGGATAAACCGATGTGAGTCGTTCGGCATATTCCACCGTCTTTTCGTTGTAGGTGTAGGCGACGGCGTACTGCGTAAAACGATCCACCTGCTCATGAATCGCCTTTGTCACAGCTGGATGCTGCCCGCCGAGATTCAGCGAAGAGGCGCTGGACAGAAAGTCAATGTATTCATTGCCGTCGGCGTCCGTAATTACGGCGCCCTCAACCTTTTCGATTGCCAGTGGATAATAGGAAAGGCGCTGACATGGCGCGATGACGCGCCTGTCGCGCGCGACGATTTGTGTGCAATTTGGAACTTTCACATTCATTTTCCTCCGTAATGCGATGCTTTTTTACACACGATATTCCTTTTTGCAAAGACACGTCTGTTTTGCTGAAAAAAGCATAGCATACTTCCGATTTGCGTGGTCGTTCCGCTTTTCGTTGCAGATGCGTCAAAAAAAGAGACATTATCGTTTTTCGAACAGAATGCGATGAAAAAAGCGAATAAAACCGCATCGGGAGCCGTTTGAAAACGACTCCCGATGCGGTTGCTTCGACATTCTCAATTTGCAAGCGCGGCTTAATCCGTCAGAATTTCAATGTACTTCTCCGCGATGGGCGACAATTCAAGCCCCTTACACTTGATCCAGCCTGTTTTACAGCGCGGGTAATCGTTGATGGGAATGAATTTGTAGTCGCTCTTTGCGTAAAGATCGTGGTAGATCTCACGATCATGCGCGTCGATCATGACAGCGTCGGTATCCGCGACCAGCCGCAGCGCCAGCCCCAGGTCGCTGACGACGTAGCGGCCGCGATACTGCGCCGCCGGAAGAACGCGATGCTCCCATGCGTGATCGGTTGGGGTCGCGTAGTTTTCCAGGTGCGGGTAATTGCACAGGTCCTTCAGATTGATAAACGACAGCTCGGTGTGATAGAGCGGGTTGCGGGGACCAACCATCGCACCGAGCGTGCGCTGCGCGATTTCATGATATTCGAGATTCTCATCAGCCAGCTTTCGCAGCGTGACACACTCGCTGTCGGAAAACAGTGTGATGATCCCGATTTCGCACAGCCCTTCCCGGACGGATTCGATCACCTGGCTGAGCGAAAACTCTTCGATCGACGCCTCCAGCCGCTCGTGAATGTGTTCGCTCAGCAGGACGGCAAACGCATCGTTTGCCATCGAACAGTACATGCTCGCAATGGAGAGCCGTTTTTTATCGTCGCCGATAGAAACGCGCTGCAAATAGCGGATGCGGCTGCAAATTTCGCACGCCTGATTGTACACCGTCGCACCGAACGGCGTCAGACTGACGCCCTTGGAGTGCCGGCTGAAAATTCCACCGCCCAGTTCATCCTCCAGGTTTTTTATAGAAGTGGAAAGCGACGAGCGCGCGAGATAAAGATCCTTGGCCGCCTCGTTCATGCTGCCGCTTTCCACGATTTTAATCAATTGCTCCAACTGCTCCACCTTCATCCGCCAAACCACCTTTCAACAGACGCGCTCATTCTCTGACGTCCTTTGCGCGCGTTCTGAATCCTATTATAGCATGTTATATTCTGAGGGTCTGTTCGGATTTTTTGGACAATTTATATCACTAAATGAGAAACATAGGCGGACAGTCATTCAGAAAAGCGGCAAAGCAGGGATAGAACCCTCCTGTGGATTCTATCCCTGCTTTGTGATTTATTGAAGCGATGCGATCCGTGCGGCCGGCTCCTCGGATCGGCTCAGCCGGGCGCCCAGGCGGCTGAGGATTTCGTTCGTGATCGTCCCGGCTGCCTCCGCGAGCGTGTAGGCCGAAATCTCCCGCTCGCCGGACTGCCCGATGACCACGGCGTCGTCTCCGCTCTGCACATCCGGAATGTCTGTGACGTCGATCAGGGTCTGATCCATGCAGATGCGCCCGATGATCGGGGCCTCGCGGCCGTGGAGCAGCACGCTGCCGCGGCCGCAGGACAGACTTCGGGGGAGACCGTCGGCATAGCCGATCGTGAGGATGGCGATCCTCCGGCGCTGCGCCGCCCGATAGGCCAGACCGTAGCCCACGCTCTCGCCGGGGAACAGCGTTCTGACCAGTGCCACCCTTGCGTGGACAGAGAGCACGGGCCGCAGCTCCACAGGGCAGCGGGCCAGGTCCGCGCGCTCGCTCAGCACGCCGTAAAGCGCGATGCCGACGCGCGCGTATGCGCCGCCATATTCCGGGTAGTTGAGCAGTCCATAGCTGCTGAGGATGTGCGCCCTGGGCGCATAGCCGTACCGGCCTAGTCGGCTGATCAGACCGCGCCAGGCCGCAGCCTGTCCGGCGGTGAAGGCCCGGTCCTCCGGACTTTCGCTGTCACTTGCGGAGAGATGCGTGAAGATGCCGGTAACATCGAGATGCTCCATCTGAAGCATGGCAAGGATGCGGTCAAAGTGCGCATACCGCTCGCCGAGCCGGTGCATCCCGGTGTCCACGGCGATATGCGCCTTGACGCGCTGCCCGAAAGCGTTCAGCAGCTTCGCGTAGTCATAGTCCACAACGGCCTGCGTCAGATCATACTGCGGCAGCAGCGCGAAGTTTTCCGGGCAGGTGTAGCCCAGAATCAGAATTTCGCCCTGGATCCCATTTTCCCGCAGCGCGACCCCTTCGGACGCCGCCGCGACGCAAAAAGCCTGTACGCCCATCTCATTCAGCGCGCGTGCGATCGGCACGGCGCCGTGCCCGTAGGCGTTGGCCTTGACGGCCGGCATCAGCTCGCAGCCCGGCGGCAGCAGCGCGCGCAGCGCCTCGACGTTGTGGCGGAGGTTGTCCATGCTGAGTTCGATCCAGGCCCGCCCATGAGAGGCCAACTCTGCCATGTGCATCACGTCCTTTCCAGCACACGCGGCGGCTGGGAGACGACTGTGCAGTTGTCCGGCACATCGCTGCTGACGACGACACCCGCGCCGATCCGCACGTTGTCTCCGATTTTGACATCTCCGACGATGACGGCGCCCGCGCCGATCAGGCATCCGCTGCCGATGGTCGGGGCCTTGAAATTGACCTCGCCGATCGTGACGTTCTGGTAGATGCGGCAATTGGCGCCGACAACGGCATAGCGGGAAATGAAAATGCCGTGCAGGCCGTGCGGCAGGGAGGGGACGCCCTCGATCACCGCGCCGGGGCCGATATACCCGCCGTGCCGGTGCGCGGACCGGCTCATCAAAAAGGTCAGAATGTCGCGGGAAAGGCGGGTCCTGGCCCTTCTCTGCGCGCGGTACAGCCGCCAGAACCGGCGCAGATCATTCCCGCGCGAATAGTCAGTCAAGCGTTCTCTGATATTCATAGAATGCTCCTTATGCCTCCAGCGCCGCGTCGATGATGCGCGCAATAACCGCGTCGAACGACATGCCGGCCGCCTGCATCATGAGCGGGAATCGGCTGTGCGACGTGAAGCCGGGGATCGTGTTGACCTCGTTGAATACGATCTCGCCGTCCGGCGTCAGGAACATGTCCACCCGCGCGAAGCCGCGGCAGTCCAGCGCCCGGTAGATCGTGCGCGCCGCCGCCTTGATCTCCGCGGCTTTTTCCGGCGGGATGCGGGCCGGGACATGAATCTTGGAGGTGATGAGGTTATACTTTTCCGTATAATCGAAAAAGCCGCCGGCAAGCTCGATCTCATCCGGCTCGCCAAGCGTCAGCTGATCGCCGCCCATGACGGCGCAGCCCACCTCGAAGCCCGGGATTGCCTCCTCCAGCAAGACGCGGTCGTCATAGTAAAACGCCGCTTCCACGGCGGAGCCCAGCGCGTCGGGAGCCGTGATCCGCGCGACGCCAAAGGAGGACCCGGCCTTGACCGGCTTTACAAACAGCGGATAGCCCAGCGCTTCCGCGGCCTTTTCGGCAAACTGCGCGTCGTCTCCGGTGTGGAGCACGCAGGAATTTGGCACGCGCACGCCGGATAAGGATACCAGCTTGTGCGCGCGGTCCTTGTCCATACACAGGGCGGAGGCGAGCGTGCCGCAGCCGGCAAGGGGAATCCCGGCCAGTTCGCAAAGGCCCTGCACGGTGCCGTCCTCGCCGTTTCTGCCGTGCAGGACGGGGAAGGCGGCGTCGATGGGGATGTGCGCAACGCCGGTTTCCCGGAACACCAAGAGCTCGTGCCTGCCGCGGTTCGGGGAGAGACAGGCCGGCGTGCAGCGTCCGCGCTCCCACGAGCCGTCCGCGACTCGCGACACGTCGCCCTCGAATAGATACCAGTCGCCCTGCTTGGTGATCCCGATGAGGACCGGCAGGAACCGGCTCCGGTCCAGGTGCTGCAGGATACCGGCGGCGGAGGCGAGGGAAACGCCGTGCTCCGGGGAGCATCCGCCGAATATGACGGCGATATGTTTTCTGTTCATGTTTCATGTTCCTTGTATTATAGAGTAGTAGTGTTTATAGACCCTCTCCAAGGTCTGTGCTACAATGCAGAGGATGCTGTGGATTGGTATTAGCTCCTACCGCATAGA